>NZ_JBLLEB010000004.1:0-262435 GCF_047690175.1 Roseomonas sp. BN140053 | reverse complement strand
ACGGTCCCGCAGGCCGTCTAGCCCTTCGGCGTTGTAGCGCACCACCGCATCGCGCAGCGCTTGGCGCTCCAGGCCCACCAGCCGCGCTGCCTCTGCCCGGCTCAACCCATCCAATGCGTGCGCTACCGCCACCATCCGCGTCGCTGTCCGTCGGTTCGGCTCCCGGCGTGCCCGCCTGCGCAACTCGGACGCGCTCAGCAGGTCAGTCCGGATCGCCAGCGCTCGTCCCATCGGCCCGTCCGTTCCAGCCACGCCGAAACCGAATCACCGAACCTAGCGAACTGAAACTCACATCCGAGTCAGTTCATCCGCTCGCCGGTATTACTTGTCCTCGTCCTCGTAAGGATTGCTCGTCCCGCGCAGGTGCAGCCGGATCGGCACGCCCGGCATGTCGAAGGCCTCGCGGAAGCTGTTGACGAGGTAGCGGCGGTAATCCTCGGGCAGCAGCTCGGCGCGGGTGCCGAACACGGTGATGGTGGGCGGCCGCGCCTTGGGCATGGTGCAGTAGCGCAGCTTCAGCCGCTTGCCGCCGACCAGCGGCGGGGCGTGGCGTTCCAGCGCGCCCTCGAACCAGCGGTTCAGCGCGCCGGTGGCGACGCGGTGGTTCCAGCGCTCGTAGGTCTTGCGCACCGCGGGCATCAGCTTGTCCACGCCGCGGCCGGTCATGGCGGAGAGCGGCACCACCGTCACGCCCTTGGACTGCGCCAGGGAGGCGGTGAGCACGTCGTCCAGCTGCTTGCGCGTGCCGGGGCGGTCCTCCACCGCGTCCCACTTGTTCAGGGCGACCACCACGGCGCGGCCCTCGCGCTCGGCCAGGCGGGCGATGCGCAGGTCCTGCTCGTCCATGCCCAGCAGGGCGTCGAGCACGAGCACCACCACCTCGCATTCCTTCAGCGCGGCCAGCGAGGCGCCGACGGACATCTGTTCCAGCCCCTCGTGCACGCGGGCGCGCTTGCGCATGCCGGCGGTGTCCACCAGCCGCACCTTGCCGCCGGTCTCGTCGGTCCATTCCACCGCCACGGAATCGCGGGTCAGGCCGGGCTCGGGGCCGGTGATCATGCGCTCCTCGCCGGTCAGGGCGTTGAGCAGGGTGGACTTGCCGGCGTTGGGGCGGCCGACGATGGCCAGGCGCAGCGGGCGGTTGCGGCGCTTCTCCTCCGTGTCGGGCTCGTCCTCGTCCTCCTCACCCTCCGGCTCGGGCGGGAGGCGGGCGGCGATCTCGTCGTGCAGCTCGCCCCAGCCGTCGCCGTGCTCGGCGGAAACGGGCAGCGGGGCGCCCAGGCCGAGTTCGTAGGCTTCCAGGGCGGAAGCGGCGCCGGTGCGGCCCTCGGCCTTGTTGGCCAGCAGGATCACCGGCTTGCTCTGCTTGCGCAGCCAGGTGGCGAAGGCGCGGTCCGAGGGCGTCAGCCCGGCCCGGGCATCCACCACGAAGAGGATCAGGTCCGCTTCGCGCAGCGCCGTTTCGGAGGAAGCGCGCATCCGGCCGGGAATGGTGTCGGGCGGCGATTCTTCCAGCCCGGCGGTGTCCACCACGATCACGTCGCGGCCGGCGATACGGGCCTCGGCTTCCTTGCGGTCGCGCGTGACGCCGGGCGTGTCGTCCACGATGGCGATGCGCCGCTGCGCGAGGCGGTTGAACAGGGAGGACTTGCCGACATTGGGCCGGCCCAGGATAGCGATGCGGGGCTTCATGCCGGCGCGACCTTTCGAGGCATTGCGGGAGTTTAGCACGGCGGGGCGGGCGATGGTTGCGCGCCACCGGCCAGGGAGAGCGGCGCCGGTCCAGGGCGCGCCGCGCATGGGAGAAAGGCTGCCCGTGTCGCCCGGCTCGGGTGGCGGCATGGGCCGGTTCGTGGGCGCCCTTGGCCCCGGGAGGGAGAAGGAATTCTCCCTCCCAGACCCACCCTCATCTTTTTTCGGGAGCTGCCGGGTCTGGGTGGGCACGCCGGGCGCTTGAAGCCTCAGAAAACATTCGTCCTGCGCAGCGCGGGCTGATGCGGCAGTTGCCGGAGGGCCGAGCCCTCCGGCGCGCCCAACGCGCCAGCCCAGACCGCGGCAGCATCCCGAAAAAAGATGAGGGGGAGGGTCCGGGAGGGGGAGAATTCCTTCTCCCCCTCCCGGGAACGGCGGGAAGTGGCGCTAGCCGCGCAGGGCGGCGAGGGTGCCGTCCTCGGTCAGCACCAGCACCTGGTTGCCGGCCACGGCGGCGGGCAGCAGCACCGGGCCGGGCAGAGGCAGGCGGCCGGTGATGTCGCCCTCCGCCGGGTCCACCAGCACCGCCTCCGACCCGCTGCCGGGCACCAGGATGCGGCCGTTGATCAGCAGCGGGCTGCCGAAGCTGGCGGGCTCGCGCCGGCGACCGCCGGGCGGGGTGGGCGGGTTCAGCGGCGTCAGCCAGCGGACCTGGCCGGTGGTGCGGCTCAGCGCCACCAGCTCCGCGTCGGTGGAAACCAGGAACATCCAGTCCCCCGCCACGGCCGGGTCGGTGGCGCCGCCGACCTCGCGCTCCCACAGGCGGCGGCCGGAGCGGAGGTCCACGGCGATGGTGGAGCCGCCCTGGCCCACGGCCAGCACGGTGCCTTCCACGATGGCCGGGGCGGCGCGGACGCCGGCAATGTCGGCGATGCCGCCGCGGCGCTCACCGGGCGGGGCGGACAGGGCTTCGGTCCACAGCACGCGGCCGTCGGTGGCGCGCAGCGACACCAGCTCGCCGGAGGGGAAGCCGGCCACCACGGTTTCGCCGGACACGGCGGGGGCGGGCAGGCCCAGCGGCACGGCGGTGACGGGCTGGCCGCGATACACCCAGAGCCGCCGGCCGTCCTCGGCCGAGAGGGCGAGGAGGTGGTTCTCCAGCGTCACCACGAAGATGCGGCCATCCGCCACGGTGGGGGCGCCGCGGGTCGGGGCGGGGGTGCGGACGCGCCAGCGCACCGTGCCGGTGGCGGGGTCCATGGCCAGCACTTCCGCCAAGCCGGTGGCGACGTAGAGGGTGTTGCCGTCCAGCGCGCAGCCGGCACCCACGGCGCCCACGTCGTCCTTGTCGGGGCGGGTGTCGAACTGCCAACGGCGGCCGCCGCGGTCGAGGCTGAAGGCGCCCAGCACGCCGTAGGCATCCGCGGCGTAGACGGTGTCGGCCGAGGCGACGGGGCCCGCGGTCATGCGGCGGCGATAGCCGCTGCCGGTGCCGACGCTGCCGCGCCAGGCTTCGCGCAGCGTTTCGGAGGACAGGGCGACGTGGCCGACCGCGTGGGCGGCGTCGCCGCCGACCTGCGGCCAGCTGGAAACCGGGCGCGCCGCGGGCAGCACCAGCGGTTGCCGCGCCGCCGCCGGATCGGCGCTGATGGCGCGGTTGTTGGTGCCCAGCAGCGGCAGGCGCTCGCCGGGCAGGGGCTTCTTGGAGGAACCGAACAGGTCTTCCAGCGTGTCGCAGCCGGCCAGCAGCCCGGCCGCGCCCAGCATTCCGGTGCCGCGGAGCAGGCCGCGGCGCGTCGCGCGCACCGGCCTCACCCGTCCAGCCCCGCGGCCAGCCGCGCGGCGCGGCTGCGGATGCCCTGGGGGGCGGTGGTGTCCTGCGCCAGCGCCTGCAGCGTGCGGCGGGCCACGTCCCTTTCGCCGCGGCGCATGGAGACCAGCGCCTGCAATTCGCGGGCGGAGGCGCGCCAGGGGCTCGAATCGGCGGCCAGCGGTTCCAGCCGGGCCGACAGGGCGGCGGGGTCCTGGCTGTCCAGGCCGTGCAGCGCCCACATCAGGCTGCCGAGGTCGCGGTACAGCCGGTCGGCATCCGGGTCGGCGGCCACGGCGTCCCACAGCGCCAGGGCGGCATCGCGGTCGCCGGTCTCGGCCTTCAGGGCGGCGGCGCGCAGCCGGGCCAGGGTGCGGTAGCCGGGCGGGGCGCTCTCGGCCACGGCGGCGAAGCGGTTTCCTGCGGCGCCGAGGTCGGCGTTCTCCTGCTCGGCGTTGCGGCTGGCTTCCAGGAAGATGGCGGCGGTCTGCTCGGCCTGCTGGGTCTGGTACCAGCGCCAGCCCTGCCAACCGCCCACCCCCGCGAGCGCCAGCAGGGCAACCACGCCCAGCACGCCGCCCCAGCGCGTCGCCAGCTGGCGGGCGCGTTCGGCGCGCATGTCGTCCTGCAACTCGTCGAAGATGTCGGCCAAGGCCGTGTCGCCCCCTCGGAAAGCGGCGGACCATAGCGGCCTGACCCCCGGGCGTTAAGCCCGAGGCCACGCGGCGGATGCAGGGCAGGTGCAACGAAGGCGGAATGATCTCCCGCGGGCGGTGGGAAATCCGCGGTTTTCGCTGCGGGCGCGGCGGCTTCGCCAGGGCGCGAGCGGGGCAGCGGGTGGTGGCGCCTCGGGAGGGGGAGAAGGCATTCTCCCCCTCCCGAACCCTCCCCCTCATCTGTTTTCGGGGTGCTGCCGCGGGTCTGGTGGCGAGGTCGGGCACGCCGGAGGGCGACGCCCTCCGGCGACGGCGGCCTTCCGTCCGCGGAGCTCGGGCGGTGGTCCTGGCCGCCGGGCGTCCCGCCGCTGCCGTGATTCCCGGCAGGAAACGAAGAAAGATGAGGGAGGGCTACGGGAGGGAGAATTCCTTCTCCCTCCCGGGCCGCGGGCGCTGCCCCCGGCCGGACGGCCCACCCGGCCGCCTCAGATGCGGAACTCGCCGCGCTTGCGGCCCTCGTCCACCGGCAGGAACAGCTCCTCCAGCGGCAGGCGCCGGCGACTCAGCCCCTGTTCGTGGGAATAGCCGGCCAGGGTGTCCAGCGCGTGCCGGTTGCGCGCGCCCAGCCCGTATTCCCAGGGGTCTGGGCCGAGGATCGCCGCCTGTTCCTCCCATTCCTCGCGGTACCAGGCCAGCGGCACGAGGCGGGGATTCTCCATGCGCTGCATGCCGATCGTCTTGGCCTGTTCGAAGGCGCGCTGGAGGTTGATGGGCACCCAGGGGTGCTGCTCCACGATCTCCCGCTTGAGGCCGAGCACGTGCATGATCGGGAAGATGCCGGTCTTGCGGTAGTAGCGGACCTCCTCGGCCCGGTAGTCCGGCCACAGCCGCGCCACGCGCGGGTCGCCGGCCACGAAGGGCTTGATGAGGTCGGAATGGATCACCGCGTCCAGCTCGCCCTCGGCCAGCATGGCTTCCACGGAACGGTCATGCGGCAGGCGGGACAGGCGCAGCCCTTCGGGCGGGGTGAAGCTCACGTCCTCGTCCAGCTCGGCGACCCATTCCACCTGCCGGTGCGGCACGCCGTATTCGTGCTCCAGGATGCCGCGCATCCACAGCCCGGCGGTGACGGAAAAGGACTTCACCCCGATGCGGCGGCCCACGAGGTCGCGCGGTTCGCGGATGCCCTTGCCGGTGTTGATGAACACGAAGCCGTGCCGGAAGCGGCGGTGAGGAAACACCGGCAGCGCGCATACCGGCAATTCGTGGTCGCGGGCCACGAGGTAGGAGGAGGCGGAGAGTTCCGCCACGTCGAACTCGCGGTTGCGCAGGAAGCGCCAGTGGCGGGTGGAGGAATCCATCGCCGTCAGTACCGTCAGCTCGATGCCGTCGGGCTGCACGGTGCCTTCCTTGAGGGCGCGCAGGATCTCGTAGTCGCCGCAGGCGAGGCTCAGCGGAAGCTTCTTGGACATCGGAACCCTTCTTCTCTCCGGTGCTGCCATCCCCGGCGGCGGCATCGCCGGGGATGGCAGCCCGACAGGCCGGCATGGGACGCCCCGGCGGCGGGATGGGCAAGGGCCGGTGGTGCCGTGGGAGGGCATGGGCGCGCCGGGGCCGGGCGGTTCCCGACGCGGGCGCGCGAGGTCGTGACCGCGCCGGCTTCCCCCGGCGGTGTCCCGGCCCCTCGACAGGGCGGGGGTGGCAGGTACATGCCTGCCCGACGCCTTCCCGCCGCGCCCGCAGAACTGGAATCGCCCGCCCTTGCCCGAACTGCCCCCGCTCAAACTACCCTGGATCGAGCGTGCCCCCGGCGCGCCCTACTTCGTCACTGCGGCCGGCGAGCCCTGGACTCCCATCGGCCAGAACGACGCGATCTCCTGGCCCGAGCTGGAAGGGCTGTTCCGCCGCCGCGACCTGCCCGCGGTGGAGCGCCACCTGCGCTACCTGAAGGAGCACGGCGTCACCTGCCTGCGGCTGATGCTGGAATACGCGCAGGGCAAGCACCGCTTCCTGGAACGCCGCGTGGGCAGCTTCAACCCGACCATGGTGCAGCTGTGGGACGACCTCTTCGCGCTGTGCGAGGTGGTGGGGCTGCGGGTGCTGCTGACGCCCTTCGACACCTTCTTCACCTGGATCAACTGGAAGAACCATCCCTACAACCAGGCCAATGGCGGCCCCTGCGACAGCCGCACCCGGCTGCTGACCTGCCCCGCCACGCGCGAGGCGGTGAAGGCGCGCTTCGCCTTTGCCACGGAGCGCTGGGGCAAGAGCGGCGTGATCTTCGGCTGGGACCTGTGGAACGAGATGCACCCGGCGCAGGGCGAGAACCTGCCCGACGCCTTTGCCCACTTCATCGACGATGTCGGCCCCTTCCTGCGCGACCTGGAGATCCGCCTGCACGGCCGGGCGCACCTGCAATGCGTGTCCGTCTTCGGGCCGGAGCTGGAATGGAAGCCGTGGATCGTGGACCCGATCTTCCGGCATCCCGGGCTGGATTTCGCCAACAGCCATTTCTACGAGGAAGGCAGCATCGACCAGCCGCGCGACAGCGTGGCCCCTGCGATCGCCGCCGGCCGGCTGACGCGCGAGGCGCTGGCGCATATCGGCGACCTGCGGCCCTTCTTCGATTCCGAGCACGGGCCGATCCACACCTTCAAGGACAAGCACCGCACCCTGCCGGAGCCCTTCGACGACGAGTATTTCCGGCACATCCAGTGGGCGCATCTCGCCTCCGGCGGGGCGGGCGGCGGCATGCGCTGGCCCAACCGCAAGCCGCACGTGCTGACCGCCGGCATGCGCCGCGCGCAGCAGGCCCTGGCCGGCTTCCTGCCGCTGGTGGACTGGCCGCGCTTCCACCGGCGCAACCTCAACGACGAGATCACCGTGGACGACCCCGCCGTGGTCGGCTTCGCCTGCGGCGACGAGAACCAGGCCGTGGCCTGGCTGCTGCGCCGGACGCTGCGCCGCGGTGCGCGACGCGACCGGCAGGTGGACGACTCGCTGGTGTCCCCCGTCACGCTGCGCATCCCCGGCCTGCGCCCCGGCCCCCGCCGCGTGGTGCTGTGGGACACCCGCGCGGGCCGCGAGGCCGGCCGCCTGTCCGCCGAGGCCGACGCCGCCGGCCTGCTGGCCGTGTCCGTGCCCGAATTCGGCCCCGACCTCGCCCTGGCCATCACCCCGGCCTGACGGGCGGCGTTCTCCTGGGGGTGACTTCCGGGGGTGCGAGGGGGCGCCTGAGTGTTCGGGCGCGGGCCAGGGGCGCTGCCCCTGGACCCCGCCGGGGAGTTTAAACTCCCCGGACCCCACGTTGAGTGCCTCCGGCGGGGGCGGGTTGGCCGCCGTCGCCCATCATAACCGCCGTCAGCCATCCCGCCCCCGTCGGAGGCACTCATGAGGTCGAGGAGCCTAAGCTCCTCGCGGGGGTCCCAAGGGGGCAGAGCCCCCTTGGCCGCGGCCAGCCCCCGGAAGCGTCTCCCGCGCAACCTGCAAGCCGCCTTCCCGGGAGAACGCTGCCCGTCAGGCTCGGGGGATCAGCCCGGGGTGAGGAGGCCGACGACGGCGCCCATCATGCAGCAGGCCAGGGTGGCGGCGAGCAGGGAGGGGAGGCCGAGGCGGACGATCTCGGGGCGGCGCTCGGGGCACATCACGGTCAGGCCGCCGACCATGATGCCGACGGAGGCGAAGTTGGTGAAGCCGCAGAGCGCCCAGGTCAGGATCAGGCGGGACCGCTCGCTGAGGCCGGCGCCGCCGGAGGTGGCGAGTTCGAGGTAGGAGACGAACTCGTTCACCGCGACCTTGACGCCGAGGGAGGCGGCCACGGTGCCGGCCTCGGCCAGGGGGACGCCCATGGCGAGGGCGAGCGGCCACATCACCCAGCCCATGATCTGCCGCACCGTCAGGCCGGTGAGGGGCTGCAGCACGGCGTCCGCCAGCGCCACGAGCGCCACGAAGACGATCAGCGTGGCCATGATGCCCAGCAGCAGCGACAGCCCGTCCTGAGTGCCGCGGACGATGGCCTCCATGGCGCTGTCGTAGAGCGGCGGCATGGGCGGGTCGTCCGCTTCCGCGGGCGCGGCGGCCGCGGCGGGAGGTGGATCGGCGGTGATGGGCAGGGCAGCCGTGGCGCTTGCCGCATCCGCGGGAGCAGTGGGCGGGGTGGGACCAACTCCTGGGCCGGGCGCTGCGGCCAGCGCCGCCGCCTCGGCGCCGGGGCGCAGGCTGGCGCCGGGCGGCATCATCAGCAGTGCGGCCAGGATGGCGGCGGGGGCGCCCACCAGGCTGGCGGCGAGGAGCTGCCCGGCCGCATCGGGCACCACCGGCGCGATCAGCGTGGCGTAGACCACCAGCATGTTGCCCGAAATGGTGGCCAGGCCGGCCACCATCACCGCGAAGAGCTCCGCCGTGGGCAGGGTGGCGAGCCAGGCGCGGATCAGCAGCGGCGCTTCCACCATGCCGACGAACACGTTGGCGGCCACGGAAAAGCCGCAGGCGCCGGAGATGCCGAAGGCCCGGTGCAAGCCGCGCGACAGCACCGACACCACCGCCGGCAGGATGCGCCAATGGTAGAGCAGCGCGGACAGGGCGCCGACCACCAGCACCAGCGGCAGCGCCTGGAAGAACAGCACGAAGGAGGCGCCCGGGCGGGTTTCGGCAAAGGGCAGCGGCGCGCCGCCGAGATAGCCGAACACGAAGCCGGTGCCCTCGCGCGTGGCGGCGGCCAGCGCGTCCACCGCGCCGCCCAGCAGGTCGAAGAAGCGGCGCGCGCCGGGGACGTGCAGCAGCAGCGCGGCGAAGAACAGCTGCCCGCCCAGCCCGGCCGCCACCACGCGCCAGGGGATCGGGCGGCGGCAGCCGCCGAGGGCCCAGGCCAGGGTGCAGAGCAGCAGCAGGCCGAGGCCGGACTGCGCCTGGAGGGCGGTCACGCGCTGGCCCGCGCGCGGCGCGTTGCGAGGGGGACGGGCCGGGATGGGCGGGGCCGGGCATGGCGGCCCGCGGGGGCGCCGGAGGGAGCGGGCAAGATCATCTCTCCTGGCGATGGATTCGATCTGGATGGGATGTTTGCCAGATGAATCCGGGGCGTGCATGTCTGCGGCACCGAGAAGGACCCCAGGCAACCCCCGTGCCGGACACCATGCCCCTGCCTTCCCTCGCGCGCGGCGAGGCTGCCCCGGCGACGCGCGGCGAGGCCGCACCGGCCGCGGGCGGCGTGCTGCGCCGGCTCGCGCCGGGGGTGCTGCTCTGCGCCGCGGTGTCGCTGCTGGCCTGGGGCCTGCAGGTGCTGGAAGCCCGGATTTTCGGCCATGCCTGGCTGGAAGCCATCGTGCTGGCCATCCTGCTGGGGGCGGCGATCCGCACGGCCTGGACACCGGGGACGCGCTGGGCGCCGGGGATCGCCTTCAGCGCCAAGACCCTGCTGGAAACGGCGATCATCCTGCTCGGCGCCTCGCTGAGCGCGCAATCCGTGCTGGCGGTGGGGCCGGGGCTGGTGGGGGGCATCGCCGCCGCCGTGGCGCTGGCCATCCCATGCAGCTACGGCATCGGGCGGCTGCTCGGCCTGCCGCGGCGCATGGCCGTGCTGGTGGCCTGCGGCAATTCCATCTGCGGCAATTCCGCCATCGCCGCGGTGGCGCCGGCGATCGGGGCGGAAAGCCGCGACGTGGCGGCGGCCATCGCCTTCACCGCGGTGCTGGGCGTGGGCGTGGTGCTGGGGCTGCCGCTGCTGGTGCCGGCGCTGGGCCTGACGGAGGCGCAGTACGGCGTGCTGGCGGGGCTGACCGTGTATGCCGTGCCGCAGGTGCTGGCCGCCACCGCGCCGGTGGGGACGCTGGCCGTGCAGCTCGGCACGCTGGTGAAGCTGGTGCGGGTGCTGATGCTGGGGCCGGTGGTGCTGGTCCTCTCCCTGCTGGCGCGGCGGGCGGGAACGGTGCCGGCGGGGCGCGGCGGCCGGCTGGTGTTCGGGCGGCTGGTGCCGCCCTTTATCCTGGGCTTTCTCGGCTTCGCGGCGCTGCGCTCGCTGGGGCTGGTGCCGGAAGCGGCGCTGGCGCCGATCGCGGGCACGGCGGGGGTGCTGACCGTGCTGTCCATGGCGGCGCTGGGGCTGGGGGTGGATGCGCGGCTGGTGGCGCGAAGCGGGCCGCGCGTGGTGGCGGCGGCGGTGCTGTCGCTGCTGGTTCTGGGCGGCATCAGCCTGGGGCTGATCGGGCTGCTGCGGCTGGGGTGAGGCGGCACGGCGCCGGGGCGCGTGGCGGCCCGGCGGCGGGGAGCGCACCTCCAGGCGCGCCCGCCAGGCGTGCCTCCAGGCCGCCCGCCAGCTGTGCCTCCAGGCGCGCCCACGGCACGGCGGACGGGCGGCGGCCACCCGGGATCAGCCCAGCTCGTCCACTTCCTGCCAGAACCCGGCCTTGCGGCCATGGGCGCTCCGGAGCAGCCGCTCGTAGGCCGCGTGGTCGGGGATGGCGCCGAAGGCTTCCACGCGCGGCGCGGCATCCCGGCAATCCCGGAAGTGCCGCGCCGCGTGCTTGTAGCGCGACGACCGGGCGGCCCCGAGCGTGAAGTCGATCATGGCCCGGCGCAGCACCGTCGCGGCGAGCGGAAAGCGGCTGTCCAGCGCTTCGGCGGCCGGCGAGAGCAGCTCGTAAAGGTCGCCGTTCAACGCCTTCGCCCGGTTGAGCACGAGCTCGCTGGCCCGCCGCAGGTCGGGCCAGGCGACGAGGAAGCCCAGCGCTTGGTGGACGTCCTTGAAGGCCAGCGCGTGCGCCATCGCCCGCTGCTCCGCCTCCACATCGTCGAAATCCGGCAGCTTCCGGAGAAAGGCGCGGAGATGGGTGGCGTTGAGCGTCGCGGCGAAGCGCTCCCACCGGAAGGCCTGCGCGTCCCCGGACCGCCCCAGCGCCTCGAGCACGTCGAGGCGCGCCTGTTCCCATTCGATCGGTGCCTGCGGGCGCTGCCGGGCTTCGACGCGCTCCACCGCCGCCCAGGCTTCGGGCAGGCGCCCGGCGGCGAGCAGCCGTTGCGCGATGGCCGCGGCGGCGGCGGGCATCCCGCGCGCCGGGGCGTCGAACTGTTCGATGAAGCCGTCCACGTCGCCGAGCGCGTCGGCGACCTGCTGCAGGATCACGGCGGCGCTGCGCTTCCGGTGCCGGGCCTGGATCTCGTCGGCGTGGATCGGGCCGGAACCCGACCAGCCGATCACCTGCCGCTGGCCGCCGGGCGGCGTCGCGGCCGGCGCCGCCTGCCACGCCTGCACGGCGTCCCTGATGACGGCCAGCCCGGCCTTGCCGAGCTGGGGGGCCAGAATGGGGATCAGCTCCTCCCAGACGCCGTGCTCGTCGGCGGCGAGGGCCCGGAAGGCGCGCTGGGCGAGCGCCTCGGGCGGGATGCCGGCCCGTTGCGCCAGGGGGCCGAGGTCCTGGGCCGCGGCCCGGAACGCGGTGAACAGGTGGCCGCTGCCGTCGTCGGAGCGCGCGAGCACGCCTTCGGCGCAGCCGACCAGGCGCCAGAGCAGCTCGAAGGCCTCGGCGGGATCGGCCGGGGCGACCAGGTCGAGGATCGCGCGGCGCTGGACTTCCAGCTCGGCCAGGAAGGGCTTGATCTTCTGCCAGTCCAGCCAGGTCTTCGCCCGGCCGATGCTGAGCAGGTGCTTGGTGACGGCGCGCGCCGTTCCGCCGGCACCGTCGCTGCCCGCCAGGGCCAGGCGCAGCTGCCGCTGGGCGGCGGCGTTGCCCTTGCTGACTGCCATGAGCAGCTCCGCGAGCCGCGCCGCCCCGAGCGCTTCGAGATTCGCCGCGTTGAGTGTCTTGCCGGAGGCCATGCCACGCTTGTGGCGCCGCCGGGTGGCGCCTTCAACGGCCGCCTCGCGGGCGGCGCGGTCCCGGAGCGCGGGGCGGGCGCCGCGCTCAGCGGTGCAGGAGCAGCAGCAGTTCCAGCGCCATGATGGCGGCCAGCGCCCCGGCCACGGTGGCGGCGGGCGTCACCGTCCAGCGGGCCTGCGCCCCGGCCGAGGCCACCCGGTGCGACGTCAGCCAGGTCCAGGCGCCGCCCACCACCACCCCAGCAATCAGCGCGAGGCTCACGATCTCGCTGAGTTCAACGGAATCCATCGCGTATCCCTCCCGGTCGGCATGACAAGGCAGTAATCTAGCGCGGAGGCGCAACGGATCGCCAGCGCGGCGTGACGGGGCCGGCCGCACGGGCCGCCTGCCGGAGCCGCGCCGGGGGAACGATTGCGTGAGCAGAGGCGCCATGCAACAAAATGCATGGTGATGCCCGGACCTGCAGGATCGCACAGATTCGGCGGGGCCGGGACACGAGGAAACAACCGAGCGGACGGCGCGAGGCAAGGAACCGGGGTTTCAAACCGGCAGCGACCCGTTCCACCAAGGGAGACGATTCAGGAATGCCCGAGCGCCAGGAGCGGGGGATCACCCGCCGCAGCTTCGCAGGACTGGGTGTGGCGGCGGTGGCCGCCGGGCTGGCCCGGCCGGCGATCGCCCAGGGGGCCGCGGTCAAGATCGGGCTGATGCTGCCCTTTTCCGGCACCTTTGCCGCGCTGGGCGAGAACATCGCCACCGCCTTCGAGATGCACCTGGCCGAGAAGGGCGGGCGCTTCGGCGGCCGCGCCGTGCAGATCGTGCGGCTGGACGATGAATCCGAACCCTCCAAGGCGGTGCAGAACGTCAACCGCCTGTTGAGCCGCGACCGGGTCGAGGCGCTGGTGGGCACGGTGCATTCGGGCGTGGCGATGGCGCTGGTGCAGGCGGCGCGCGAGCGCGGCGTGCCGCTGATCATCCCCAATGCCGGCAACGTGGCGGCGACCCGCGAGCTGTGCGCGCCGCTGATCTTCCGCACCTCCTTCAGCAACTGGCAGCCGGCCTTCGGCATGGGCAAGGCGCTGGCGGCGCAGGGCGTCAAGAAGGCGGCCTGGGTCAGCTGGGACTACGCCGCGGGCAAGGAAGCGGGCGAGGGCTTCCGCGACGGGCTCAAGGCCGGCGGGGCGGAGCTGACGCGCGAGCTGTGGCTGCCCTTCCCGGAAACCAACTTCCAGCCGATCCTGGCGCAGATTCCCGGCCTGGGCGTGGAAGCGGTGGGGTCCTTCTTCGCCGGTGGCGGCGCGGTGCAGTTCGTGCGCGACTATGCCGCGGCGGGCTTCCGCGACCGCATCCCGCTGACCGGCTCGGGCTTCCTGACCGAGGGCACGCTGCAGGCCCAGGGCGCGGCCGCAGACGGCGTGCGCACGGCGCTGCACTATGGCGACGGGTTGGACAACCCGCGCAACCGCAGCTTCCGCACCGCCTTCCGCGACAAGGCCGGGCGCGACGCGGACGTCTACGCCGTGCAGGGCTACGACGCGGCGCAGCTGCTGGCGATCGGGCTGGACGCCACCAAGGGCGACATCGCCGCGGAGCGCGAGCTGTCGCGCGCCATGGCGGGGGCGCGCATCGACAGCCCGCGCGGGCCCTTCACGCTGTCGCCGTCGCACAACCCGGTGCAGAACATCTACCTGCGCGAGGCCAAGGGCGGCGAGAACCGGGTGATCGGCGTGGCGGCCGAGGCGCTGGCCGATCCCGGCACGGGCTGCCGGATGAGCAGCTGAACCGCAGCACGGACCGCACGCCGCGATGGATCTTCCCGGACTGCTGGCGCAGGTCCTGAACGGCTTGCAGTACGGGCTGCTGCTGTTCCTGATCAGCAGCGGCCTGACGCTGATCTTCGGCGTCATGGGCGTGATCAACCTCGCCCATGGCAGCCTGTTCATGATCGGCGCCTATCTCGCCTACGTGGTGGCGGGGCTGACGGGGTCGCTGTGGCTGGCGCTGCCGGCGGCGGTGCTGGGCGGCGCCGCCTTCGGGGCGCTGCTGGAGCGTGGGCTGTTCCGCCGCTTCTACCACCGGGAGCACCTGGACCAGGTGCTGCTGACCTTCGCGCTGATCCTGCTGTTCGAAGAGTTCCGTTCCATGCTGCTGGGCAACGGCTTCCATTCCGTGCCCGTGCCGGCGGTGCTGGACGTGTCGGTGCCGATCGTCGGCGGCTTCGCGTATTCCGCCTACCGTCTGGCGGTGCTGGGCTTCTGCATGCTGGTGGCGCTGGCGATGTTCCTGAGCATCGAGCGCACCCGCGTCGGTTCCGCGATCCGCGCGGCGGCGGAAAAGCCGGAGATGGTGGACCTGCTGGGGCTGGATGCGCGGCGCATCCACCTGCTGGTTTTTGCCGTGGGCACGGCGCTGGCGATGCTGGCCGGGGCGCTCGCGGCGCCGCTGTATTCCGTCTACCCGAACATGGGCAACGGCTTCCTGATCGTGTCCTTCGTGGTGGTGGTGGTGGGCGGCGTCGGCTCCGTGGCCGGTGCCTTCTGGGGGGCGATCCTGATCGGCATGGTGGACACGCTGGGGCAGGCCTACCTGCCGGGGGCGGCGGGGCTGTCGGTCTACGTCATCATGGCCGCGGTGCTGCTGTGGCGGCCCACCGGCCTGTTCGCGCGGGCCTGACGCGGTGGTGGTCGCCGGTCGCACCGGGCAGGTGCTGCTGCTCCTCGCCGCCGCCGTCGTGGCGGCAATGCCGTTCTTCGCGGAAACTTATCACCTGCAGCTCGCCTCCACGGCGCTGGTGACGGCGATGTTCGCGCTGAGCCTGCAATTGCTGGTGGGCGGGGCGGGGCTGGTCAGCCTGGGCCACGCCGCCTTCTTCGGGGTGGGCGCCTATGCCGTGCACCTGCTGCCGCCGGGGCTTTCCGCCGGGCTGACGCTGCCGGCGGCGGCGGCCTTGGCCGGGGTGGCGGCGCTGTTCGTGGGGGCGCTGTCGCTGCGCACCAAGGGCTTCTTCTTCCTGATGACCACGCTGGCTTTCGGGCAGATGCTGTTCTTCCTGTTCCACGACACGCCGCTGGGCGGCGGCGCCGACGGCGTTTTCGTGCAGCGCCCGGCTTTCGCGGCCTTCGGCGCGGAATGGGTGGTGCCGCGGCGCGACCGGCCGGCGGTGATGCTGTGGGTCAACCTGGGCGTGCTGGCGGCGATGTATCTCGGGCTGGTGCTGCTGCTGCGCACGCTGTTCGGCCGCGCCCTGCTGGGCATCCGCTCCAACGAGCACCGCATGCGCGCCATGGGGTTCCGGACCTACCGGCTGAAGTTGGCGGCCTTCACCCTGGCCGGTGCGCTGGCCGGCGTGTCCGGCCACATGTGGGCGATGACCGAGGCCTTCGTGAACCCGGAACTGCTGGGCTGGCACCGCTCGGCCGAGGCGCTGCTGGCGGTGCTGCTGGGGGGCTTGGGCGCGCTGCACGGGCCGATCCTGGGGGCCTTCGCGCTGATCGGGCTGGGCGAGGCGGCGCAGCTGGTGACGGAGCGGCAGCGGTTGGTGGAAGGGCTGGTGATCCTGCTGGTGGTGCTGGTGCTGCCGCGCGGGCTGGTGGGGCTGGCGCCGCGCCGGGTGCCGCGCGGGGTGGCGGCCCCGGTGACGCCCGACGCGGCGCAGGGGAGCCGGCCATGATGCCGTCGGGGCTTCGCCTCGTGTTCGGTGGCAGCAGAGAGCCGGGGGGAGGTATCCCCCCGGACCCCCTTCTATTTTCGGGAGTTTTGGGGCGCGCAGGTGGCCGAGGGCGCACTGTAAACTCCCGAAAAAAGGAGGGGGCCCGGGGGAGTTCACTCCCCCGGCCTTCCCTTCCCCGCCGCAATGCCGGTCCAACGGCATGAGCGCGCCGGGCATCGCCGATCCCGCGCTCCTGCGGCCGGCGCTGGAGGCAGTGGGGCTGACCAAGCGCTTCGGCGGGCTGGTAGCGGTGGGCGGCGTGTCGCTCACGCTGCGGGTGGGTGAACTGCACGCGGTGATCGGCCCCAACGGTGCCGGCAAGAGCACGCTGACCAACCTGCTCTCCGGCGAATTGCGCCCCACCTCCGGCGAGCTGCGGGTGAACGGGGAGGACGCGATGCGCTGGCCGGCCTGGCGCTTCGCCCGCGCCGGCATCGGGCGGTCCTTCCAGCGCACGGACGTGCTGCGCGAGATGACGGTGCTGGAGAATGTGCGCCTCGCCGCCCAGGCGCGGCTGACGCCCGCCCGCCGCCTGCTGCGCAGCGCCGCTGCCGAAGGGCCGCCGATCGCGGCGGCGGAGGTCGCCATCGCCCGCGTCGGGCTGTCCGCCGCGGCAGGGCGCGTCGCCGGCACGCTGAGCCACGGGCAGCAGCGACAGCTGGAGATCGCGATGGCGCTGGCCGCCGGTCCCACCGTGCTGCTGCTGGACGAGCCGCTGGCGGGCATGGGGCCGGAGGAAAGCGAGCGGCTGGCGGCGCTGCTGCGCGAGCTGGCGCGCGACCACGCCCTGCTGCTGATCGAGCACGACATGGACGTGGTCTTCGCCGTGGCGGACTGCATGACGGTGATGGTGGACGGGCAGGTGCTGGAACACGGCACGCCGGCGCAGGTGCGCGGCTCGGCCGCCGTGCGCGACGCTTATCTGGGGCACGCGGCGTGAGCGCGGCGGGTGCCGAGGTGACGGGCGGGAACGGCAGCGCCGCGCCGGGTGGGGTGCTGCCGGAAGCGGCCGCGCTCTCCGCCACGCCCATCCTGGAAGCGCGCGGCGTGCAGGCCGGCTACGGCGAGGGGCTGGTGCTGCGCGGGATCGACCTCGCGGTGCGGCCGGGCGAGACGATCGGGCTGATGGGCCGCAACGGCATGGGCAAGACCACGCTGATCCGCGCGCTGCTGGGCCTGCTGCCGCTGCGCGACGGGGCGGTGCTGGCGGATGGGCGCGACATCTCGCGCGAAGCGCCGTTCCGCCGGGCGCGGCGCGGCATCGCCGTGGTGCCGGAAGGGCGCGGCGTCTTCGCCTCGCTGACGGTGCGGGAGAATTTGCGCCTCGCGGCGCGGCCGGGGGCGGACGGGGCGGTGCGCTGGGACGAGGCGCGGGTGCTGCACACCTTTCCGCGGCTGGCGCAGCGCATCAGCAACCGCGGCGACCAGCTTTCGGGCGGCGAGCAGCAAATGCTGAGCATCGGGCGCGCGCTGATGACCTCGCCGCGGCTGCTGATCCTGGATGAGGCCACAGAAGGCCTGGCGCCGCTGATCCGCGACGAGATCTGGCGCGTGATCGCCACGGTGCGGGAGGGCGGCATCGCCACGGTGGTGGTGGACAAGACCGTGGCCGCGGTGCTGTCCCTGGCCGACCGCGCCACGGTGCTGGTGAAGGGGGCGGTGGCCTATAGCGGCCCGCCCGCGGCGCTGCAGGCGGATACGGAGATGATGCACCGCCACCTCGGCGTGTGAGCACGGCGTGGCGGTGGCGCGCGCTATGTTGCGCGTCTTCCCTCGCTGCCGGCGGCGTGTTGCATTATCGTGCAGGTTCCTGGGGCCGGCGCCGCGCGGCGGCCGGCCGGGTTCACGAAGGAAAAGGGGAGGGCACGCCATGAGCCTCGCGGCATTCGAGCAGGCCGTGGTCGCGGTGACCGGTCGCATCGCCGGGCGGCCGGTATCCCCGGCGCTGGGGGCGGCGATGAACGCCGAGTTCCCGCCGGACGGGCCGGAGTTCACCCGGCTGGCCGCGCTGTGCCGCCAGGGCATCGCCGAGGGCTGGCTGTGCAACCGGGAAGCCGGCGGCATCCGCTACGGCCGCGCGATCAAGGCGACGCCGGCCACGCACGGTTTCTCCGTGGACGTGGTGGTGATGGACAGCATCGCCGGCCCGCAGCACGCCCATCCGGGGGGCGAGATCGACATGATCCTGCCCGAAACCCCCGGCGCCGCCTTTGACGGGGTGGGCGAGGGCTGGCTGGTTTACGGCCCGGGCAGCGAGCACGCCCCCACCGTGACGGGCGGCCGCGCGGTGGTGCTCTACCTGCTGCCCGAAGGGGCCATCGAGTTCAAGAAGCGCGGCTGAAGCGCGCGCGCGTACACAGGGAAGGAAGCAACGAGGATGTCCGGCACCACGCCCGACCCCGCCGGCAACGAGAATGCCGTGCTGCACTTCATCGACCGGCACCTGGCGGAAGGGCGCGGCGAGGCGCCCGTGCTGATCGACCCGCATCGCCGCATGACCTATGCCGGGCTGGCGGAAAGCTCGGCCCGCTTCGCCGGCGGCTTGCGCGGCGCGGGCATCGGCACGGAACGGCGCGTGGCGCTGGTGATGCTGGACACGGTGGATTTCGCCACCGCCTTCTGGGGCGCCATCCGCGGCGGCTCCATCCCCATTCCCGTCAACACGCTGCTGACGCCCGACCAGGTCGGCTACATCCTGCTCGACAGCCGGGCCGAGGCCGTCGTGGTGTCCGCGCCGCTGCTGCCGGCGCTGTTGCCGGTGCTGGCGCGCTGCCCGGCGCTGCGGCTGGTGCTGGTGGCGACCGTGGACGGCAGCGAGGCCGAACCGGTGGCACCGGAAGGGCTGCCGGCGCGCGACCTCGCCCGTTTCCTGCGCGAAGCGGCGCCGCTGCCGCAGCCGGAGCGCGCCTGCGCCGACGAGGTGGCCTTCTGGATGTATTCCTCCGGCTCGACGGGGGCGCCCAAGGGGGTGAAGCACGTCCACGGCAACCTGCGCGCCACGGCGGATACCTACGGGGCGCAGGTGCTGGGCATCCGGCAGGACGACCTGATGTTCTCCGTGGCCAAGCTGTTCTTCGCCTATGGGCTGGGCAACAGCATGATCTTCCCGATGGCGGTGGGCGCCTGCGGCGTGCTGCTGCCGGACCGGCCGACGCCGGATGCCGTGCTCGGCACCATCCGGACCTACCAGCCCACCATGTTCGCGGGGGTGCCGACGCTCTACGCGGCGCTGCTGGCGCGGCCCGACCTGGGCCCCGGCGCGGGATCGGCGCGGCTGCGGCGCTGCGTATCCGCCGGCGAGGCGCTGCCGGAGCATGTCGGGCTGCGCTGGCGCGAGATCACCGGCGTGGATATCCTGGACGGCATCGGCTCCACCGAGATGCTGCATATCTTCGTGTCCAACCGGCCCGACGACATCCGCTACGGCACCACGGGCAAGGCGGTGCCGGGCTACGAGCTGCGCGTGGTGGACGAGAATGGCCGCGACGTGCCGGACGGCGAGCCGGGCGAGCTGCTGGTGCGCGGCCCCACCGCGGCCGAGGGCTATTGGAACCAGAGGAGCAAAAGTCGCCGGACTTTCTGCGGCGAATGGACCTGCACCGGCGACAAGTACGTCCGCGATGCCGAGGGCTACTACCGCTACCAGGGCCGCGCCGACGACATGCTCAAGGTCAGCGGCATCTGGGTCTCGCCCTTCGAGGTGGAGGCGGCGCTGATGTCGCACCCGGCGGTGCAGGAAGCCGCGGTGGTGGCGCGCGAGGACGTGGACGGCCTCGTGAAGCCCATGGCCTTCGTGGTGTTCAAGGACCCCGCCGACGACGCCGACGCGCTGTTCGACGCGTTGAAGGACCACGTGAAGGCGGCGGCCGGCCCGTGGAAGTATCCGCGCTGGATCGAGGCGATGGAGGAGCTGCCCAAGACCGCCACGGGCAAGATCCAGCGCTTCAAGCTGCGCGCCTCGCTGGAGGAGCGCACGGGGCCGGAAGCGTGAGCGCCGGCCCGGCCGCCGCCGGCGGGGCTTCCCCCAGCCTGGGGGAGGTGGTGGTCGACGGCGCCCGGCTGGAAACCGCGTGGTGGGGGCCGGGGCCGGAGGAAGCGCCGACGCTGGTGCTGCTGCACGAGGGCGTGGGCTGCATCGCCCTGTGGCGCGGCTTTCCCGCGGCGCTGGCCGCCGCCACCGGCTGCGGCGTGCTGGCCTGGTCGCGCCGCGGCTACGGGCAGTCCGACCCGGTGCCGCTGCCGCGCCCGCTGGACTACATGCAGCGCGAAGCGCGCGACGCGGTGGGGCCGGTGCTGGACGCGGCGGGCGTGCGGCGGGCGGTGCTGCTGGGCCATTCCGACGGCGGCTCCATCGCCGCGATCTATGCCGGAACGCACCAGGACTTCCGCGTGCGGGGCCTGGTGCTGCTGGCGCCGCACTTCGTGGTGGAGGCGGTGACGATCGCCGGCATCGAGGATGCCCGCCGCCGCTACGAGACCACCGACCTGCGGAACAGGCTGGCGCGCTACCACGCCGACGTGGACGGCGCCTTCTGGGGCTGGAACCGCGCCTGGCTCGACCCCGGCTTCCGCGCCTTCAACATCGAGGCGGAGGTGGCGCATCTGCGGGTGCCCGTGCTGATCCTGCAGGGCGACGCCGACCCCTACGGCACGGCCGAACAGCTGCGCCTCGCCCAGCGCGAGGCCTATTGCCCGGTGGACGGGGTGGTGCTGCCGGGGGTGGGCCATGCGCCCCACCTGGAAGCGCCCGAGGCGACGCTGGGCGCGGTGGCGGCGTTTCTCGACCGCCTGCGCGAGCACGGGGAGTTCCCGCCCGGGGGCTGACCGCGCCCGGCCGGCCTGATTCGGCAGGCCTGGGGGCCGCGTGCTAGCCCCCGGCGATGCCCGCCCCCGTGCCGAACCCTCGCGCGCTGCCCCTCGCCCCCGCGGGCGAGGCCGCGGCGCGCCCCGCGGCCAGGAAGGCGCCGTGCCCCGCCTCCGCCGTGTCGCCCGCGCGGCCGCCAACCGGGGAGGCGGCCGGGCCGGCACCCGGCTGGTGGGCGCCGGCCGGATTGGGTCCCGCCGGGTTGGCCCACGCTGGGTCAGGCCATGCTGGAACAGACCGGTCTGGAGCGGATCCCTCTGGATCGGGCCGCGCCGGATCGGCCCGCACCGGATGGCCCCGCGCTGGAGTGGCGCTGGGCGCGCTGGTGGCGGTTCTGCTGGTCGGGGGCTGGCTGGCGATCGACCACCTGCCGCGCTTCTTCCAGGGGGATTCGATCGCCTATCTCAGCATCGACGCCGACCACCTTTGGCCGGACCGGTCCTGGGCCTTCGGGCTGCTGGTGTCCGCGCTGCTGCGGGCGAGCCGCAGCCACCTGTGCTTCCTGCTGCTGCAGGCCGCGCTGCTGGCTGGCACGACCCTGGCCTGCGCGGCGTTGTTTCCGCCCGGCACGGCGCGGCGGCTGTTGTTTCCGCTCTTCGTGGCCTGCGTCAGCCTCGACCCGCTGCTGGGCCTGTACCTGCGCTTCTACATGTCGGACCTGCTGGCCTTCCTGTTGTTCACCGCCTTCCTGCTGTGCCTGCACGCGGGGCTGCGGGCGCCGGCGCGGCGCTTTCCCGGCTGGTGGGCGGCGATGGCGGCCTGTCTGGCCGCGGCGGTGTTCGCCCGGGTGGCCTATGCGCCGGTGGCGCTGCTGTGTCTGCTGGGCCTGGGGGTGGGGCTGCTGCGCGCGCGGGCGGCGGTGCGGCCGCGCGGCCCCGCGCTGCGCCGGCTGGGGCTGACGCTGGTGCTGCCGCCGCTGGCCCTGGCGCTGCTGGTGGGGGCGAATGCGGCCGTGTTCGCCGGCCGCTTTCCCGGCGAGGTCTTCGCCAACAAGATGTCGGGCGTGTTCCTGCTGGGCACCTTCGCGCCCGCCCTGCAGGCCGAGGATTTCCGCGCCGCGGGCGTCGCGGTGTCGGATGCGGAGGTCGCGGCGCTGGACCTCGGGAATTTCCACAAGCGGGTGCGGCAGATCTGGGGCGAGCGGGGGGAGTCCGCGCATGCGCTGATCCGCGACCGCCTGGGCATCACCGAGGAATATTCCGCCACCGTCGACCAGGTCAGCGGCCGCATCCTGCGCCATGCCGCCTGGCGGGACCCGCTGGCGGTCGCGCGCGTCTACGCCGTGGGGCTGCTGATCTATTTCAGCCCCGATGAATGGACGACCTTTCTCCAGGAGGAGATGGGGCTGAGCCGCGACCTGCCCGAGGGCTTCGTGCAGCGCGTCAACGCGATGACCGACCGGCCGCTCGACCCCGGCATCACCGGCGTGGTGACGCCGATGCTGGCGGCCTTCCTGCACCTGGCGCCGGCCTATCCGCTGCTGCTGCTGTGCGGCAGCATCCTGGCCGCCTGGAGGCTGCTGTCCGGCCGTGGCGACCTGGCGGAACTGGTGGTGAGCGCGGGGCTGCTGGCCACGGTGGCCAGCGTGCCGCTGTTCAGCAACTACGTGATCCCGCGCTACGTGCTGGCCGCCGTGTTCCTGAGCCACCTCCTGCTGGTGCGCGCCTGCCGCCGCGGCGCTGCCGCCTGACCGTTGCCGGGTGGGGTGGGGTGGGTTGTTCCGGGCCGTTTGAGCGTCGGCCAGGGGCGCTGCCCCTGGCCACGGCCGGAGCCACCCGGAACGCCCGGCCGACCGGATTGCGGCGGAATGCTGCGGGGGTTCAGTCCGCCCAGCGGATACCGGGTGGGGTGGTGGCGATCTGGCCGGGACGCAGGGCGCGTTGTTGGATCAGGCGACCGGCGCTCCTGGCGTGGCGGCGCCGGTTCACACCATGGTGGCGGCCTGCCGCACGCTGCCGATCAGCGAGGTGCGCAGCAGGAAAGCCTTGTGCCGGGCGGGATCGGCGGCGATGGCGGCCAGCTCGTCCAGCCGCTGCTGCCGCTGCGCCGGGTCCTTTTCCTCCAGGCGCTTCTTGTTATCCACGGTCTGCGCCTGCACGAATTCGATGTTGAGCGTGCGGCGCCGCCGCTCGTAGCCGTCCAGCAGCGCGGGGTCGGCGCCGTCCAGCACCACGCCGCACAGCGTGTCGACCAAGTCCATCGCGTCGTGGATGCCGAAGTTCAGGCCCAGCCCGCCGATCGGGTTGTTCACGTGCGCGGCGTCGCCGGCCAGGAAGACGCGGCCGCTGCGGAAGGACGCCGCGACGCGCTGGTGCACCTTGTACAGGTTGCGGTGCACCAGGGCGTAGCCGTCGGGCTTGCGGTGCAGCCCGTTCAGCCGCGCCATCGCGGCCGCGTCGGACAGGGCTTCCTCGTCGCTCTCGTCCACGCGGGCGGGAAACACGGCGCGCCAGCGGCCGAGGCCGTCGTCGCCGGCCACCTTGAACAGGTTGGCCCATTCGTCGGGGTCGGCGAAGTAGTTGCGGAAGCAGGTGCCCATCATCGCCTCGAAATCGTCGAGCACGGTGAGCACCAGGAAGCGCTCGGGCCAGGTGAAGCCGTCGAAGGCGATGCCGAGCTGCTTGCGCACGGTGGAGCGGCCGCCATCGGCGCCCACCAGCCAGTCGGCGCGCAGGGTCTCGCCCGCCGCCTTGCCGCCCAGGATCACCGTGACGCCGTCCGCGTCCTGCGTCACGGCATAGACAGGGGCACCGAAGCGCACCGTGGCATTGGGCAGCGCGCGCAGGGCGTCGAGGCCCATGGCGGCCAGCTTGTGCTGCTCCGTCTGCACCACGAAGGGGAAGCGCGTCTCGCCCTCCAGCACGGCGTGGTCGAACTCGGCGATGCAGCGGCCGGCGGGGCGGTCCCAGAACTGGAAGCGGCGCGCCACCAGCCCTTCGGCGACGAAGCGGTCCAGCAGGCCGACGCGCTCGATCATCTCCAGGGTGGAGGGATGCGTGGTGGAGGCGCGCGGGTTCTGGTCCACCGCGTCGGCCGCTTCCAGCAGCGTCACGCGGAAGCCGCGCTGGGCGAAGGCCAGGGCGGTGACCACGCCCACCGGCCCGGCGCCGGCGACGAGGATGCTGGGCTCCGGCATCAGTGCGAGGCTCCGCTGAAATCCATGGGGAGGCGGCATTCCGCCACGCACACCGGCCGGATGCCGGCGGGAGTGTTGCGGCTGCGGCCGACGAAGCGCGGCACCCCGTCGGTGAACACGGCCGAGACCGCCGGCACGTCGCCATGGGCCAGTGCCGTGAGCGGGTCGTCGTGCGCGCCGCCGGCGCAGGCGTCGATCAGCACCACGTCGGCGTCGCGCCCCACGGCCAGCACGCCGCTGTTGAGGCGGTAGGTGCGGGCGTTGTTGCCGGTGGCGGCGGCAATGGCGCGCTCGGGCGGGATGCCGCCGAGGCTGGCGAGGTGGCTGATCGTGTAGAAGATGCCCAGCGGCATGATGCCGCTGCCGGTGGGCGTGTCGGTGGCGATCAGCAGCCGCTCGAACTGTCCGGCCTCTTCCAGCAGGCGGGCGGTCAGCAAGGCGGTGCGCAGGTTGCCGGCGGTGCAGATCTGCAGCGCGATGCTGCTTTCCTCCACCAGGCGGGGGAAGCCGCTGTCGGGCATGGCCACCGGGCCGCCGTTGACGTGGAACGACACGCTGGGGTCCGAGGCCAGGACGTGCTCCGCCCAGATGCCCGAGGAGCCGGGAATGGAGGAGCCGCCGGTGTGCATGGTGGTGACCATGCCGGCCGCCTTGGCCGCCCGCATCAGGGGGGCGTAGCCGAAGGGCGTGTCGAAGGCGCCGAAGCCGGCCTTGGCCAGCCAGATGCCGGCGGCGGCCAGTTCCGCGATGTCGGCCTCGGTGAGGCCGGGTTCCAGGATCACCGAGCCGGCATGGACGCGCATCCCGCCCGGCCGGTAGTCGCGGAAGCAGGCCTGCGCCGCCAGCGCCAGGGCCTTGACCCCGGCGGGGTCCTTGGGGCGGCCGGGGACATGCACCTCGGAGGCGGTGATGGCGGTGGTGGTGCCGCCATGCAGGTAGCTCTCGAGGTAGCCCACCACCTTCTGCCGCGGCGTGTAGTCGCCGAAGGTGATGTGGACGTGGCTGTCGATCAGCCCGGGGATGGCAGTGGCGCCGGCGGCGTCCACCACCACGTCGCAGCCCGCCAGCGTTTCCGCCGAAAGGCTGCCGACCGCCGCGATGCGGCCGTTCTCCATCAGGATGGCGTCGCCCTGTGCGAAGGGCGCGTCCAGCTCGCCCGACACGATGCGGCCGAGATTGGTGATGGCGCTGCGCATGGCGGCGGTTCTCAGCGCAGGCCGTCTTGGCCCGAAATCTCCGAGGCGGCGATGCCGCCGACGCGGGCGTTGAGGCGGCCGCGATTGGCCAGGCAGATGATCAGCGCCACCTCGTCCGGCGCGGGCGCGTCGGAGGGCAGGGTCACGGTCATGCCGTCGTAGTGCGAGCGGACATAGAGCGCATCCTTGTGCGCCAGCGGCACGTCGATGGCGGCGCCCGGGACGGCCAGCTTGGTGAAGGAGGGGATCCAGGCCAGGGCGCCGCCGATGGCCGCGCGCAGCGGCTCGGCAAAGGTGGTGGTGAGCAGGGCGTTGGCGTGTTCCTGCTCGCCCTGCAGGCCGACCACGCCGCCCTTGCCGTAGCTTTCCACCGGCAGGCCGCCCATGGCCTCCACGGCGAGGCGCGCGAGCTGCTCGCCCACCGCGGCGGAGGCGGCGATCATCGGCGACAGGTCGTCGAGAAAGCGGCCGGCGGCGGGGTTCTTCAGCACGGCCACGGCGGCCACGCGGCGCAGCGGCTGGTCCGCGGTGTGGCCGGCTTCCTCGGTCTTGTGGTCCACGAAGGTAAGCCAGCGACGGACGGTGAGCTGCATGCGTGTGTTCCCGATCAACCGCGCCGCGCCCGGAATGCGGACCAGGGCATCCCGGGAAACGGTCCGGGACGGTCCGGGAAGCGCCGGCGCGTGCTTGCCGGGCGAGGCTAACAGCCCGCGGGATTGTCTGACAAGCTGACATTCCGGGCCATCACGCGGGCCGGAAACGAAAGGGCGCCGCCGGTTCCTCACCGGGGCGCCCTTCGCGTCCGATGCGCCGCCGCGGCGTGCGGCGGGCGCTCAGCAGCCGGTCGGCTGCGGCGTGCGCTCCACCTCCAGCCCGAAGAAGGGCCGCAGGCGGGTGCCGATGAGGTTGCCGGCAAAGGCCGCCACCATCCACAGCCAGCCATGCAGGCTGCCCGAGGCGATGCCGGAGAAGTACGCGCCGATGTTGCAGCCATAGGCCAGCCGCGCGCCGTAGCCGAGCATCAGCCCGCCCACCACCGCCGCCACCGCGGAGCGCAGCGGCACCCGCCAGGTCGGCGACCAGCGCCCGGCCAGGGTGGCGGCCAGCAGCGCGCCGACGATGATGCCGAAATCCATCACGGAGGTGACATCGGCGAAGACGCTGCCCTCCAGCGAGGCACGGGCCGCGGGGGCCGACCAGTAGGGCCAGCTGGCCACGTCCACGCCCAGCCCGGCGGCGATCTTGGAACCCCAGAGCGCGAAGGCGGCGGTGATGCCCCAGGGGCGTCCGGACAGCGCCAGGGTGACGAAGTTCAGCAGCGCCAACGCCACGCCGCCCGCCACCACCGGCCAGGGGCCGCGCAGCAGCCGCGCCAGCCCGGTACGGGGCGAGGCGGGGGCGAACAGCAACCGGCCGTGCCGGCGCCGTTCCAGCACCACGGTGACGGCGGCGATGGCCGCGAAGACCGCCAACTGCACGACGATGCCCAGGGTGGGGCCGAGGCTGGTCACCAGCGACACCCGCGGCAGGCTGGGCAGCGCCGCCCACCAGTGCAGGTGCGCCGCGCCCAGCACGGAGCCGGCGATGAACGCAGCCAGGGTCAGCAGCATCCGCGTGGAACCGCCGCCCACGGTGTAGAGCGTGCCGGAGGCACAGCCGCCGCCCATCTGCATGCCGATGCCGAACAGGAAGGCGCCGAAGGCCACGGAAACGCCCACCGGCTGCACCAGCCCCGCCACCGGCTGGCCCCAGAGCGAGCCCGCCGCGAGCACGGGAAAGAACAGCAGCGTGGCCAGGGCGAGCATCAGCATCTGCGCCCGCAATCCCTCGCCGCGACGATCGCTGATGAAGACCCGCCAGGCGGAGGTGAAGCCGAAGCTGGCATGGTAGAGCACCAGCCCCAGCGCCGCACCCAGGGCATAGAGCGCGGCTTGCCGCGGGCTGACGAGGTTGCCGATCAGCAGGATGCCCAGCACGAGCACGGCTCCCGCGGCCAGGGCCGCCGTGCGCTGGACCCCCAGCGCCGCGCGGGGCGCGGCACCGGGGAAGGTGGTGGATGCGGACATGAGAGCCTTTCCCGGCGAGGCGCGCGACGGGTCCTGAAGAACCGGGTCCGCGGGCCTGGATACCGGGGCAGGATGTCGTGGCGGGATGCGTGGTTTCCAAGAATTGCCGGCGGGTTCTGCGATGCGGGATCGTGCAATCCGGGCCGTTTCGCATGTGCCGCCGGCATCCCAGGCCGGCGCGGAGCGGCCGGGCCGGCCAGGGAACAACCGCCGTGCAGCGCCGGCCCAGCGCGGAATCGCGCGGTTTTCCGCCAGTTTCGCGGTATCGGCCGGCGGTCGTGCCACGCCCGGGCGCCGCCCCATGCCACGCGGGATTGCGATCCGGGCGAGGGGCGCGCGCCGTCACCGGGACGCAGCCATGCCGGGAAGGCGGTGTTTATCCCGCCGGAACCCGCCGCCGAACGCCGGCCGCAGGAACGGGGAAGGGCCGCAGCATGTCAGGCAGCAACAGGGTGATCCTGGTCGCGGGGGCGCAGGGCGTCATCGGCCGCGCCGCGGCGCAGCATTTCCGGCGCGAGCCCGGAGCCAAGGTGTACGCGCTGTCGCGCCGCACGGAAGGCCATGTGGAGGGCGTGGTTCCCGTGGCCGTGGACCTGCTGAACCCCGGGGAGGTGCGGGAGAAGCTGGGCGGCGTGTCCGACGTCACGCATATCGTCTTCGGCGCCTATATCGAGCGCGCCACTGCGGCGGAGAAGAGCGCGGTGAACCTCGCCATCCTGCGCAACCTGCTGGACGTGATCGAGCCCAACTGCCCGGGGCTGGAACACGTCACCTTTTACCAGGGCGGCAAGGCCTACGGCGCCGATCTCGGCCCCTTCAAGACGCCGGCGCGCGAGGACGACCCGCGGCTGATGCCGCCCAACTTCTACTATGACCAGGAGGACTTCCTGCGGGAGCGGCAGCGGGGCAAGCGCTGGCACCTCACCGCGCTGCGGCCGGAAGCGGTGTGCGGCTTCGCGCTGGGCAACCCCATGAACCTCGCCATGGCCATCGCGATCTACGCCGCGATCTCGCGGGAACTCGGGCTGCCGCTGCGCTTCCCGGGCTCGATGGCGGCGTATCGCGCGCTGTACCAGGTGACCTCGGCCAAGATCCTGGCGAGCGCCACGGACTGGGCGGGCCGCATGCCGGCGGCGCGGGAGGAAATCTTCAACATCACCAACGGCGATTATTTCCGCTGGGAACACCTGTGGCCGCGACTCGCCGAGCAGTTCGGCATGCCCGTCGCCTATCCCGTGCCGATGCCGCTGGCCACCTATATGGCCGACAAGGAACCGGTCTGGGACACGATGGTGCGCCGCCACGGGTTGCAGCCGATCCCCTATCGCCAGCTGGTGTCCTGGGAATTCGCCGACTTCATCTTCAACAGCGGCTTCGACAACATCAGCAGCACGGTCAAGGCGCGGCAGACCGGCTTCGCCGACTGCATCGACACGGAGGAAATGTTCGGGCTGTTCTTCCGCCACCTGCGCGAGGAGGGGATCATCCCGCCGGCCTGACCGGTCGGGGATTGCCGGGCGCGGCACCCTTCCGCGGGGAAGGGGCCGGCAAGGTTTCCGGCGGCGCTGCGGCCGCCGGGCAGCGCGCGCGGGGCTCAGCCCGCGGCGGTGGCGGCCTTGGCGGCCTTGCGCTTGCTCTTCTTCACGCCGGCAAAGGCGGCTTCCTTGAGCGAGGGCGCGGCCTTGAACTTCACCGTGGCGCCGGCCTTCACCGACACCTTCTCGCCGGTGCGCGGGTTCAGCGCGGTGCGCTTGGGCGTTTCGCGCACCGTGAAGGCGCCGAAATCGGGCAGCGAGAAGCGGCCGTTCTCGATGATCTCCGCCTTGATGGCGGCGATGATCTCGGCCGCGAGCCGGCCCGAGGCCACGCCCGTCAGGTCGCTGGACTGCTGGATGACGTCCGTCAGGAACTTCTTCGACATGCCCCGGTCATAGTGAAGCGCAGCGCAGGACACAAGAGTCGCAAAATCCGCGCGGGCGAAACCGGTGGCTGAACGGTGCCGGCGCGCTGCGGCAACACTGCTCCGGCCGGCGGGAAGCGGGCGGGCCACAGGATTCGCGGCCGGTTGCGGCGGCGAGTCGCGGTTGTGCCCGCCGCGCGCGGTTGCTTCACTCCGGCCGCGCGCGGCGCAGGGCTGGAGAACGGATATCCCGATGCGAAGAATGCCGATGGCTGCGGGGCAGCGCCGCCGGGACCTTGCGGCGCGTCGCGTCGTGCCGGGGAAGACCCGCTGATGCGCGCGGCCTGGTACGAGCGCACCGGCCCGGCGCGCGAGGTGCTGCAGCTCGGCACGCTGCCCGATCCCGTGGCGGGGCCGGGCGAGGTGCTGGTGCGAATCCGCGCCAGCGGCGTGAACCCGCACGACACCAAGCGCCGCGCCGGCTGGCGCGGCATGGCCGGCCCGGCGCGCCGCAGCGTCCCGCATGGCGACGGCGCCGGCGAGGTTGTGGCGGTGGGGGAGGGCGTGTCGCGCGACCGGCTGGGCGAGCGGGTCTGGCTGTGGAACGCGCCGGGCACCGCGGCGGAGCTCTGCGCCCTGCCGGCGGAACAGGCCGTGCCCTTGCCGGCGGAGGCGGATTTCGCCGCCGGTGCCTGCCTGGGCGTGCCGGCCTGCACGGCGCATGACGCGGTGTTCGCCGACGGGCCGGTGGCCGGGATGTGCGTGCTGGTGCACGGCGCCGCCGGCGCGGTGGGGGAGCCGGCGCTGCGCTTCGCCGCCCGTGCGGGGGCGCGCGTGCTGGCCACCGCCAGCACGCCGGACAAGGCGGCGGTGGCGCGCGAGGCCGGGGCGGCGGCGGTGTTCAACTATCGCGACCCCGACTGCGCGCAGCAGGTGCTGGCGGCCACCGGCGGGCGCGGCGTGGACCGCATCATCGAGGTGGACCTGGGCGCCAACCTGGCGCTGGATGTCGCGATCGTGGCGAACAACGGTTCCATCGCCTCCTATTCCTCGACGCGGGTGCCCGAGCCGGTGCTTCCCTATTACCCGCTGGCCTACAAGGGCGTGGCGCTGCGGCTGGTGCAGGGGATGATCCTGCCGCCCGCGCGCCGCACCGCCGCGGCGGAGGCCATCGCGGTGGGGCTGCGGGACGGCTGGCTGGCGCCGCGGATCGGGGCGCGCTTTCCCCTGGCGGAGATCGCCGCGGCGCACGAGGCGCTGGAAGGCGGCCGGCAGATCGGCAACGTCGTGGTGGAGGTATAGCGGCGGTCGCGAGCGGGTGCCCGGTCCCTGGCACCGGGGCCGGACGGTGCGGCCGGCATTCCGGGCCGCGGCTTCGAGTGTGGCCGGGCGGATGGCGATCCGTTCCATCATCACGGGCGGTGAAAAGGGGCGAAGGCTGGTGCCCACGCGCCGTGCTTGCCAGCCCGGCCCACCCGCACCTAGGATTGTCTGACAAGCTGACAGTGGAGGCAGGTTCTCTCGCCATGCAGGGCAGCACCATCCTGTTCTCGGAAATGACGCCACCCCCTAGCCGCGAGGACGTGTTCCACCGCTGGTACGACGAGGAGCACATCCCCCTGCGCGTGGCGGTGCCGGGCTTTCGCAGCGCCCAGCGCTACGCCGCGACCGAGGCGCCGGGCTTCCTGGCGGTGTACGAGATGGACACGCCCGCGGTGCTGCGCTCGCCCGAATACGGCGCGGTGAAGGGGCAGCCCAGCGCCCTGACCCGCGACATGCTGGGCAGCGTGTCGGGCTTCACCCGCTACATCGGCGAGGAGATCGCGGTGCGCCGCCGCGCCGACGGACCGGAAGGCGGCCCGGCAGCGGCGCTGGACGCGCCCCTGCTCTACGCCGTGTGGTTCACCGTGCCGGCCGAGCGCTGCGACGACTTCGATGCCTGGTACGAGCAGGACCACGTGCCGCTGCTGATGAGCAGCCCGGACTGGTGGATGGTGCGCCGCTTCCGGATCATCGACGGCGAGCCCGGGCGCTTCAACCGCATGGCGCTGCACTACCTGGGCGACGAGGCGGCGATGCGCTCGCCGGCGCGCGACGCCGCGCGCGCCACGCCCTGGCGCGCGCGCCTGGCCGCGGAACCCTGGTTCCAGGGCGAGTATTCCCTGTTCCGCCGCCACGGCGCGCGGCAGCGGGCGGGACGCTGAGCGCGATGGAGCTGCGCATCCCCGCCGCGGTCACGGTGCAGGCGCAGGCGGTGAGCACGCTGCGCGAGGCGATCCTGAGCGGGCACTTCCAGCCCGGCCAGCGGCTGGTGGAAACCGAGCTCTGCGGCACGCTGGGCATCAGCCGCCCGTCCCTGCGCGAAGCGCTGCGCCGGCTGGAAGGCGAGCGGCTGGTGTCCATCGTGCCCAATCGCGGCCCCTCGGTGGCGGAGATCACCTGGACGCAGGCGGAGCAGATCTACGGCCTGCGCGCCCTGCTGGAAGGCGAGGCCGCGGCAGCGGCCGCAACCGCCGCCACGCCGGCGCAGCTGGCCGCGATGCGCGAGGCGCTGGCCGCCTTCGACGCCGCGGCGGCCGCCGGCGATGCGGCCGGGCGGGTTTCCGCCACCACGCGCTTCTTCGACGCGCTGCTGGCCGCGGCCGGCAACGCGGTGATCGAGGAGGTGCTGCGCGGCCTGCTGGCCCGCATCAACCTGCTGCGCGGCCGTTCCATGTCGCGCGCCGGGCGGGCGCGGGAAAGTGCGGCGGAGATGCGCGTCATCCTCGACGCGGTGGCGCGGCGCGACGCGGCGGCGGCGCGGGCGGCGGCGGCGGCGCACGTCGCGGCGGCGCGCGACGCGGCGCATGCCGTGATGCTCAGCCTGGCGGCGGCCTGAGGCGGCACGACCCAGTTCCGCCCGCAGGCGCGCGGGCGACAGTTCGGCACCCCGGAACAACCGGGGGCCACGACGATCGGGCAGGACGCCGGTGCGGATCGAATGAACCGTGACGGAGAAGATTGCAGGTGTTGAACAGATTTCGCGCGACGGCAGGCCGTCGCTGGGCGGCATGGACGCAGCCCCGCGCGGCAGGGCCGCAGCGCCTCGGCGCGGTGTTGCCGCGGCAACTTAGCGCGGTACGGCCGCAGCGGATCGACGCGGCACGGCCGCGACGCGCCGCGCTGGCGCTCGCCGCCGTTGCTGCCCTGGCCGCCGCGCCGCTGCCGGCCCTGGCGCAGCCGGCCTGGCCGGACCGCCCGATCCGGCTGATCGTGCCCTTTCCCCCGGGCGGGGTGACGGACAGCGTCGGCCGGCTGTCGGCGGAATGGCTGGCCGCGCGGCTCGGGCAGCCGGTGGTGGCGGAGAACCGCTCCGGCGGCAACGGCGCGGTGGCGGCGGATTTCGTGGCCCGCTCGCGGCCCGACGGCTACACGCTGCTGGTGGCCAGCGCCTCGCAGATGGTGATCCTGCCGGCGCTGACGCGGGTGCCCTACGACCCCCTGCGCGACTTCACGCCGATCTCCGTGGTGGCCAGCAATCCCTTCGTGCTGGGCGTGTCGCAGCGGCTGGGCGTGCGCACGCTGGCCGAGTTCGTGGCGCTGGTGAAGCAGCAGCCCGGGCAGCTGAACTACGCCTCCGCCAGCAACGGCTCGGGCAGCCACCTGACCATGGCGCTGTTTCTGCAGCGCGCCGGGCTGGACATGCAGCACGTGCCCTATCGCGGCGGCGGCCCCGCGGTGCAGGACCTGCTGAGCGGCACGGTGTCGGCCTATTTCGGCAATCCCAGCGAGCTGATGCCGCAGATGCAGGGCGACCGCATCCGCGTGCTGGCGAGTTCCGGCCAGCGGCGTTCGGCGGAATTGGGCGACCTTCCCACCGCGGCCGAGCAGGGTTTCGACGGCTTCGCCACGGAAACCTGGAACGGCATCGCCGGCCCGGCCGGGCTGCCGCCGGAGATCGCGGCGCGCCTGGCTCGCCTCCTCGGCGAGGCTTGCGGCGACGAGGGGTTCCGGCGGTCGCTGGGGCGGCTCGGCACGGAGCCGGTGTGCAACGCGCCGGATGCCTTTGCGGCGCAGATCCGCGCGGAAGCGCCGGTCTGGACCGAGGCGGTGCGGGTTTCCGGCGCCACGCTGGACTGAGGCGGCGAGGGCGGGCAGCGCTGTTCCGCCCCTTGCGGCGGCGCCTGGCGTGCCATCTCCTGCATTCGTGATGATCCCGCCTGTCCGGGACCCGCGCCGCCCTGCCGGCTGCGCCGGGGCAGCGGGGGCCGAAAGGAGGGGCGATGCAGCGAGGCTCCGCGACCGCGGAGGCGACGGTTCCGGAACGGCGGGCGGAGGCCAGCCTTGCCGGGACCCCTTGCGCCGGTCCGGCGGCCGGGCCGTTCCGCCCCGGTGCCCTGCGGCGCCTCGCGGCGCTGTCGGACCGCGTGGCCGCGGCGGGCGGGCAACAGGCCGTCGCGCCCGGCTGGGTGCCGACGCCGGCGGCGCGCGCCTCGATGGGGCTGCACGCGGCGGGGCTGCTGGTGCTGGCGGCGGCGCCGGAGGCCTGGCCCTGGGTGGCCGGGGGGCTGGCGGCCAACCACGCCGCGCTGGGGATCGTGGGGATGCGGCCGCGCTCCCGGCTGCTCGGGCCCAACCTGACGCGGCTGCCGGCGCCCAGCATCGCGCGCGGCGAGGTGGCGCTGACCTTCGATGACGGCCCAGACCCGGAGGTGACGCCGGCGGTGCTGGCGATGCTGGAGGCGGGGGGCGCCACCGCCTCCTTCTTCCTGGTGGGCGAGAAGGCGGCGCGGCACCCCGCGCTGGTGCGCGAGATCCTGCGCCGCGGCCACAGCGTGGAAAACCACACCCACCGCCACCCGCTGCTGTTCGCCGCCCGCGGCTGGCGCTTCCAGCGGCGCGAGATGCGCGACGCGCAGGCGGCCATCGCACGCGCCGGGGGCGTGGCGCCGCGCTTCTTCCGGCCGCCGGCGGGGCTGCGCTCGCCGCTGTTCGACCCGGTGCTGGCGGGCAGCGGCCTGGGCTACGTGTCCTGGACCCGGCGCGGCGCCGATGCCTGGCTGTCCGACCCGAACTGGGTGCTGCGGCGGCTGCGGCGCGGCCTGGCGGCCGGCGACGTGCTGCTGCTGCACGACGGCACCTGCCGGCGCGACGCGGACGGGCGGCCGGTGGTGCTGACGGTGCTGCCCGCGCTGCTGCGCGCGCTGCGCGAGGCCGGGCTCACGGGCGTATCGCTGCGCCGCGCGCTCGACGGGCCCGGCGGCGGGCCAGCAGGCGACGGCCCAGCAGCAGCGGCAGCCGTGGCAGCCATTCCAGCACCAGCCGGGTGTGCATCCCCGTGAGCAGCAGGTTGTCGCGCCCGTAGCGGAAATGCGACACGCCGCCTTCGGCCGCGGACAGGTAGCGCACCGGGGCGGGCAGGTTCACCGCCGGCACGCCGCGCCAGAACAGCCGCACCGCGGCCTCGGCGTCGAAGTCGTAGCGGCGCATCCAGCGGGTGCGGCGCATCAGCGCCAGCAGCGGCGCCACCGGGTAGACGCGGAAGCCGAACAGGCTGTCCCCGACCCCGCCCCACAGGGTTTCCAGCTGCGCCCAGAAGTTGGAGATGCGCCGCCCGCGCACCCGCAGCGCCGGCGCTTCGGGTCCGAACACGGGCAGGCCGAGGATCATCGCTTCCGGCCGGGCGGCGGAAGCGGCCATGAAGGCGGGGATGCTGGCGGCCGGGTGCTGCCCGTCGGCATCCATGGCCAGGGCATGGGTGAAGCCGGCGCGCGCCGCTTCTTCCAGCCCGTGCAGGATGGCGGCGCCCTTGCCGCCGTTGCGCGGCAGCACCAGCACGCGCAGGCCGGGATCGGCGGCGGCCAGCGGCCGCAGCGCGGCCTCGCTGCCGTCGGTGCTGCCGTCCACCACCACCCAGACTGGGTTCCACCGCGCCCGCGCCCCGCGCACGGTGTCCAGCAGCGCCGCGCCGCTGTTGAAGGAGGGGATCAGCACGAGATGCGTGCGCGAGGGCGCGGTCATGCCCGGCCGCCTTCCGCCGGGTCGAGGGCGGCGCGCAGCGCGGCCGCCACCCGGTCGCTCAGCTCCTGCGGCCGGCCGCCGGCGGGAAAGCGCGGGCCGAGGCGGACGCGGTAGCGCAGCGGCAGCGCCGGCCGGCGTAGCAGCGGCGTTCCCTTGCGCAGGTAGGGGCTGTCGCTCTCGATGATGACGCACTGCACCGCGGCCCCCGCCTGCTGCGCGATCACCGCGAAGGAGCGGCTGACCGGGCCCAGCGGCGGGCGGGTGGTGCGGGTGCCCTCGGGAAACACCAGCAGCGGCTCGCCGGCGCGCAGGGCGGCGGCGGCCTGCCGGATCATGCCGCGGGTGGCGTCGTTGCGGACGTAGCCGGCCAGCCGGACGCCGCCGCCCAGCAGCGGGTTGTCCCAGACCGAGGCCTTGGCGATGCAGGCGAGGTGCGGCAGGCGCGAGATCACCAGCACCGCGTCCAGCAGCGAGGGGTGGTTGCAGGCGATCACCAGCCCCCGCTCGCCGCGCAGCGCGTCCAGCGCGGACAGGTCGCAGCGCAGCATCCCCGTGCCGCGCATCAGCCCCAGATACAGCCGGAACCCCGCCGAGATGCCCCAGCGCCCGAGCCGCGTCCCCAGGGGCCGCGGCAGCAGTCGGTACAACAGCCCGGCCGGCAGGCTCCAGGCCAGGCAGATGGCCGCGAAGGACAGCAGCACGGGAAAGAACAGCAGTGTCCGGGCCGCGTGCCTGATCCGGCCGCGCAGCCCGGGGCGCGGGCTGCCCCGGTCCTGGTCCTGGCCCCGATCCCGGCGTTGATCACGCACACGAGGCACGGTGACGGTGTTTTCCTTCCCCAGAGCCGGACCCTTAGAGCAGATCGTGGCGGAGCGGAAACCGTTCGGAACCGTGACACCGCCCTTCAAACAAGTGGCTAGGCGGCGGCCTGCCGGTAGGGCTGGCGGGGAAATCGCTCTAGCCGGGCGGCGCGGAGCCGGTCTATCGCTCACCCCGCCGTGAAACGCCGGGAGGTTGCCGCGTGGCCGAGATGGAAGCGCCCGATCGCGTGGCGCCGCACCCGCCGCTGGCGGAATACTACGCCGGCACCGGCGAGCGGGTCGGCTTCGTGCGCCGGCTGTTCGACGACACCGCGCCGCAATACGACCGGATCAACGCCGTGTTCTCCCTGGGCACGGGGGCCTGGTACCGGCGGCAGGCGCTGCTGCGGGCCGGGCTGCGGCCGGGGATGCGGGTGCTGGACGTGGCGGTGGGCACCGGGCTGGTGGCGCGCGAGGCCGCCCGCGTGGTCGGCGATCCTGGAGCGGTGACCGGGCTGGACCCCAGCCGCGGCATGCTGGCGGAAGCGCGCCGGCAGCTGCCGGGGATCGGGCTGGTGCAGGGAAGGGCGGAAGCGCTGCCGCTGCCCGACGGCAGCGTGGACTTCCTCAGCATGGGCTACGCGCTGCGCCACGTGGCGGAACTGGGCGCCGCCTTTGCGGAATACCGCCGGGTGCTGCGGCCGGGCGGCACGGTGCTGCTGCTGGAGATCGGCCGGCCGGAGGGGCGGCGGGCACATGCGGCGGCGCGCTTCTACCTCGGGACGGTGGTGCCGGCGCTGTGCCGGCTGACGGCGCCGCGCGGCCGGGCGGGAACGCTGATGCAGTACTACTGGGACACCATCGAGGCCTGCGTGCCGGCGGACACCATCCTGCACCACCTCGCCGCCAGCGGCTTCGAGGCGGTGCGCTGCGACACCGCCCTGGGGATCTTCCGCGCCTACACGGCGCGCCGCCCGGGCTGAGGCGCGGGCCACGCTTCCAGCCGGCGGGAAGCGCGTGGTTCTCGCGGGGCACGAGCCGTGCGGTTCTGGCCCTGCGGACACCGTACGGTTCCGGCCCGACGGGAACCGTGCCGCTGGCGGATTGTCCGTGCCCGGACGAGCCGGCATAATGGCCGCTCACGATTTCGGGAGCAGCCGAGCACCGTGCCCAGCCTCGCCGCCGCTGGCCAGCATGCCCCCTTGTTCGCCGCCGTGGCCGGCCGCTACGCCGGCGGCTCGCGCTTCGGGCAGGGCTATGTCCGCTCCAAGCTGCGCCGCGACCCCGCCACCTCGGCCATCCTGGAGCTGGCGGCGCGGCGCGGCGGCTTCGGGCAGGTGGCCGATCTCGGCTGCGGCCGCGGCCAGCTCTCGCTCGCCCTGCTGCTGGCCGGCCTGGCGGAGGCGGTGAGCGGCCTGGACGGGGATGCGGCCAAGCTGGCGGAAGCGCGCGCAGCAGCGGCCGGGCTGCCGGCCCGCTACGCGGCCGCCGACCTGACGGAAGCGCCGGTGGCGGCCTGCGACACCGTGCTGCTGGTGGACGTGCTGTACCAGCTGCCCGCGGTGGCGCAGCGGGACCTGCTGAACCGCGCCGCGGCGGCCGCGCGCCGGCGGGTGGTGATCCGCGCCTTCGACCCGCAGGCCGGCTGGCGCAGCCGGGTGGGCATGTTCACCGAACTGGCCAACCGCGCCCTGCGCGGCGACTGGCAGGCGGCCATCGAGCCGCTGCCGGTCGCGGCGCTGGCGGCGCCGCTGGAAGCGGCGGGGTTTCGCGCCACCGTGTCGCCCTGCTGGGCCGGCACGCCGCTGCCCAACGTGCTGATCCTGGCCGAGCGGGACGCGGCGTGAGCGCGCCGCGCGCCTGGGCGGCCTGCCGGAGGCTCCGCCGCACCGCGCCCCGAGCGGCCCTGCGGACGCCTTGTCGCACCACGCCGCGGGTGGCGGCCGCGGTGACGGCGGGCGCCCTCGGCCTGTTCGCCGCCGCGTCGCCCGCGCCGGCGCAGGAGGTGCGGCTGCCCGTGCTGGAGGCCGGGATCGGCGGCGGCGGCGGCTGGCTGCCGGACTATCCCGCGGCCGGGCAGAACCACGTCCAGGGGATCGGCTTCCCCTACGTGATCTATCGCGGCGAGATCCTGCGCTCCGACGACCAAGGGGTGCGCGGCCGGGTGTACCGCTCCGGCGGGGTGGGGATCGACCTCAGCCTGGGCGGCGCCTTTCCCTCATCCTCCAGCAAGAACGACGCGCGCCGGGGCATGCCGGACCTGGACTGGCAGGGGGAGGTCGGGCCGGCCCTGCGCCTGACCCTGTGGCGCGACCCCGCCGCGCCGCGCCGGGTCAACCTGGAACTGCCGGTGCGGGCGGTGTTCTCCTCCGACCTGACCTCCGTGCATTACCGCGGCGTGGTGTTCTCGCCCGAGCTGGCCTTCGAGCAGTACGGGCTGGGCTTTCCCGGCGCCCGGCTGCGGGCGGGGATCGGGCCAATCGTCGCCACCGGGCGGCTGATGGATTATTTCTACCGGGTGGAGCCGCGCTTCGTCCGGCCCGACCGCCCGGCCTTCGATGCGGAGGGCGGCTATCTCGGCACCCGGCTGCAATTCTCCTATCGCGTGCCGGTGACCGATCGCCTGTCCGTGGTGGGCGGCGGCCGGGTGGAGAATTTCAGCGGCGCCACCAACAGCGACAGCCCGCTGTTCCGGCGCGACTGGAACCTCAGCCTGGCGCTGGGCGTCGCCTTCTCCTTCTACCGGTCGGAGGCCACGGTGGCCTCCTCCGCCGACCCGCTGGACTGAGCGCCGCTCCATGCATTCCGCCCGCCTCGCGCTGCTGCTGATCGCGCTCGCCCTGGTGCTGCTGCCCTGGCTGGTGTGGCGCCTGCCGGCGGTGCGCGCGGTGGCGCCGCTGGCGGTGGTGCGGATCCTGGCCGGGGTGCTGCTGGGGCCTTCCGCGCTGGGGCGCGTCGCGCCGGACTGGTACGCGGCGCTGTTTCCGCCGAGGCGCTGGGCCGGCTCTCGACGGCGGGGGTGGTGCTCTGCGTGTTCTGCTCCGGGCTCAGCGCCATGATGCGGCCGGATTCCGCGGGTTTCCTGGGGATGCTCCCGCTGCTCACCGCCGCCACGGTGCTGGGCACGGTGGCGGCCACGCCGCTGTGCCAGTTGTGCTTGCGCGCCGGTGCGGCCGGCAGCGCCCGGCGGGCGGGGGCGGCGACGCGGCCCGGACCCGGCGCCGTGGTTGATTCCGCGGCGCGTTTCTGAGACGTTCCGCTTTGGGCAACAGTTTTTTCTGCAACCTGCGGATGAGCCGTTCGAGGGGGGATTGCCGGTGAGTTCCACGCTGCCCATGGAGGCGGAGGTGGCGGCGCTGATCGTGGAAGCCCTGCACCTCGAAGTGAGCCCCGAGGAGATCGAGCTGGACGCGCCGCTCTTCGGCGAAGGGCTGGGCCTGGATTCCATCGACGCGCTGGAGATCGCCCTGGCGATCTCGCGCCGCTACGGCTTCCAGCTGCGCTCGGACGACGAGCGCAACGGCCGCATCTTCGCCTCGCTCCGCTCCCTCGCCGCCCATATCGAGAAGCACCGGACCCGCTGATCCCCATGCCGTTGTCCTCCGGACTCCGGCGCATGGTGGGGCGGTTCGCCTTCGTGGCGCCGCTCTCGGCCGGCGCGATCCTGTGCCGTGCCGCCGACCGGCCCGGGCCGGCCCTGGCGCTGGCCGCGGCCGCGCTGGCGGCGGCCGTGGCGCCGGGGCTGCGCGGCCTCGGCCGGGCGCTGGTGCTGGCGGTGCCGGCGGCGCTGGCCTTCGCCCTGTGGGAATGGCCGGAACTGGCCGCGAACGGGCTGCGCGTGCTGCCGGCGGTGGCGGACCTGCTGCTGTGCTGGCATTTCGGCCGCACCCTGCTGCCCGGGCGGGAACCGCTGATCAGCTTCTACACCCGCCACGACTTCGGCCACCTGCCCCCCGAATGCGCCGGCTACACCCGCGGGCTGACGGCGCTGTGGACGGCGGTCTTCGCCGCCCTGGCCGGGCTGCACGCGGCGATCGGCCTGGGCGCTTTCGGCGCGGCCGGCTGGACCGTGCTGGCGGCCAGCCTGGGCGGCATGGCGGCCCTGTTCCTGGGCGAGCACGTGGTGCGCAGCCTGCGCTTCCCGCAGCACGGGATGGCCACCCCCGCCCGCACCTGGCGCGCCATGCTGGCCGCCAATGCCGCGCCCCATGGCTGAGCCCGCCGCCATCCTTCGCCCCGCCGCCGGGGTGCCCACGGCCGGCGGGGCGGCGGCCACCGCGCCGCTGGTGGGCCGCCCGCGAAACGCGGTGATCTTTCGCCGTGGCGGGGAGGCGGTCACCGTCGGGCGCTTCCTGGCCGACGTCGCCGCCCTGGCCGCCCGGCTGCCGGCGCGCGGCCACGTGCTGAACCTGTGCGGCGACCGCTACCTCGCGCTGCTGGGCTTTGCCGCGGCGCTGAGCCGGGGGCAGGTGACGCTGCTCTCCAGCGACGGCTCGGCCCGCCGGCAGGCGGAGATCGCCGCGCGCTTCCCCGACAGCTACGCCCTGGTGGACGGCGAGGATGCGGGCGTGCTGCCGGTGGTCCGCGTCGCGGCGGACGGCCCGGGCGAGGACGCCCCCAACCCGGAAATTCCGCTGGCGGCGGTGGCGGCGATCGGCTTCACCTCCGGCAGCACGGGGGAGCCGGCGGCGCACGGCAAGCCCTGGGGCGCGCTGGTGGCCGGGGCGCGGGCGGCGGCGGAGCGCTTCGGGCTGGACCGGGCGGACACCGCCACCGTCGTGGCCACCGTGCCGCCGCAGCACATGTACGGCTTCGAGACCACGATCCTGCTGCCGCTGCACGGCAACGGCGCCGCCCATGCCGGGCCGCATTTCTTTCCCGTCGAGGTCGCCGAGGCCCTGCGCGCCGCCCCCGGCCGCCGCGTGCTGGTGACCACGCCGCTGCAACTGCGCGCCGTGCTCGGTTCCGGCGAGGCGCTGCCGCCGCTGGACGCCGTGATCTCCGCCACCGCGCCGCTGTCGCCCGAACTGGCGGCCGCGGCGGAGCGGGCCTGGAACACCCGGGTGCTGGAAATCTACGGCGCCACCGAGGTCGGCTCGGTTGCTTCCCGCCGCACGGTGGAGGGGGAAGGCTGGACTCCCTACCGCGGCACGGTCCTGCACCGGCAGGGCGAGGACGGCGCGCTGGTGAGCGTGCCCGGCCTGCCCGCGCCGGTGCCGCTGGCCGATGCGGTCGCGATCGACGCCGCCGGGCGCTTCCGACTGCTGGGGCGGCGCACGGATGTGGTGAAGCTGGGCGGCAAGCGCGCCTCGCTGGCCGGGCTGAACCGCCTGCTGGCGGAGATCGAGGGGGTGCAGGACGGCGTTTTCGTGGCGCCGGACAACCTGGACCGCGACCCCTCCGCCCGGCTGGCGGCCTATGTCGTGGCGCCGGGCCGCACCCCACGCGACATCCTGGCCGCGCTGCGCCCCCGGCTGGAGCCGGTGTTCCTGCCGCGCCCGGTGGTGATGCTGCCCGCCCTGCCGCGCGACGCGGCGGGCAAGCTGACGCGGCGGGCTCTGGCCGAGCTGCGCCGGACGGAGGTGACGCCGTGAGCGGCGATGCGCCCGTCTCGGCCCGCTTCGCCGTGCCGGCCGACCATCCCTGCCTGGCCGGGCATTTTCCCGGCCGCCCGGTGGTGCCGGGGGTGGTGCTGCTGGACGAGGTCTTCGCCGCGGTCGCCGCCGCCGGGCTGGGCGAGGCGGACACGCTGCTGCGCGCCAAGTTCACCGCCCCGGTCGGGCCGGCGGAGGAGGTCGCGGTGACCCTGCGCCGCACCGCCGCCGGCGTGGCCTTCCAGGCGCGGGGCGCGGCCGGCCCGGCGCTGTCGGGCGAGGTGTCGCTGCGGCACGGGGGCGCCGGGGCGTGACCTGGTGCCGGCAGCGGGAACGGGGCAGCGCCGCGGCGCTGCGCCTGATGGGCTGGATCACGCTGCGGCTGGGCTGGGGCGTCGGCCACGCGCTGCTGTTTCCCATCACCGCCTATTTTCTGATCTCCGCCCCGCGGCAGCGCGCGGCGTCGCGCCGCTACCTGCGCCGTGCCCTGGGGCGGGAGCCCGGCTGGCGCGACCTATGGGGGCAGTTCTTCGCCTTTGCCGCCACCATCCTGGACCGCGTCTTCTTTCTGGGCGGCCGCACCGCGGGCTACGACATCCGCGTGCACGGGCTGGACGCGCTGGAGGAGCGCGTCGCGGCGGGGCAGGGCTGCATCCTGCTCGGCGCCCATCTCGGCTCCTTCGAGGCGATGCGCGTGCTGGCCGATCGCGGCTGCCCGGTGGAGGTGGTGGCCCTGATGCACGCGGAGAACGCGGCCCGCGTGTCCGCTTTCTTCGCTGCCCTCGGCCCGCGCCAGGCCGCGGCGGTGATCCCGCTGGGCCAGCCCGACGCCATGCTGCGGGCCAAGGAATGCCTGGAACGCGGCGGGCTGGTGGGCATCCTGGCCGACCGCAGCCCCGATCCCGGCAGCGACAAGGTGGCGCGGGTGCCCTTCCTCGGCGCGCCCGCCGCCTTTCCGCTCGGGCCGCACGTGCTGGCGGCGGTGCTGGGCGCGCCGGTGATGCTGTCCTTCGGGCTGTGGCGCGGCCCGCGGCGCTACGAGGTCCGCTTCGAGCCCTTCGCCGAGCGCATCGTGCTGGACCGCCGCGACCGGCAGAACAGCCTCGCCGCTTCCGCCGCGCGCTTCGCCGCCCGGCTGGAGGAAGTGGTGCGCGCCCATCCGCGCAATTGGTTCAACTTCTTCGACTTCTGGGAGGAGGAAGCGCCCGCCGCCGCGGCGGCCCCGCGCGCGCCGCTGCGCCGCGCCGCGCTGCGCGCCGGGGTGGCGGCCGGGCTGTTCTGGCGCCTGCGGGTCCGCACCGCCGCGGCGCAGCCGGTTGGCCCACTGGCCGCGCCGGGAACCGCACCAGGAGCGGCGGGCGCGGCGGCGGGCACGACGGAGGCGGCGCCCGGGCTGGACGCGGTGATGCGCGCGCTGGCCGCCGTGCGCGGCAGCCAAGCCAGCTTCGCGGAGGAAAAGGCGCTGCCCGGGCTGTTCCTGCCGCTGCCCTCTTCCGGCACGCTGAGCTGGACCACCCCGGACCGGCTGGAAAAGCACACGCTGGAACCCGTCGAGGAGATCCTGCGGGTGGAAGGCGAGCGGCTGCTCTTCGAGCGCCCCGGCCTGGGCATCCGGCGCGAGCTGAGCCTGGACGGCTCGCCGGAACTGCGGCCGCTGGTGGAAGCGGTGCGCTCCACCCTGGCCGGCGACCTCGCCACGCTGCGCCGCTTCTACCGGGTGGCCTTCAGCGGCGACCCGGCAGGGTGGGAGATGCGCCTCACCCCGCTCTCGCCGCGCGTGCAGGAGGCGGTGCGGCAGGTCACCGTGTCCGGCCGCGGCGGCGCCGTGCTGCTGGTGGAGAGCGAGGGCGCCGACGGCACCACCCGCCTGCGGATCACCCCGCGGCCGTGAGCCGTCCCGCCGTTGCGGCCGCGGTGATTCCGGCCTCGCGCGGGGTGTGGCGGCTGCTCGCCGTGCTGGTGCTGCTGGCGGCGCTGGCGGTGGCGATCTTCCGCCCGGTGCGGCTGGGCACGGACATGGCGGATTTCCTGCCCCCCGCCGGCAGCCCGGCCGCCGCTTTCCTGCTGCGTGAGCTGAGCTCGGGCGCCGCCACCACCCTGCTGCTGGCCGGGATCGAGGGCGCCCCCGAGGCGGAGCTGGCCCGGATCAGCCGCGCCCTGGGGGACGACCTGCGCCGCTCCGGCCGCTTCGCCTTCGTGGGCAACGGCACGGAGGAGCTGGGCGAGGCCGAGCGCGACCTGCTGTTCCGCTACCGCTACCTGCTCTCCCCCGACACCGCGCCGGCGGCCTTCGCCGTGCCGGCGCTGCGCGGGAAGCTGGCGGCGCTGCTGGACGGGCTGCGCTCCTCCGCCTCGCCGGTGCTGGCGCGCTTCGGCTTCGCCGATCCCGTGGGGGCCTTTCTGGACCTGCTGCGCGGCTGGCTCGGGGGCAGCCGGGTGGAAAGCCGCGCGGGGGTGTGGTTCGCCGGCGGCGAAGGGCCGCCGCGGGCGCTGGTGGTGGCGCGCAGCACCGCCTCCGGCCTGGACGTGGACGCCCAGGCGGCCGCCGCGGCCAGCGTCCGCGAAGCCTTTGCCGCCGCCAATCCCGGCGGCGCGCGGCTGCTGCTGTCCGGCCCCGGCGTGTTCGCGGCCGAGGCGGCGGCGGCGGTGCGGTCGGACGTGGAAATGATATCCGTGCTGTCGGGGCTGCTGATCGGCGGCTTCCTGCTGTGGCGCTTCCATTCCGTCCGGATGCTGTTCGTGTCGGCGGTGCCGCTGGCGGTGGCGACGCTGGCGGGGGCGGCGGCGGTGCTGATCGTGTTCGGCCGGCTGCACGGCGCCGCGCTGGGCTTCGGCATGACCATGCTGGGCGTGGCGGTGGATTATCCCATCCTGCTGGTGACGCAGCGCCGGCCGGAGGAAAGCCTGGCGACCGCGGCGCGGCGGATCTGGCCGACGCTGCGGCTGGCCGCGGCCGCCGCGGCGCTGGGGCTGGTGGCGATGCTCGCTTCGGGCTTTCCCGGCCTGGCGCAGCTGGGGCTGTTCGGCGCGGCCGGGCTGCTGGCCGGCGTGGCCGCGACGCGCTGGGTGCTGCCGGCCCTGGTGACCGGCGCCCCGATCCCCGCGCGGCCCTGGCCGGGGCCGATCGAGCGGGCCCTGCACGCCGCGCGCGGCCGGCGCGGGCCGGCGCTGCTGGCGGTGGCGGCGTCGGCGGGCTGGCTGCTGCTGACGGGCGGACCGGTCTGGGAGGACGACCTCGCCCGGCTCAGCCCCGTGCCGGAAGCGCAGCGCGAGCTGGACGGGGAATTGCGCGCGCAGCTCGGGGCCCCGGACGTGCGGGTGCTGATCGCCCTGCGTGGCGAGGATGCGGAGGCCGTGCTGCGCGCCTCCGAGCGGGTGGCGGCGGCGCTGGCGCCGCTGCTGCGCGACGGCACGATCGGCGGGCTGGACCTGCCCAGCCGCTTCCTGCCCAGCGCCGCCACCCAGCGTGCCCGGCAGGCGGCGCTGCCGCGCGCCGAGGAGCTGCGCGACCGGCTGGCCGAGGCCACCGCCGGCACCGCTTTCCGCCCCGATGCCTTCGAGCGCTTCGTCCTGGCGGTGGAGGAAAGCCGCGCCCTGCCGCCGCTGACCTTTGGCGGGCTGGACGCGGCGCCGCTGCTGCGCGCCCGGCTCGGGCCGCTGCTGGCGCCGCGCGACAGGGGCTGGCAGGGGCTGGCCGTGCCGGTGGACGTGCGCGACCTGGGCGCGCTGCGGGCGGCGCTGGACGCGCTGCGCGACCCCGCCATCCTGTTCGTGGACGTGAAGGGCGAAACCGGGCGCGCCATCGCCGGCACGGTGCGGCAGGCCAGCTTCTGGGTGGCCGTGGGGGCGGCGGGGGTGCTGCTGCTGCTAACGGCCGGTTTGCGCGGCGCGGGGGCGGCGCTGCGCGCGGCCACGCCCATCGCCGGGGCGCTGATCGTCACCCTGGCCGTGCTCTCGGCGATCGGGGAGCGGCTGACGCCCTTTCACCTCGCGGCGCTGCTGCTGCTGGCCGGGGTGGCGGTGGACTACGCCCTGTTTCTCGGCCGCAGCGCCGAGGCCGCCGCCGGGCGCGGCGCGGATTTCGTCCCCGGCGCCGTGCTGCACTGCACGATCACCACCCTGCTGACCTTCGGGCTGCTGGCCTTCTGCGGCACCCCCGTGCTGCGCGGCATCGGCCTGTGCGTGGCGATCGGGGTGGCGGTTGCCTTTATCCTCGCCCTGGCCCTGGCGCCCCGGCGCGGCGCCCATAGCTGAGACACGCGATGCTGCCTCCATCCCCCGACCTGCCCGCCTCGGCCGAGCCCGCCCCGCGCGGCTTTTCCCCCTTGGCGATCACCGCCGCCACCGCCGTCAGCGCCATGGGCGTGGGGGTGGCGGCGATGCGCGCGGCGCTGCATGGCCGCCGCGGCGGCCTGGGCGAAGGGGCGCCGGGCGATGGCTGGACCGGCAGCGTCGCCGGGCTGGAGGCGGTGGAGCTGCCGGCGGAACTGGCCCGCTACACCTGCCGCAACAACCGCCTGGCGGAACTGGCACTGCGCACCGACGGCTTCGCGGAGGCCGTGGCGGCGCTGCGCGACCGCCTCGGCGCCGAGCGGATCGCCGTGGTGCTGGGCACCAGCACGGCGGGCATCGCGGAAACCGAGGGTGCCTTCACCCGCCGCGACGGGGCGGGCGCCCTGCCGGCGGATTTTGACTACGCCGGCACGCATGACCTGTATTCCCTGCCGCGCTACGTCCGCACCCGTCTCGGGCTGCGCGGGCCGGCGCTGGCCATTTCCACCGCCTGCACTTCCGGCGCGCGTTCCTTCGCGGAAGCGGCGGCGCTGATCGCGGCGGGGGTCTGCGACGCGGCGGTGGTGGGCGGGGTGGACACGCTGTGCCGCATGACGCTGCGCGGCTTCGCCTCGCTGGAGCTGCTGGCGCACGGCCCATCGCGCCCCTGCGCCGCCGACCGCGACGGCATCTCCATCGGCGAGGCGGCGGGCTTCGCGATCCTGCAGCGGGCGGAGGACGCACCGGAGGGCACGGTGCTGCTGCTGGGCGCCGGCAGCAGCAGCGACGGGCACCACATGAGTTCGCCGCACCCCGAGGGGCTGGGGGCGGTGTCGGCGATGCGCGCGGCGCTGGAGGCCGCTGGCATCGGGCCGGGCGACGTGGACTACGTGAACCTGCACGGCACCGGCACCCGCGCCAACGATGCCATGGAGGACCGGGCGGTGTTCCACCTGTTCGGCGATCGGGTGCCCTGTTCCTCCACCAAGGGCTGGACCGGGCACACGCTGGGGGCCTCGGGGGCGCTGGAGGTGGTGGTCGCCGCGATCTGCGTGGCCGACGGGCTGGTGCCGGGCTGCCTGGGCGTGGAGCAGGTGGACCCCGGCTTCGCGTCGGACGTCGCCATCGCGAACCGCGCCGTGCCGGTGCGGCGGGTGCTGAGCAATTCCTTCGGCTTCGGCGGCAGCAACTGCGCCCTGGTGATCGGCCACCGGGATGGCTGAGCCGCGCCCCGGCCCGGGGGGAGACCCGACGGAGAAGGGCGTGCTGCGCTGCTGGGTGAGCGGCATCGGGCTGCTCGGCCCGGGCCTGCCGGGTTGGGAGGGCAGCGAGGCGGTGCTGGCTGGGCGCGAAGCCTGGCAGGATGCGCCCCTGGCCGTGCCGCCGCCGGCCCTGCTGGCACCCACGGAGCGCCGCCGCACCAGCCCGGCGGTGCGGCTGGCCCTGGCCGCGGCCGGCGCGGCGACCGCGGATTCCGGGCTGGACCCGGCCTCGCTGGACAGCGTCTTCGCGTCCTCCAATGGCGACGGGGCGGTGGTGGGGGCGATCCTGGACGCGCTGGCGACCCCGGACGGGGTGGTGTCGCCGACGCAGTTCCACAATTCCGTGCACAATGCCGCGGCCGGCTACTGGGGGATCGGCACCGGGTCGACGCGGCCCTCGGTCAGCCTGGGCTGCCACGACGACACCTTTGCCGCCGGGCTGCTGCAAGCGGCGGTGCAGGTGGCGACCCGCGGCGTGCCGGTGCTGCTCTGCGCCTATGACGCGCCGCTGGCCCCGCCGCTGGACGCGGTGCGGCCTACCGCGGTGAGCTTCGCCGTGGCCCTGGTGCTGGTGCCGCAACCGGATGCCGGATCGCGCGCCGCGCTGCGCCTGCGCTACGCCACCGCCGCGCCGGCGGTGGACGCGCCGCCGCCCGGCAGCGCCAGCCGCGCCCTGGCGGCGGGCAACCCGGCCGCGCGGGCGCTGCCGCTGCTGGAAGCCATCGCCGCCCGGCGCGCCGCGGCGCTGGCGATCCCGCTGCTGGACGATGCCTGGCTGGCGGTGGAGGTGACGCCGTGCTGAACGCGCCGCTGCGCCGCGGCCGCACCGCCCTGCGAGTGCTGCCACCCTGGAACGCAACGCTGTGCCGGATCATCGCCGCGCGGGTGCTGCCGTGCTGAGCCCGCCGCTGGGCCGCGACCGCATCGCGGCCCTGGTGCCGCATGCCGGCAGCATGTGCCTGCTGGACCGGGTGGAGTCCTGGGACGCGGAGTGCATCCTTTGCGCCGCCACCTCGCACCGCGATCCGGCCAATCCGCTGCGCCGGGCGGGGCGGCTGTCGGCGGTGTGCGGCGTGGAATACGCCCTGCAGGCCATGGCGCTGCACGGCGCGCTGACCGCGGCGGGCGAGGCGCAGCCGGCCGGCTTCCTGGCCAGCCTGCGCGAACTGACACTGGGCGCCGCCACGCTGGACGGGGTGGCGGGGGAACTGCGCGTTTCCGCCACCGCCCTGGCGCGCGAAAGCCGGGCCTTCGCCTACGACTTCGAGGTTTCGGCGGGGGAGGGCCGCCTGCTCTCCGGTCATGCCGTGATCATGCTGCCAGTGGCATGAGGTGGCGTCCGATGCAGCCGGAGCAGTGCGGCATGGCGCGGCCCCGGCATCCCCGAACGGCGCCCCGGCGCGTCGCGGGGACAGTGCGGTGAAGCGCGCGCTGGTGACGGGCGGCAACAGCCCGATCGGCGCCGCGGTGGCGGGGCACCTGGCCACGCAGGGGCTGCGCGTGATCGTGCACGCCCATGCCAACCGCGCCCGGGCGGAGGAGGTGGCGGCTGCCATCACCGCCGCCGGCGGGGCGGCGGAGGTCGCGGTGTTCGACCTGTGCGACGCCGCCGCCACCGCGGCCGCGACCGCCGCGCTGCTGGAGGCCGGGCCGGTGCAGGTGGTGGTGCACAATGCCGGCACCCATGACGACGTGCCGATGGCCGGCATGAGCGCGGCGCAGTGGCATTCCGTGCTGGACGTGTCGCTGAACGGCTTCTTCCGCGTGGTGCAACCGCTGCTGCTGCCGATGATCGGCACGCGCTGGGGACGCATCGTCGCGATGTCCTCCGTGTCCGCGATCATGGGCAATCGCGGCCAGGCGAACTACGCCGCCGCCAAGGCCGGGCTGATCGGCGCCGTGCGGTCCCTGAGCCTGGAATGCGCCCCGCGCGGCGTCACCGCCAACGTCGTGGCCCCCGGCGTCATCGAGAGCCCGGCCGTGGCCGCCGCCATGACGCGCGAACAGATCAGTAAGCTGGTGCCCGCCCGCCGCGCCGGCCGGCCGGACGAGGTGGCGGACCTGGTCGCCTTCCTGTGCTCCGACCGCGCCAGCTACATCACCGGCCAAACCATCTCCATCAACGGCGGCCTGGCCTGACGGCGATGCCCGGCCGGATGGCTCGTAGCGTCGGGACGCGGTGGGGCGGTTGGTCTGTGGTGGTCTGACGTTGGCCAGGAGGCTCTGCCTCCTGGACCTCCGCCGGGGAGTTACGAACTCCCCGGACCCCGCGTTGAGTGCCTCCGGCGGGGGCGGGATGATCCACGTCGGTCATGGCGGGCACCGTTGTCCAACCCGCCCCCGCCGGAGGCACTCAACGCGGGGTCCGGGGAGCCTAAGCTCCTCGCGGGGTGTCCAGAGGGGCAGAGCCCCTCTGGCCCCGGCCGGAACACCGAAGACCAACCGCCCCACCGCGCCCCGAAGCCACGAGCGACCCCGCCGAGGTCGCGGGCCGCGTCAGCTGCGCGGGCGGGTGGAGACCACGGTGCAGCTGCCCGGGGCGCCGCGGCCGGCCGCGACCCAGAGCGTGGTGGAGGAGCGCGGGCGGAGCGTCAGGTCGCCGCTGGCGACGTTGCGGTTGCCGGCGCACTGGGCGCGGTAGACCATTTCCACGTCGCAGCTGTTGTTGAAGCTGAAGCCGGCCAGGCCGGGCTCGCTGCGGCTGCCGGTGAAGGACACGCCGCAGGTGCCCCGGGCAGCGGGAACGGCGGCCGGGGCCCGGGGGGCGGTGACGGCGGCTTCGGGACGGCCGGCGGCAGGGCGCGGCGCGGCGAGGGCGGCGAGGCGCTCCGCCGCCGCACGGCCCAGCGGGCCATCGGGTTCCAGCCGGCGGGCGCGGCTCCAGGCGTTGCGCGCCTGCGTGGGGCTGCCAGCATCGCGGCGGGCATCGCCCAGCGCCAGCAGCGCCGGCCCGTTGTTGGGCGCCAGCCGCAGCGCGGCTTCCAGCAGGCGCACGGCTTCCGGCAGGTCGCGGGCTTCGCGCGCGGCGTTGCCGGCGGCCAGCAGGGCGCGGGACAGCTCGGCCGCGGGGGGCTGCGGGCCGTCGCGCAGCCGGGCCAGCAGGGCGGGCGAGGCGTCGCCGTCCGGCGGCAGTCCGGCCGCCACCTGGAAGGCGCGGATCGCGGCCTGGGTGCGCGGCCCGGCCTCGCCGTCCGCCAAGCCGGGATCGAGCCCCAGCCGCTCCAGCGCCCGCTGCGCCGCCAGCACCGCATCGGCGTCGGGGATTGCGGGGCCGGAAGCGGCACCGGCGGCCACTGGCGGGCTGGGGGAGGCGGCTGCCTCGGGCGCGGGCTGAGTGGCCGGGTTCTGCGCGACGGGCGGTGGTGCGGTTGGCGGCAGGGCGGGTGCCGTGGTCCAGCCCGGTGCGGTGGCGGGCGGCACGGCCGGGCTTGGCCCGGCGGTGGGCGGCGTGGCGGGACCGGTTCCGGCGGGCAGCGGCGTGCCGGGAAGGGGCCCGGCGGGAGAGGCCGCGGCGGCGAGGCGGCTGCGGGCCAGCGGGGCGAAGACCCCGTTCGGCCAGCGGGCCAGGTAGGCTTCCAGCTCGGCCGGCCGGCTGGTGTTCTGGATGGACTGCCAGAACACCAGCTCGAAGCCCGAAGCGTCCGCGGTGCCGCCGGGGGCTGACGCAGCCGCGGCGGGGCCGGGCTCGGGCGCGGCGGGGGCCAGGAACAGCTCGCCGGTGGCCTGGTCGTAGATGGCGGGGTTCTGCTGGTGGTGCACCGCCGCGGCCTCGGTGCGCACGCGTTCGCGCACCTGCTTCACCGCGCTGTCGAAGCTGATGCCGCGCTCGGACAGCACGGGCAGCAGGTTGCGGGTGAAGACGCTGTTGGGGTTCGGGTCGGCCGCCGACAGGCTGTCCAGCGCCGCCTCGCCGATGCCGGCGGAATACACCACATAGGTGCCGCGCGGGGCGCTGATCAGCCCCAGGCCGCGGCTGCGCCCGACCGAGCGCCCGGCCTGCCGCGGCAGCGGGTTGTCGCGGCAGGCATCGATCACCAGCACGGAGAAGCGCACGCCCGCATCCGACATCAGCTGCGACACCTCCGTCAGCAGCAGCCCTTCGCGCAGCACCACGCTTTCGGACAGGGTGGCGGGGGTGTCGGCGGCCAGCAGCACGTTGGTGCCGCGGATCTCGACGCCATGGCCGGCGAAGAAGAACAGCCCGACCTCGGCGCCGCGCAGCCGTTCCTCGAAGCGGCTCATCGCCTCGTTGACGCCGCGGCGGTCGGCATCGGTGCTGAGGATCACCTCGAAGCCCAGGGCTTCCAGCGACTGGCCCACCGACACGGCGTCGTTGCGCGCGCGCTGCAACGGCTGCACGGACTGGTAGCTGTTGATCCCCATCACCAGCGCGACGCGGCGGCCCTGCGCCCATGCCGGGGCGGCCGTCAGGGCGGACAGCAGCAGCAGGCAAGCGGCGAGCAGCAGGCGCAAGGCGGAGCGCATCCTTTTCGGGCGTGGCCGGACGCGCGGCGAACCGTCCGGCGAACGGGGGCCGCAGCGGCGGGGAGGTTCGGGCGAGGTGGGGCGGCCGGTCAAGCCGCCGGGGGCAAGGCGCCTGGGGTAAGCTGCCCAGGGCCAGCCGCCCAAGTCCGCTGCCGGGGCAAGCCGCCCGGGTCAGGCCACCTGGGGCGCAGCGGGGCGGGGAAGGCTGCGGGAGGACGCGGCCGGCTTGCGCCGCGGCGAGGCGGGCGGGAAAGATCGCGCATCCGCAACGAAACCCCGGAGAGTTCCACCCCATGCGCCACACCCGCCCTTTCCAGGCCCTGCCGCTGCCGGGCCGGTCGGGTCACCGGATGTCCGGGGGCGGCAGCCTCTGGCTGGCGGCGCTGCTGGTCTTCGGCCTGCCGGCCGCCGCGGCGGAACCCGCCGCGGGCGACGCGCCCGGGCGGTTCCAGGCCGTGGCGGCCGCCGGGGCACCGGGGGCGCCGGGAACGGTGGTGCTGCTGGACACCCACACCGGGCAGTCCTGGGTGCTGGTGCAAACCGCGGGGCCGCCGGTGCAATGGGCGCCGGTGCGCTACTGGACGCCCGGCACGCCGCCGGTGCTGCAGGCGCTGCCGCCGGCGCCCGCTACGGTGGGCAGCCGGCCGGCCACCTCCGAGGCCACCCCGCCGGGGAACGCCCGCGCGACGGCCCCGGGGCGTTGAGGCAGCGGGCCGCCTCAGGGCAGGGCGGATTGCGCCGTGATCGCCTGTTGCAGCTCCTGCACCCAGCCATTGTAGTTCCGGTGGATGCTGGCGCCGTCGTAGTTGAGGTTGGTGCTGCTCTCGTACTGGATCGAGAAGCTGTTCGTGTCGAAGAAGATCAGCACGATCGCCTGGTGGCTGCGGCGGTTCAGCGTGCCGCGGACGCGGCCGGGGCCCTCATCCTCCATGACCCAGTTCAGCCCGGCGCCGGCGCGCTTGATCTGGATCGAGCGCTGCGCCAGCGAGCCGCTGCCGGTGAAGCTGGAACTGGACACGTTGTACACCGGCGCCGCGCGGTTGCAGGCGGCGAGCCCGGCCGTGGCGAGGCCCAGCACCCCCAGCCGCACCGCGTTGCCGAGCAGGATCCTGCGCGTTGCCATCCCCGATCTCCCCCTTCGCGGCGGTGTCCCCGGCGGAACCGCGCGTCGTGGCGGACCCTAGGACGATTCCGCGCGGGCAGGGAACCGGGGGCGGATGCGACAGGGAAGGTCGGGGGAGTGAACTCCCCCGAGCCCCCTCCTTCTTTCGGGAGTTTGCGGGTGCCTCAAGGGCACCTGCAGACTCCCGAAAATAGAAGGGGGTCCGGGGGGATACTTCCCCCCGGCTTCCTAACCTGGCTCCCGTCAGGCGGCGTTGCGCAGGGCGTGGCCGCGCACGGCCGCCTCGATGGCCCCGAGATCGCGCGGCAGCACGGCGAAGCGCTCCTCGCGCTCGAACAGGTCCGCCAGGCGGGCGGGCAGGGCGGGGCGGAGGCCCACCGCCCGCTCGGCCGCGTCGGGGAACTTGGCCGGGTGCGCGGTGGCGGCGACGATCACGGGGATGCCGGGGTCCGCCGGGGCCAGGGCGCGCGCGGCGGCGGTGGCGGTGGCGGTGTGCGGGTCGGGCAGCCAGCCGGTGGCGGCGTGCACGCGGCGCATCTCCGCCAGGGTGGCGTCGTCGTCCAGCGCGGCGCCGCGGAACAGGGCGGCGGTGCTGCGCCAGGCGGCGTCGGGCACGGGCATGCGCCCGCTCTCGCGGAAGCCGCGCATCAGCGCCGCGGTGGCCGTGGCGTCGCGACCCAGCATCTCGAACAACAGGCGCTCGAAATTGGAGGACACCTGGATGTCCATCGACGGCGAGTGCGACGGCTCCACCGGCCGCGCGCTCATGTCGTTGGCCAGCAGGAAGCGCACCAGGATGTCGTTGCGGTTGGAGCCGATGATGAGGTGCTCGATCGGCAGGCCCATGCGGCGGGCAGCCCAGGCGGCGAGGACGTTGCCGAAATTGCCGGTGGGCACGGACACCGCCACGGGCCGGTCGGGCGCACCTAGCGCCAGGGCGGACACCACGTAATAGGGGATCTGCGCCGCGACGCGGGCCCAGTTGATGGAGTTCACCGCCGACAGGTGCATCTCGCGCCGGAAGGGGGCGTCGGCGAACATCGCCTTCACCAGGTCCTGGCAATCGTCGAAATCACCCTCGACGGCGATGTTGCACACGTTGCCCGACAGCACCGTGGTCATCTGCCGCCGCTGCACCGCCGAGGTGCGCCCCAGCGGATGCAGGATGGCGATGTCGAGGTTGGAGCGGTCGCGGCAGGCCTCGATGGCGGCGGAGCCGGTGTCGCCGGAGGTGGCGCCGACGATGGTGACGCGCTCGCCCCGCTTGGTCAGGGCGTGGTCGAACAGCCGCCCCAGCAGCTGCATCGCCATGTCTTTGAAGGCCAGTGTCGGGCCGTGGAACAGCTCCAGCGCGTGGGTGCGGGCATCCAGCTGCACCAGCGGCGCCACGGCGGCGTGGCCGAAGCCGGCATAGGCGTCGCGGCACATGGCCTCCAGCGCGTCGGGCGGGATGCTGCCGCCGGTGAACAGCCCGACGATCCGCGCCGCGACCTCCGCATAGGGCAGGCCGCGCAGGGCGCGCCATTCCGCCGGCGAGAGGCTGGGCCAGGTTTCCGGCACGAACAGCCCGCCATCCTCGGCGAGGCCGGCGAGCAGCACGCCCTCGAAGTCGCGGGGCGGGGCTTCGCCGCGGGTGGAGATGTAGCGCATGGGGCGGAGAATACCGGCTGCGCGCCGGGGGCGCCATGCGCCGCGGCGGCGGGGCAGGGGTGATCCGAATGGGCGGGGCAAGGCCGGAATGGCCGCGCGGGGCCGGGCTGCCTCGCGTGGCGTCCGATCAGGGCGAGGCCAGGCGGGCCGCCGGCCCGAGCCGTGCCCCGATCAGGCCAGGGTTTCGAGCCAGCCCGGCAGTTCTTCCAGCGAGCGCAGTTCGCAGAAGCGCGGGTGGCCGTCCGGTATCGCCGCCTCCTCATGCGCCCAGACCAGGGGATAGGGAATCAGCGCCGCGTAGCCGCCGGCTTCCAGCACCGGCAGCACGTCCGAGCGGACGGAGTTGCCGGCCATGACGGCGTCCTCCGGCGCTGCGCCGTGGCGGCGGAAGATGCGGCGATAGGTGTCGGCGTCCTTGCTGCTGACGATCTCCACCCCGGAGAAGAAGCTGCCCAGGCCGGAGGCGGCGAGCTTGGCTTCCTGGTGGAACAGGTCGCCCTTGGTGATCAGCACCAGCTTCGCCCGTTCCGCCAGGATTTCCAGCGCGGGCTGCACCCCGGGCAGGGGTTCCACGGGGTGGCGCATCATCTCGCGTCCCGCGGCCAGCAGCTCGCTCAGCACGGCGGTGGATACGCGGTTGCCGCTGACCTCCAGCGCGGTTTCCAGCATGCTCAGTGTGAAGCCCTTGGCGCCGTAGCCGTAAAGGCCGAGGTTGCGCCCTTCCACCTCCGCCAGCTTGGCTTCCAGGGTTTCGGAATTGGCGAATTCCGCCAGCAGCGCGTCGAAGCGCTGGTGGGTCAGGCGGAACACCGTTTCGTTGTGCCAAAGGGTGTCGTCGGCATCCAGGCCGACGAGGGAAACGGGCATGGCGGGAGGTCCGAAGGCCGTGTCAGGGAAGGTGGCATTCTGCCCGTCCCGGCCGCCCCGCCGCAATCGGGCGGCGGGCGGGGATCACGCCGGGGGTCGGGCGCGCCGCCCGCCGCTCAGCCCTCCAGCACCGGCTGCGGGTCCAGCGAGGTGGCGCCCCAGAACAGGCCGAGATGCAGGTGCGGCCCGGTGGCGCGGCCGGTGGCGCCCATCAGCGCGATCGGCTCGCCGCGCGACACCTCCTGCCCCGGCGACACGTCGATGCGCGACAGGTGGGCGTAGAGCGTGGTGACGCCGTGGCCGTGTTCCACCAGCAGCGTGTTGCCGGTGAAGTACAGATCCTCGGCCAGGGTCACCCGCCCGGCGGCGGCGGCGGCGATCGGCGTGCCCACCGGCCCGGCGATGTCCAGCCCGAGATGCGCGGCCCGCGGCTGGCCGTTCAGGATGCGCTGGCTGCCGTAGATGCCGCTGATCCGCCCGCGTGCCGGCCAGTGCAGCCCGGCGGCGTAGTGCGGCACGGCCGTGCTGGTGCGGCGGGCCTCGTTGAGGCGGCGCTGCTCGGCCTGGATGCGGGCCAGGGCGGGTGCGCCGGGCGTGACCTGCGCTTCCGGCAGGCCGTTGATGCGCTGCACATTCCAGTGCCGCGGCGCGATCGCCAGCCGGCGTTGTTCCGCCCGGCCGCCGGGAAAGGTGACGGCCAGCACCGCTTCCGCCGGCGCGTCGCGGCCGAAGCCCAGGGCGAAGATGCCCTCGGGCGACACGGGCACGGCGCGGCCGTCCAGGGTCAGGCGGGTGCCCGGCGCGGCGCGGCCCACGGCCAGGCCGCCCTGTGTCAGCCCGGAAGCGGGGATGTCCAGGGACGCGGCGGGGGTGGCGCCTGCCGCCGCCGGGGCACTGGCCGAAGGGGCGGCGCGGGAGGTTTCCCCGGCGCAGCCCAGCAGCAGCCCGGGCAGCGCCAGCGCCGCGCGACGGCCGATCACAGCAGCGATCCTTGCTGCCTGGCCGCGGGCGGGGCGGTCCGCTTCGTGCCGCGCGTGTCCTGCACCTCGATCCCTCCGTCGCTGAACTCGATCCGCAGCCGCGCCCCGGGGGCGACGGCCTCGGCGCGCGTCACCGGCGCGCCGCCGGCATCGCGCACCAGGGCGAAGCCGCGCGCCAGCAGCCCCTGGTAGGAGGCGCCTTCCAGCCGGGCCGAAAGACCCTCCAGCGCCAGCCGGGCTTCGCGCAGGCGGAATTCCAGCCGTGGCGCCGGGTCGGGCAGGCGGGCCAGTTGCCGCGCCGCCCGGTCCAGGCTGCGCGCCGCCGCGGCGCCGGACCGGGCCTGCAGCAGTTGCAGGGCCGCGCGATGCGCCGCCACGGTTTCGCGCGGATGCGGCAGCCGCGCGGCGGCGGCCCCCAGCGCGGCGCGCTTGCCGGCGATCAGCCCGCGCGGGGCGAGGCGCAGGCGCTCGCCGCGGTCGCGCAGCCGGTCGCCTTCCGCCCGCAGCAGCGCCGGCAGGTCGGGCAGGCCGGCGGTGGCGTCATTGACCCGCGCCCGGCGGTCGCGCAGCAGGGCGCGGGGGGCCAGCGCCAGCCGCTCGCCGCGGTCGTCCAGCCGCTGCCGGGCGTTGAGCAGCATCCCCGGCAGGTCCGGCAGGGCACCCGCCGCCTGGGCCAGCCGGTAGCGCACCCGGTCCAGGGCGGATTGCCCGGCGCGGGTCAGCCGCAGGGCGCGCTGCTGCACCTGTTCCAGCAGCTCGGCGCGCGAGGGCACGGCGAGTTCCGCCGCCGCGGTGGGGGTGGGGGCGCGGCGGTCGGAGGCGAAGTCGATCAGCGTGGTGTCGGTCTCGTGCCCCACCGCCGAGATCAGCGGGATCGGGCAGTTGGCGGCGGCGCGCACCACGATCTCCTCGTTGAAGGCCATCAGGTCCTCCAGCGAGCCGCCGCCGCGCGCCACGATCAGCACCTCGGGCCGCGGGAAATCCGCGCGCAGCGCCCCGAAGCCGGCAATGGCGGCGGCGATCTGTTCCGCCGCCCCCGTGCCCTGCACCGCCACGGGCCACAGGATGATGCGCGACGGGAAGCGCCGCAGCAGCGTGGTGCGGATGTCCTGGATCACCGCGCCCTGGGCGGAGGTCACCACGCCGATCACCCGCGGCAGGGTGGGCAGCGGGCGCTTGCGCTCCTCGGCGAACAGGCCTTCGGCGTCCAGCGCCTTGCGCAGCCGCTCCACCCGGGCCAGCAGCGCGCCTTCCCCGGCATAGTCCAGCCGGTCCACCACGATCTGGTAGGTGGAGCGGTCGCCATAAGCGGTGATCTTGCCGGTGGCGATCACCTCCGTGCCGTTCTCCGGCTTCACGCCCGAACGGCCGGGGCTCCAGGCCCAGATCACCGCGCGCAGCTGCCCGCCCTCGTCCTTGAGGGAGAAATAGAAGCGGTTGCTGCCGTAGGGGCGGCATTCCGTGACCTCGCCGCGCACGCGGACGCGGCCGAAGGTGGTTTCCAGCGTGCGCTTCACCGCGCCGGACAGTTCCGCCACGGTGAATTCGGGGACGTTGGAGGCCTTGGGGGCGGCGGCTTCGCTCATCGCGGCGCAGTATGCTACGCGCCGGCGCCTCGGACCAAACCGCGGGGTTGCCTGACATGAAGGTGCTGCTGGTGGGCGGCGGCGGGCGGGAGCACGCGCTGGCCCGGACGTTGTCGCGCTCGCCCCTGCTGACGCGGCTGTGGTGCGCGCCGGGCAATCCCGGCATTGCCGAGGTCGCGACCTGTGTGCCCATCCGCGCGGAGGATATAGGGGCGCTGGTCGCCTTCGCGCGGGACCAGGCGGTGGACCTCGTGGTGTGCGGCCCCGAGGCGCCGCTGACCCTGGGCCTGGCCGACCGTTGCGCCGAGGCCGGGCTGCGCTGCTTCGGGCCCTCGGCGGCTGCGGCGCGGCTGGAAGGCTCCAAGAGCTTCACCAAGGAGATCTGCGACGCCGCCGGCGTGCCCACGGCGCGCTGGGCCCGCTTCACCGACAGTGCCGCGGCGCGCGACCACCTGCGGGTCCAGGGTGCCCCGATCGTGGTCAAGGCGGACGGGCTGGCCGCCGGCAAGGGCGTGGTGGTGGCACAGAGCGTGGCCGAGGCGGAGGCCGCCGTGGCCGCCATGATGGACGACCGCGCGCATGGCGAGGCCGGCGCGGCGGTGGTGATCGAGGAATGCCTCCTCGGCGAGGAGATTTCCTTCTTCGCGCTCTGCGACGGCACCCAGGCCCTGCCCCTGGCCGCGGCGCAGGACCACAAGCGCGTCGGCGAGGGCGACACCGGCCCCAACACCGGCGGCATGGGCGCCTATTCCCCCGCCCCCGCCTTCACGGAAGCGCTGCGCGACGAGGTCATGGCCCGCATGATCCGCCCCACCCTGGCGGAGATGGCGAAGCGCGGCACCCCGTTCCGCGGCGTGCTCTTCGCCGGGCTGATGCTGACGGCCGAAGGGCCGAAGCTGATCGAGTACAACGTCCGCTTCGGCGACCCGGAATGCCAGGTCCTGTGCCTGCGGCTGCGCGGCGACCTGCTCGCGGCACTGCTGGCCGCCTGCGAGGGCGGGCTGGACGCGGTGGCGCTGGACTGGTCGCCCGACCCGGCCGTTGTGGTGGTGATGGCCGCCCGCGGCTATCCCGGCACCCCGCTGCGCGGCACCGCGATCGGCGGGCTGGACGCGGCGGCCGCCGTGCCGGGCGCCACCGTGTTCCAGGCCAGCACGGTGGCGGGGCCGGACGGCACCGTGCTGGCCGATGGCGGCCGCGTGCTGGGCATCGCCGCCACGGCCGGGAGCCTGCGCGAGGCCCGCGACGCCGCCTATGCCGCGGTGGACGCCCTGCGCTGGCCGGAAGGCTTCTGCCGCCGCGACATCGGCTGGCGCGCCCTGGGTTGAGCTGGGCTGGGTTGAGCCGGGCTGGGCTGGGCGCTCAGCCGGCGGGGCGCGGGCCGCGGTCCACCGCGGCGTCCGCCACGGGCGTGGTGCGCAGGCGGCACAGTTCCGCCAGCCCGGCGTGGCGCAGGGCGCGCGCGGTGCGGGCCTGCAGCCCCAGGCTGGACGGGTCGGCGCGGCGGCGCCAGTTCGCGAAGAAGCCCGGTGGCGGGGTGGCGCCGTGCACCGGGCCCTGCGCGGCCTCCGCACCGTCGCGCAGCGCTTCCGCCAGGGTATAGGCCCAGTCCGGGGCGACGCGGCTGCCGGCGGTGGTCAGCAGCACCGGGGCATCCGGTGCGCCCAGGGACTCCGCCCAGGCGGTGGCCGTGTCCAGCGGCCGGTCCGTGGCCGGCAGCACCGCCAGGGGAAAGCGCAGCTGCGGCGCCCAGGCCGCGGCCACCCGCGACGCCGCCGGCGAGTCCGCCAGCACCAGCACCGCCAGCCCGTGCGGCGCCAGGGGCAGCCCGGCCGGCCCCTGGGAGCGCGACAGGGCCAGCAGGCAGTTGGCCAGGCCGCGCGGCTGTTCCGGGTCGGGCAGCACGGCCACCACGGCGGCGGGCGGCGGGCTGGCCGCCCCATCCGCGGCGGCGCGCAGGGGCGTCGCGGCCCGCGCGGCGCGGGCGGGCGCGGCCGGGTCGCGGGTGGCGGTCTGCATCAGGTCCATGCCGTGCAGGAAGTGCGTGTCAGGGTTGCCGAAGCCTTAACGCGCCCTTTTCCCGGCCCCTGCGCCCCATCACATGGGCGGCATGATCCGACGCGCCCTGTTATCCGCCCTGCCGGCCCTGCTGGCCGCCCCCGCGCTGCACGCCCAGACCAGCCGCGGTCCCGGCCCGGCGCAGGCCGCCGACCTGCGGCGGATCGAGAACTACTTCAACACGCTGACCACGCTGAAGGCGCGCTTCCTGCAGCTGGCGCAGAACGGCGCCTCGGCCCAGGGCACCGCCTGGATCTGGCGGCCGGGGCGGATGCGCTTCGACTACGACCCGCCGGAGCCGCTGCTGCTGGTGGCCAGCAACGGCCAGTTCCTGCACTACGACCGGGAGCTCGGGCAGCCCTCCGTGGTGCCGGTGGGCTCCACCCCGCTGGGCTTCCTGCTGCGGCCCAACCTTCAGCTGTCGGGCGACGTGACCGTGACGGGGCAGGAACGCTCCGGCGGCTTCCTGCGCGTCACCCTGTTCCGCACGGACAACGCCGCCGAGGGCCGCCTGACCCTGGTGCTGGCGGAGGAGCCGACCGAGCTGCGGCAATGGGTGGTGACCGACGCCCAGGGCCGCAACACCCGCGTCACCCTGTCGCAGATCGAGACCGGCGGGCAGTTCGATCGCTCCCTGTTCGAGTTCAACGATCCCCGCTTCCAGGAGCTGGAGATGCAGCGGCGGCGCTGAGCCGCAGGCATCCTCCGTACGGCCGGCGACTAGCGGCCGGCACGGGAATTGCGTTGAATTGCCTCCGTCCCGCCACATCCGGCCCTCACATTCCACCCCGAGGCTGAGAAGAACCATGCGACCGCTGATCGGCATCTCCTGCTGCGTGAAGCCGTTCGGGACCTTCGGGATCCCCAACCACGCCGCGTCGGGACACTACGCCGAGGTGGTGCTGGGCCCGGTGGGCGGCGTACCGGTGCTGATCCCCGCCACCGGCGGGGACATCGTGGCGGAGCTGCTGCCGCACCTGGACGGCGTGCTGCTGACCGGCTCGCGCTCCAACGTGTGCCCGGACCTGTATGGCGGCCCCGCCCATTGCGCCGGCACGCCCGAGGATGCCGCGCGTGACGCCACCACCCTGCCGCTGATCCGCGCCGCGATCGCCGCCGGCGTGCCGATACTGGCGATATGCCGTGGCTTCCAGGAACTGAACGTGGCGCTGGGCGGCACGCTGGACCAGCGCATCCAGGACCTGCCGGGCCGGATGGACCATTCCACCCCCTCCGACCAGGCGATGCCGGGCGTGCGCACCGGCAAGGCGCATGCGGTGCGGGTGGACCCGGACTCCGCGCTGGCCCGGCTGTGGCAGGGGCTGGACGCGCGGCTGGACGCCGTGCCGGTGAACTCGCTGCACAACCAGGGCATCGCCCAGACCGCGGCGCGGCTGGTGCCCGAGGCCTGGGCGCCGGACGGCACGGTGGAGGCAGTGCGAGTCGGGGGTGCCTGCGGATTCGCGATGGGGGTGCAGTGGCATCCCGAGTTCGACTGGCAACAGGATGCGCTGTCGCGACGTTTATTCGATGTTTTCGGGCAGGAAGCCGCCGCGTACCGGCGAAAGCGAGAGGAGCAGGTGCCGCGGCTCGCGGCGGAGTAGAAGTTCACCAATCTCTACACTGTTCACGTGCCCGTGATGTATGCGGCCTGCCGAGTCCCTGGGCAGGTCCATAACTTCCTTTTGCGTTGTTCGTAAAAAGGGTTAGAGTTGCTTTGCCGGCACTGACTCATGCCGGCGGCAGCTGGTTACCCTGCCGGCTCGCCCGACACACGACTCCGATCGGAAGTAGTGCTTCTAGCAGTACCGGCGCCCGGTCACCCCCCGGCCGGGCGCCACCCTGCCTTTCCCCTGCGGGACGGCCAGCCTTGGCCGTCGCCCGTTCTTCCCATTTCCAGCTCCGGACCCCGGCCGCTCGCCTTTCGGGCCCGTGGCCGCACGGTGTATGATCGGGCCTTCCCGAACGCCGTTGAGGAGCATCCATGGCCGAGCTCGTGATCCCCGCGCCCGAACAGGTCACCATCCCCACCCGGGACGGCGGCGCCTTTCCGGTCCGGCGCATCTTCTGCGTCGGCCGCAACTACGCCGAGCATGCGCGCGAGATGGGCCACGACCCCGACCGCGAGCTGCCCTTCTACTTCACCAAGCCGGCCGACACGGTGGTGCTGAACGGCGCCGACATGCCCTATCCCACCGCCACCAAGGACCTGCACCACGAGATGGAGCTGGTGGTGGCGATCGGCACGGGTGGGTCCGACATCGCCGAGGCCGACGCGCTGACTCACGTCTGGGGCTATTGCGCCGGCCTGGATATGACGCGCCGCGACCTGCAGAACGAGGCCAAGAAGGCCGGCCGTCCCTGGGACATGGGCAAGGGCTTCGACCATTCCGCGCCGCTGGGCGTGCTGGTGCCGGCGCAGGGCGTGGACCCCTCGCGCGGGCGGATCGAGCTGAAGGTCAACGGCCAGGTGCGCCAAACCTCCGACCTCGGCAAGCTGATCTGGTCGGTGCCGGAGATCATCGCCAACCTGTCGCGGCTGGTGGCCCTGGCCCCCGGCGACCTGATCATGACCGGCACGCCCGAGGGCGTGGCCGCGGTGCAGCGCGGCGACGTGCTGGAAGGCATGATCGAGGGCGTGGGCGAGGTTCGCACGCGCATCGTTTGAGCGCTTGGCCGTGCGGATCGTCACCTGGAACATCAACAGCGTGCGCCTGCGGGCGCCGCTGCTGACGCAGCTCGTCGGGGATCTCGACCCCGACGTGCTGTGCCTGCAGGAAACCAAGACTCCCGACGAGCACTTCCCGCACGAAGCCGCCGACGCGCTGGGTTTCCGGCACCGGATCATCCGCGGCATGAAGGGCTACAACGGCGTCGCGGTGCTGAGCCGCCACGCCCTGTCGCTGCGCCCCGGTGAGCCGGACTGGTGCGGCAAGGGCGATTGCCGTCACCTCGGCGTGGACGTGGATGCGCCGGGCGGGCCGATCGAGCTGCACGACTTCTACGTCCCCGCTGGCGGCGACGTGCCGGACCGCGCGGTCAACGCGAAATTCGCCCACAAGCTGGACTTCCTGGCCGAGGTCACGGCCTGGCAGGCGGCGCGCGGCCCGGCGACGCGCGCCGTGCTGGTGGGCGACCTGAACATCGCGCCGCTGGAACACGATGTCTGGTCGCACCGGCAGATGCGCGACGTGGTGTCGCACACCCCCGTGGAGATCGAGGCGCTGGAAGCCTGGCAGCGCTCGGGCGGCTGGTACGACGCGCTGCGCCACTTCGTGCCGGCGGAGGAGAAGCTCTACACTTGGTGGAGCTACCGGGCGCGGGACTGGGAAGCGGCCGATCGCGGCCGTCGCCTGGACCATGTCTGGGTGTCGCAGGACCTCGCCGGCGCGCTGCGGCGGCACGTGGTGCTGAAGCCCGCGCGCAACTGGACCCAGTGTTCCGACCACGTGCCGGTGCTGGTGGAATTGCAGCCCTAGGCCGATCCGCACGCCGTCCGGCAAGGCCTGGTCCGGCCCCCCCCGGCCGGGGCGAGGTGCTGGACCGCGCCACCCAGCTGCTGGGTGTGTAGGAACAGCAAGCCGGGGGGAAGTATCCCCCCGGACCCCCTTCTATTTTCGGGAGTTTGGGGGTGCCTTCAGGGCACCCCCAAACTCCCGAAAGAAGGAGGGGGACTGGGGGAGTTCACTCCCCCAGCCTTCCTTGCCTCCCCGGCAACCTCAACCACCCCGCCCGCCGCCGAGCAGCCCGTTCATCAGCCCCGGCGGCAGGCCACGCGGCAGCTGCAACCCCTGCGAGCCGCTCGGCACCCGGAAGCGGGCCGGGTCCTGCGGGGCATAGGTCACCTGCACCGCCTCCACCCCGCCCCGGCCTTCGGGCGAGCGGCCCTCGCCGCGCAGCAGCACGCCGTCCGCGGTCAGGCAGGCTCGGCCGGAGCGGTTGCCGTCCTCGAAACGCCAGTTGGTGCAGGACAGGCCGGCGACGCGGTCCGTGCCCTCGCGGGTGAAGCGGGCATTGGGGCCGGGCTCGGCGGGGATGCCCATCTCGGCCAGCTCGCTGGCGGGCATCTCCACCACGGCGTTCATGCCCTCCACCACCACTTTCACCTTGCCGGTGCGGCGGTCCAGGATGCCCCAGCCGCGCTGCCGCGGCAGGTCCATGCGCAACAGCCGCTGCGAGGCGAGATAGGCCGCCTCGATCCGGCTTTCGCGCTGGCCGCCCGTGGTGCGGTAGGTCACGGCGACGTCGCGCGTGGGTTCCAGGACCGGCCGGTTCTGCGCCGCGGCCAGGGTGGGCAGGACGGCGCAGGCGGCCGCAAGGGCGAAGCTCGGCAGGCGCATGGTGTTCGGGTCCTCCGTCGGATGCGGCACGCTGGCCCGAGGGAAACGCCCGGGGGCGGCGGAAGGATGGCGTCGCCGGGGCATAGGCGGAACGGGGCGATCCCCCCCGCCCTCTTCAGCGGCGCGGGGCAGTGCCCGCCGTGCCGCCCGGCGCCGCGCTGTCCGGGGCCGTGCCACCCGGGCCCGGGCCGCCGGGGCGTGCGCCTTCGGGCAGCGACACGGCGCGATAGCCCGCGGGAGCGTGGAAGCGGGCGGCATCCTGCGCGGCATAGCTGACCGAGACGGCTTCCAGCCCGGCGGTGCGGCCGTTGTTGGCGCCTTCCGTGCGCAGCAGCACGCCGTCCGCGGTGAAGCAGCTCACCACCGCCGTGCCCTGGTCCTGGATGCGCCAGTTGGTGCAGGGCTGGCCGGCCACGGTGGCGGTGCCGGCCTGGGTGAAGCGGGCCGTGGGGCTGGCCTGCATGCCGGGGGTGGGCAGGGCGTTGCGGGGCATGGTCACCACGGTGCGGCGCGCCTCCATCACCACCCGCAAGGAACCGGTGTTGCGGTCGTTCAGCGCGTAGCCGGACCCGTCGGGCATGTCGGAGCGCAGGATCCGCTCGGCCGCCAGCCAGGACCAGCCGATCTGCTGCGACGGCGCGCCCTCCCCGAGCAGCCGATAGGTCACGGCGACATCCCGCTGCGGTTCCAGCAGCGGCCGGTCCTGGGCGAGGGCGGCCAGCGGGGAGGCGAGCAGGGCCGGGATCAGCAGGCGGCGCATGGGAAGGGGTTCTCGGCTCCGGTGAAGGGGACGCCCCGGAGGGTGGCTGGCCGGGCGCCACGGCCCCCGCGGGAGCGGGGCGTGCCTGCTGGGAAAACTCCCGGGCCGGCCATTGGTTCGGCCGCCCCGGGACCCGTCCCGCCACCGGCCGGTGCACCCGCCCGGCCGCGCCTGCCCGGGGCGGGTCGGGTGACGCGCTCAGTCCTCCGAGCGGCCGCCCAGCACCTCGCGCTTGCCGACATGGTTGGCCGGGCCGACCACGCCGTCCTTCTCCATCTGCTCGATCAGCTTGGCGGCGCGGTTGTAGCCGATGTTGAGGTGGCGCTGCACGAAGGAGGTCGACGCCTTGCCCTCGCGGGTGACCAGGGACACCGCCTGCTCGTAGAGGCCCTTCTCGGAATCCGAGCCGCCGCCGGGGGCGCCGGTCGGCCCTTCGGCGTCCTCGTCCACCTCGGTGACCTCCTCGATGTAGGCGGGCTCGCCCTGCTCGCGCAGGTATTCCACCACCGCCTCAACCTCGCCGTCCGAAACGAAGGGACCGTGCACGCGGTTCATGCGGCCGACGCCGGCCATGAACAGCATGTCGCCCTGGCCCAGCAGCTGCTCGGCGCCCTGCTCGCCCAGGATGGTGCGGCTGTCGATCTTGGAACTCACCTGGAAGGAGATGCGGGCGGGGAAGTTCGCCTTGATGACGCCGGTGATCACGTCCACCGAGGGACGCTGGGTGGCCATGATCACGTGGATGCCGGCGGCGCGCGCCATCTGCGCCAGCCGCTGCACCGAGGCCTCGATCTCCTTGCCGGCCACCACCATCAGGTCGGCCATCTCGTCAATCACCACCACGATCATCGGCAGGGGTTCCAGCGCCAGCGGCTGGTCCTCGAACACCGGCTTGCCGGTGTCGGGGTCGTAGCCGGTCTGCACGCGGCGGGTCAGCTGCTCGCCCCGCTCGCGCGCCGCCAGCACCTTCTTGTTGTAGCCGGCGATGTTGCGGACGCCGAGCTGGGACAGGGCGCGGTAGCGGCGCTCCATCTCGCGCACCGTCCACTTCAGCGCGCCGATCGCCTTGGGGCTTTCCGTCACCACCGGCGCCAGCAGGTGCGGGATGCGGTCGTAGGCCGACAGTTCCAGCATCTTGGGGTCGATCATGATGAAGCGGCACTCGTCCGGCCCGTAGCGGTACAGCAGGCTCAGGATCATGGTGTTGATCGCCACCGACTTGCCTGAGCCGGTGGTGCCGGCCACCAGCAGGTGCGGCATGCTGGCGAGGTCGGCGATCACGGGGGTGCCGCCGATATCCTTGCCCAGTGCCAGGCTCAGCCGCCCCTGGGCACGGTGCCAGTCCTCGTCGTCCAGCAGCTCGCGCAGGTAGACGGTTTCCCGCTTGGCGTTGGGCATCTCGATACCGATGACGTTGCGGCCCGGCACGGTGGCGATGCGCACGGCGGTGACGCACATGGAGCGCGCCACGTCGTCGGCCAGCCCGATCACCCGGGCCGACTTGGTGCCCGGCGCCGGTTCCAGCTCGTAGAGCGTGACCACCGGGCCGGGGCGCACCTCCACGATGCGGCCGCGCACGCCGTAGTCTTCCAGCACGCTTTCCAGCAGCTGGGCGGTGCTGCGCAGCGCGTCCTCCGACGGGCCGCTTTCCCGGCGGGGCGGTGCTTCCGTCAGCAGCGACAGCGAGGGCAGGCGGAAGCCCGCCGCCACCGGCGCGGGTTCGGGCGCCGGGCGGGTGGGGCGCGGCGGCGGCGGGGCGCTGGTTTTCGGGTTCAGGCGCGGTGGCGGCGGCGGGGAGAGCGGCCGTTCGCGGGCCTCCGGCGCGTCCTCCTCCTCCGGCTGCGGGCGCGGCTCGGGGCGGCGGTCGCGCTCGCCGGCGGGGGGGACATGCAGCTTGGGGGCGGTGCGCCCGGCGCGCGGGGGGCGGGGCGGGGCGGCGGCGGCGGCCTCGGCGCTGTCCAGCAGCTCGCGGATGCCGGGCGAGGGTTCCCGCCGCCGGCCGAGCAGCCCGCCCAACGAGCGGGTGAAGGCCACCATCCGCGATGGGCGCTCCGGCGCGGCCGGTGCCCGGGACGGCCGCTGCAGCGTCGGTGCCACGCGCTCCCGTCGCCGCGTCGCCTGGGCGGAAAGCTCCGCCCCCAGCGAGGCGCCCAGCAGCGCGCCGCGCTTGGCCGCGAGGCCGGCGCCCCGGCGCCAGGCGATCAGCGGGATGCCCAGGGCCAGCAGCCCCAGCAGCCAGCCCAGGCCCAGGGTGAAGGCATCGCCCGCCATGCCGCCGAAGGGGCCGAACCAGCCGCGCGCCACGCTGTCCACCGCGCCGCGCACCAGCGGCCCGGCGGCGCCGCCCGCCGGCACGGACGCCGCGGGAACAGGCAGGTTGCCGAAGGTGGCAGCGGCGGCCAGCAGCGGCAGCGCCGCCAGCAGCGCCGCGACTCGGCCGGCAAAGGGCTTCAGGCCGCGATGCATCCCCAGCCGCAGCGCCCAGCACAGCAGGCAGGCCGCCGGCAGCCAGCCGGCCCAGCCGAAGCCCTGCAGCAGCACGTCCGAGGCGATGGCGCCCGCCGGCCCCGCGAGGTTCTGCGGCAGCCGCGCCGTGGCAGTGGACAACGAGGGGTCGGCGGGGTCGTAGCTGGCCAGGGCCACGGCCAGGGCCAGCCCGGCCAGCCCCAGTACCACGCCCAGGAACTCCCCGCCGCGGCGGCGCATGGAGGTGCGCACGGCCGGCGAGGCGAAGCGCGCCATCGCCGCGGCCCAGCGGCCGGTGGAGGGAGGAGGCGAGCGGTCGGCGATGGCGCGCGGCATAACAACAACCCAGGCTTGAGACGACGCCTCAGCCTAGCACGGCAAGCGCTTGCCATGCATGCGTTCGTGCCGCCGCAACCGCGTCGGGCCCCGGCCGTGGCCCGCGGGTGACTCCCCGGCCGGGCCGCCCCCTGGCCGGACGCCCGGCCGCCGCCGCACCAGGGGACGCGTACCGTGCCGCTTCAGTCCGCGAAGCGGCCCACGGGCGTGCCGGCGATGCCGACATCCAGCTCCACCAGGCTGCCCTCGGCCGGGCCGTCGCCCTCCTTGCGCAGGCTGGTGAGGAAGAGCGTGCGCAGCCCCGGCCCGCCGAAGCAGGGCATGGTCGGCCATTTCACCGGCAGCTCGATCACCCGGTCGCGCGTGCCGTCGGGCAGCCAGCGGTTCAGCACCCCGGCGCCGACGCCGGCGGACCAGTAGCCGCCCTCCACGTCCACCGCGCCGCCGTCGCAGCGGCCCACCGCGCTGTCGGCCACGACCACCTCGTGCCGCTCGCCGATGCGGCCGGTCTCGGGGTCGTAGCTCGAAGTCCAGATGCGCTGCATTCGGCTGTCGGAATGCCACAGCGTCCGCCCGTCCGGGCTCCAGGCGAGGCCGTTGGAGATGATCAGCCCGTCCACCAGCCGCTCGCAGCCGCCGCCGGGGGAGATGGCGTAAAGGCCGGCCACCGCTTCCTTGTCCGCGCGGTCGTCCATGGAGCCGACCAGGAAGCGCCCTTCGGGGCTGGCCTTGCCGTCGTTGAGGCGGTTGGTCGGACGGTCGGGCTCGGGGGCGGCGATGCGGTCCAGGGCGCCGCTGCCGGGCTCGAAGCGGTACACGCCCGAGCGCAGCGCCACCAGCACCGCGCCGGAGCGGCACAGCGCCAGGCTGCCCACATCCTCCGGCAGGGTCCAGCTTTCCGTCTCGCCCGTGGCGGGCACCGATCGGTGCAGGGCGGGACGCTGGATATCCACCCACCACAGGCGGCCGGAGGCTTCGTCCCAGACGGGGCTCTCCCCCGTGGTGGTGGCGGCCGGGATGTCGAGCAGGCGCATGGGCGGGAGTATCCGCAACATTCCCCGGCCGCGCCAGGGCCGCGGCGCCCCCGGCCGGCACACGAGCCCGCGCCGGCCACCCGGCGCGGGCGGCCCCGTCGCTTCAGTCCGCCACCCGGCGCGGGCGGTCCCTGCGCTTCAGTCGGCCGCGAGGAGGTTGCCGGCCGGGATGCGCCGCGGCGCCGACCGCGCCCGCTGCAGTTCCCGCGCCAGGCGCCGTTCCGCGGCCCGGATCTCGGCGGCCAAGCGGTCGGGCGGGAAGCGGCGGTGCACCAGGCCGGGGCTCATCACCTCCAGCGCCGCCCAGCAGGCGCCGAAGACGCGCTGGAAGAGTTGGCCGATCAGGGCTTCCCGCCGCAGGCCGAGCTGGCGCGCCACGCGGTCGGCCAGCACCATCGGCACCGGCTCCGCATCGCGCACGGCCTGCCACAGCACCCGCGTCCGGGCGCGGGCGGTGATGCGGTGCAGGGCGTCGGGCAGCCGTTCCAGCCGCACGTCCACGAAGGCTTCCGGCCGCTCGATCCGGGCGCGGGTGGTTTCGCCCCAGCCGCCGGTGGCACGGCCTTCCAGCCGGCAGGACACCTGCACGGCCGCGTCCAGCACGTGCCGGATGCGGGCATCCTGCGCGCGCAGGTCGGTGAAGAGCTGCCGGTCCTCGCAAACATTGACCGGCCGCATGCCGTTGAGCCGGCGGTAGGCGGCCACCGTCAGGCCGAAGCTGGCGCCGGAATGGGTATCGTGCCGCGGCCAGGGGTCGTGCGGATCGGGGTCCAGCAGCGCCGCCAGCCGGTCCACCAGCCGCGCGTAGTGCTCCTCCTGCGCGTAGCGGGCCCGGGTCGCGGGGGGAAGGAAGCGCGCCTCTTCCTCGGGGTCGGCCACGAAGGTGCCGGCCACGGCATCCGCGCCGCCTTCCAGCGCCGCCAGCAGGGCGGACACCCAGCCCGGCTCGGCCCGGCCATCGGCATCGGTGCCCAGGATCGCCAGGGCGCCGGCGGCCTCGGCCCAGTCGGCGGCGGCGTCCAGCGCCAGGCGCCGGGCCCAGCCGACATGGGCGCGCGGGGGCGGGAGGTGCTCGTCCAGCACCCGCAGCGGAAAGGGCAGGCGCGGTTCCAGGGCCCGGGCCGCGGCGGCGGTGCCGTCGCTGGTGTTGTTCACCAGCAGCACCACGCCGAAGCTGCCGGAAGGCAGGGGTCGCTCGCCGGGGCCCCGCTGCTGCGCCAGGGCAAGCAGGCAGGGGATGATCCTGTCGGCTTCGTCGCGGGCGGGGATGGCCACCACGGCCCGCAGGGGTTGCGAGCCGGGGAAAGATGTCTTGAGCAACATACCTCGTCCCAGGTGGGGGCGGTCGCGATCCTTGCCAGATGCGTGATCGGAACGCGCCTCAGAATTTCGGCAAGATCTTCTTAGAGCGTCCCCCGCGCCGAAAATGTGGCACCGCCGCGGAGGGTTCCGGGCGCCTAGCTGCCCTGCGCTTCCCGGATGGCGCGGCGCAGCTTGGCCACGCCGGTGCGGACATGGCCCGCTTGGCACAGGCGCGCGCCTTCCGCCCCCAGGCTGCGGGCCGGCTCCTGCCCGCCGCCCGGCAGCACGGACAGCCGGTCGGCCAGTTCGCGGCAATACTCGATGCTGTCGGGGCGGACGCGCCAGCCGTTCTCGGCCGGGGCCGTGGCCACCGTCGCGGGGGACGAAGCCGCGGCCAGCCCCCCGGTCAGGAGCAGCAGAAACGGCAGCACGGGCGCTGGCATGGGGCACAGGCTGCGCTTTCCGCCGCTTCGGGAGGGTGAGCGTGGCATGAAAGCGCCGTCATGCCGTCGCGTCCCGCTCCGCCGGGGCGGCCAGGAGCGGGGTGGTGGCAGCGGCGGCCGGCGGGCCGGCCAGCGGCAGGGCCAGCACGGCGCGCAGCCCCGGCCGTTCCGTGCCCGGCCGGGCGTCGGACAGCAACAGGCGGCCGCCATGCAGGGTCGCCACCGCCCGCACCAGCGACAGGCCCAGGCCGGAACCGGGGGTGGCGCGCGCCCGGTCGGCCCGGAAGAAGCGCTCGCCGGCCCTTTCGCGCTCGGCCGGGGTCAGGCCCGGGCCGTCATCGGTCACCGCCACCTCGGCCAGGATCTCCCCGGCCGGGCCCGGCGCCGTGCGGGCTTCGAGCCGCACCGTGCCGCCGGGCGGGGTGAACTTCACCGCATTGTCCAGCAGGTTGGCCACCGCCTGCAGGATCAGGTCGCGGTCGCCCACCAGGACCAGCTCGCCGGCGATGTCGGTGCTCAGCACCTGCTCGCGCTCCTCGGCCGAGGCACCGTAGAGCTCGGCGGCGTCGGCCAGCACCGGGCCCAGCGCGAAGCGGGCAAAGGCGGCGCGGCGGGCGCCGGCCTCCACCTCGGCGATGCGCAGCACCGCCTGGAACACCCGGGCGATGCCGTCCAGGTCGGCGATGCCGCGCTCCACGGCCTGCCGCAGCACCGGTGCCTCGCAGCCCTCGGGGGTGTCGGGGGCGCTGGCCAGGGCTTCCTCCAGCTTGGCGCGGGCCCGGGCGATGGGGGTGCGCAGGTCGTGGGCGATGGCGTCCGACACGCCGCGCACCCCGGCCATCAGGGCGGCGATGCGGTCCAGCATGGCGTTCATGGTCAGGCCGAGCCGGTCGAACTCGTCGTCCCGGCCCGATAGCGGCACGCGGTGGTTCAGGTCGCCCTGGGCGATGGCCACGGCGGTCTCCGCGGCCGGGCGGAGGCGGTCTTCCAGCGCCCGGCGCAGCAGCCAGGCGCCGATCAGCGCCAGCAGCACGGCGGCGGTGGCGGACCAGGCGATGCCCTCGGTCAGCAGCTCGCGCAGCTGCAGCTTGTCCTCCACGTCGCGGCCCACCACCAGCAGGTCGCCGCCGGGCAGGTCGAGGCGGAACACCCGCGCCTCGGTGCGCACGCCCTCGCGCAGCAGGGACAGGGTCTGCCAGCGCTGCAGGGGGTCGAAGCCGCCGCGCGGCACTTCCAGGTTGCCGGCCAGCCGCTGCCCGGCGGCATCCGTCAGCAGGTAGAGCGCCTGGTCCTCCACATCCTCGGCCAGGTGCTCGGCGATCGTCTCCGTCACCGCGGCGCGGCCGTTCTCGCGCCAGCGCTCGAACAGGGTGCCGGCATCGGCGCGGATGGCGGCGTCGGTGCGGCGGTCCAGCGTGCCGGCGGTGCCCCACCACAGCACCGCGCCGAAGGCGAGGCCGGCCAGCAGGAACACGGCGGCGAAAAAGGCGGCGATGCGGAAGCCGGCACCGCCCAGCAGCCGCGCCAGGGCCCGGCGGCGCGGCGTCGGCACCGCGGTCAGGGTTCCGCGCGCAGCATGTAGCCGGCGTTGCGCACCGTGTGGATCAGCGGCTTCTCGAAGCCCTTGTCCAGCTTCTGCCGCAGCCGCGACACGTGCACGTCGATGACGTTGGTCTGCGGGTCGAAGTGGTAGTCCCAGACCTTCTCCAGCAGCATGGTGCGGGTCACCACCTGGCCGGCATGGCGCATCAGGTGTTCCAGCAGGCGGAACTCGCGCGGCTGCACGTCGATGCGCTGGCCCGCCCGCGTCACGGTGCGGCTGAGCAGGTCCAGCTCCAGGTCCGCGACCTTCAGCCGCGTGGCCGGCGCGTCCACCGCCGGGCGGCGGCCCAGCGCTTCCACCCGCGCCAGCAGCTCCGCGAAGGCGAAGGGCTTGGTCAGGTAGTCGTCGCCGCCGGCCTTGAGGCCCTTCACCTTCTCGTCCACCGCGCTCAGCGCCGACAGGAACAGCACCGGCGAGCGGTTGCCCTGGGCGCGCAGCGTTTCCACCAGCCGCACCCCGTCCACCCCGCCGGGCAGCATGCGGTCCAGCACCAGCATGTCGAAGGATTCCGACGCGGCGAGGAACAGCCCGTCCCGGCCGTTGGCGGAGTGTTCCACGGTGTGGCCGGCCTCGCGCAGGCCCTTGACGACGAAGCGGGCGACTTCCGCGTCGTCCTCCACCAGCAAAATGCGCATCCGTGATCCTCCGGGGCGGCGAGAGATTACAGCCGGGGGGCGGGATTGGGCCAGGGGGAGGGGCGGCGGCCACCCGGGCCCGGGTGGCAGCGCTGCGGACCACCGACGGCGCGGTTGCCGTGGCAGGCCGGTGCTCCCGGCGCCAGGGGAAGGTGCCGGCCAGCCTCCCGGGAGCTGGGGCCCGCGCCAGGCCGGTGCCGCCGCGCCGCGAAGCGCGCGGGGCCGCCGCCGGCATGGTAGGGATGCGGTCGCAACGAGTCGCGGAACGGGATGGGAATGGGCAGGGCATGAGCGGCGACCGGCGGCCCATCGCCGCCCGCAACCTCGCCGTGACCGGCCGGGTGGCTGGCTGGCTGATCCGGCGCGGCGCCTCGCCCGACGGCATTTCCCTGGCCGGGATGGCCGCGGGGACCCTGGCCGGGCTGTGCTTCGCCGGCACGGCGTGGTGGCCCGCGGAAGCCCGGCCGTTCTGGCTGCTGGGGGCGCTGCTGGTGCAGGCGCGGCTGCTGTGCAACCTGTTCGACGGCATGGTGGCGATCGGGCGCGGCATCGCCTCGCCGGTGGGCGAGCTGTTCAACGAGGTCCCCGACCGCGTGTCCGACACCGCCGTGCTGCTGGGGCTGGGCGTGGCGGCGGGCAACTGGGGCCTGGGCCTGCTGGCGGCGCTGCTGGCCATGGCCACCGCCTATGTCCGCGCCGTCGGCAAGGCGGCCGGCGCGCCCAGCGACTTCCGCGGCCCGATGGCCAAGCAGCAGCGCATGGCGCTGGCCACCGCGCTGGGCGTCTGGGGCGCGCTGGCGCCGGGGTCCTGGCAAGGGACGCTGCCGCTGCTGCCGGCGGCAACGCTGTGGGTGATCGCGGCGGGCAGCCTGTGGACGGCCGCGCGGCGGCTGGGGGGCACCGCCCGCGCGCTGCGGGGCGGCCGCGCATGATCCGCCCCACCGCGCCCGAGGGCTGGGGCCGCGCCTTCGAGCACCCCGTCACGGTCGGCATCGTTCTCGCCGCCCTGGGGGTGCTGCTGCTGGCGGCGGCGGTGATCGGCGCGCTGTCGCTGGCCGGCCGCCTGTCGCCCGCGCTGCGGCGGGAGCTGTGGCTGCGCCTGGGCGCCTGGGCGGTGCTGCTGCCGCTGATGCTGGGCCCGGTGCTGGCCGGGCGGGTGTGGACGATCGGCGCGGTGACGCTGCTGGGGCTGGTGTGCCTGCGCGAATACGACCGCGCCACCGGCCTGTTCCGGGACTACTGGACGGTGGCGATCGTGGTGGCCGGCATCCTGGCGGTGAACTTCGCCGCGCTGGACCACTGGTACGGGTTCTTCGTGGCGCTCTGGCCGCTGGCCACCATCGCCATCGCCGTGGGCACGATCCCGCAGGATCGGCCGGAGGGCTACATCCGCCGCACCGCGCTGGCGCTCTTCGCCTTCGTGCTGTTCGGCGCCGGGCTGGCGCATCTCGGCTACATGGCCAACGACCCCGGCTACCGCCCGCTGGTGCTGCTGCTGCTCTGCGCCGTGGCGCTGAACGACGTGGCGGCCTTCACCACGGGCAGGCTGCTCGGCGGGCCGAAGCTGCTGCCGCGCACCAGTCCCAACAAGACGGTGTCCGGCGCGCTGGGGGCGCTGGTCGTCACCACCGCCCTGGTGGCCTTCGTAGGGTCGCGCATCTTCGCCGGCACCCCGCTGGCCGCGCCGCACTGGCTGCTGCTGCTCGGCGTGCTGGTCAGCGTGGCCGGGCAGTGCGGCGACCTGATGCTGTCCTCGGTTAAGCGCGACCTCGGGATCAAGGACATGGGCGCCGCGGTGCCCGGCCACGGCGGCGTGCTGGACCGCTTCAACAGCCTGCTGCTGGTGGCCCCGGCGGTGTTCCACTTCGTCGGCTACTTCGTGGGCTTCGGGCTGGACCAGCCGACCCGCCTGCTCACCGGCGGACCGTGATGAACTGGGAGCTGAAGCCCGCCCGCGACCTCGGGCTGACGCCGGGCGAGCGGCTGCGCTCGCAGCTGCGGGAACCCGGGCTGGGCGGCGCGGCGCTGGGCTGGTGCTGGCGCCGGGCGGTGCGCGGCTATCTCGGGCTGTTCCACCGGCTGCAGGTGGTGGGGCGGGAACACCTGCCGGCCGAGCCGCCCTTCGTGCTGGTGGGCAACCATTCCTCCCACCTCGACGCGCTGTGCCTGGCCGCGGCCCTGCCGGGACCGGCGGCGCGGCGGGCCTATGCCCTGGCCGCCGGCGACCACTTCTTCGGCAGCACCCTGGGCGCCGCCTTAGCCGCCTACGCCGTGAACGCCCTGCCGGTGTGGCGCCGCCGCACCAGCCGCCGCGACCTCGACACGCTGCGCCAGCGCCTGGCCGAGGACGCCCCGGTGTTCATCCTGTTCCCCGAGGGCACCCGCTCCCGCGACGGCCGCATGGGCCGGTTCCAGCCCGGCCTCGGCGCCCTGGTGGCCGGCACCGACATCCCCGTCGTCCCCTGCTTCCTGGACGGCGCCTTCGCCGCCTGGCCCGCCACCCGCCGCTGGCCCCGCGCCGCCCCGCTGCAGCTGCGCCTCGGCCCGCCGCTGCACTTCGCGGACGAGAACAACGACCGCGCCGGCTGGACCCGCGTGGCCGAACGCTGCGAAGCCGCCGTGCGCGCCCTCGGCGGCCCGGCCGCGACGCCCCCGGCCGGCTGACGGGCCGGGCGGGGATCGCTCTGGCCCGGGCCAGGTCTCGGGACCGGGTGGAGACGGGTGGTCTTGGGTGTTCCGGCCGTGGCCAAGGGGGCTCTGCCCCCTTGGAGCCCCCGCGAGGAGCTTAGGCTCCTCGACCTCATGAGTGCCTCCGGCGGGGGCGGGTTGGCCGACGGCCGTCATAATGGACCACCCTGTCCGACCCGCCCCCGCCGGAGGCACTCAAGTGGGGTCCGGGGAGTTTAAACTCCCCGGCGGGGTCCAGGGGCAGCGCCCCTGGCCAACGCCCCGGCCACCCAGAACAACCCGCTCCACCCGCAACCCCGGCCCGGACCGCTGGGGCGCGGCGGGTCATACAGCCGGGCGCAGTCAGCGCCGCGGCGTGGCCGGGCCGGACAGGTGGCTCAGTTCGCGTTGCGGGATCATCAGGGCCAGCAGGAAGGTCACCACTGCCAGCGCGAGCACGGCCCAGAAGGCCAGGTGCAGCCCGTGCTGCATGGCCGCCTGCATGCCGGGGTCGGCGGCGGCGGTGCCGGCCTCGCCCAGGGCGGCGCGGATGCGCAGGGTGGCGGCGGCGTCGCTCTCCCCGGCATCGCGCAGGGCGGCGTGCAGGCCGAGGTTCAGGACGCCGCCCAGCACCGCCACCCCCAGCGTGCTGCCCAGGGTGCGGGCGAACAGGTTGGAGGCGGTGGCGGCACCGCGACGCGACCAGTCCACGCTGCCCTGGATCAGCACCAGGCAGGTGATGCTGAGCAGCCCCATGCCGAAGCCCACCACGAAGGAGGCGATGCAGGGCACCGCGAGGCCGCTCTCCACCCCCAGGGCGAGCAGCGGCGCCGCCCCCAGCACGATCAGCCCCGTGCCCAGCCGGGCCGTGCCCGCCGTGCCGAAGCGGCGGAAGAACCAGCCCGACACGGCCGAGGCCAGCGGCCAGCCCACCACCAGCGCGGTCAGGGTGAAGCCCGCCGCCAGGGCGGAGCGGCCCAGCGCGCCCTGCACGAAGATCGGCAGCAGCGAGGTCAGGCCGATCAGCGTCATCCCCGACAGGAAGGTGGCGCCGTTGCCGGCGGCGATGGTGCGCTGCGACCACAGGCTCAGATCCACCATCGGTGAGGCGGTGCGCGCTTCCTGCCACAGGAACAGCGGCAGGCTGAGGAGGAACAGCGCGCCGAAGATCAGGCTGCCGGTGCCGCGCCAATCGGACTCGCCGCCCAGCAGCGTCAGCACCATCAGCAGCGACACGATCGCCAGCGCGAACAGCGCGGCCCCGGGATAATCCAGCGAGGCCGGGCGGCGCTGCACGGTTTCGGGCAGGAACAGCAGCAGCCCGGCGATGGTGACGACGCCCAGGGGGATGTTGATCCAGAAGATCCAGGGCCAGCTCAGCTGCCCGATGATCACCCCGCCGGCCAGCGGCCCGATCACTGCCGCCACCGCCCAGACGCTGGACAGGTAGCCCTGGATCTGGGCGCGCTCCTCGGCGCTGTAGAGGTCGCCGACGATGGTGCTGGCCACCGGCTGGATCGCCCCGGCCCCCAGTCCCTGCAGCAGCCGGAACAGGATCAGCGACAGCATCGACCAGGCCAGGCCGCAGAGCAGCGAGCCCACCAGGAAGATGGCGATGCCGGCGATCAGCACCGGTTTGCGCCCGAACAGGTCGGCCAGCCGGCCGTAGATCACGGTGGTGGTGGCCTGCGACATCAGGAAGGCCGAGAACACCCAGGCATAGAGCGAGAAGTCGCCGAGATGGCGGACGATCTCGGGCATCGCGGTGGCCACGATGGTGATCTCGATGGCCACCATGAACATGGCGACCATGACGCAGGCCAGCACCAGGGGCCGGCGCAGGGTGCGGGTGGGGGCAGCGACCGACATGGACAGTTCCGGAAGGGAGTTGTGACGCTCGCCATTCCGGCCGTGCCGGGACGGGGCGATCCGAGGAAGTAGTTCGGGGCGGCGGTTCGGTCGGGCAGTTCGACCGCCGGGACACCGGCGACACCGGGCCGGACGGCGCGGCCACGCCGCGCGGAAAGGGCGCCCCGGCCGGGCCGGGACTGCGGCCGTCCCCGTGCCGCGGCCGGAAAAGGAGCGTGCTACCCCGTGCCGGCCGGGCGGCGGCCCACCTGCACCGTGATCTCCTGCGTGCGGCCGTCGCGCAGCAGGCCCAGCCGGATGGTCTGGCCCGGCGGCACGCCCGCCACGCTGCGGATCAGCGCGCGGGAAGTTTCCACCCGCTCGGCGTTGATGGCTACCACCACGTCGCCCTGGCGCAGGCCGGCGCGGGCGGCGGGGCTGTTGCGCTCCACCCCCTGCACCAGGGCGCCGGGGCGGTTCTCCGCCGGGTTGTCCTGCACCGCCACGCCCAGCCAGCCGCGCTCCACCCGGCCCTCGCGGCGCAGCTGCTCGATCACCCCGCGGGCGAGGTCGGAGGGCGTGGCGAAGCCGATCCCGGCCGAGCCGCCGGAGGGCGAGTAGATGGCGGTGTTGATGCCGATCACCTCGCCGGACAGGTTGAACAGCGGGCCGCCGGAATTGCCGGGGTTGATGGCGGCATCGGTCTGGATGAAGTCGTCGAAAGGGCCGGCGTTGATGTCGCGCTTGCGGGCGGACACGATGCCCGTGGTGACGGAACCGCCCAGGCCGAAGGGGTTGCCCGCCGCCATCACCCATTGCCCGACCCGCAGGCTGCCGCTGGACCCCCAGGGCACGGCGCGCAGGCTGGTGCCGCGCGGGTCCACCCGCAGCAGCGCGAGGTCGGTCAGCTCGTCCGTGCCGGCGACGCGGGCTTCCAGCTCCCGGCCGTCCTGCAGCGCCACCACCACCCGGTTGGCGTTGCCCACCACGTGGTTGTTGGTGACGATCAGCCCGGACGGGTCGATCACGAAGCCCGAGCCCGCGCCCTGCACCTGCTGCCGCCCGCGGCGTTCGCGGTACAGCCGCTCATAGGGGGTGCCGCGCAGCTCGGCCGGGATCTGCGCCGACTGCTCCCCGGTCACGGCGATGTTGACCACCGCGGGCAGCACCTGGTCGGCCAGGTCGGCGAAGTCGGGCAGGGCGGCGCGTTGCGCCTGGGCCGCGCAGCCGGACAGGACGAGTCCTGGCGCGGCGAGCAGCACGGCCCGTCGGCTGCTGGAAGCTGGCATACGGCGTGGGTGTCCCTCGGCGATCGGTGAAGGATATTCGCCGGGATGGGGCCGAGCACAAGCAGGGGCGGCGGAAGGCTCCCGCAGGCGTGTCGGCCGTTGCAATCCATTCGCATCTGCCGCAAGAGATGCGCCGCCGCGAGCCCCCTGGCAGGACCCCTCCCCATGCCGACCGTTTCCACGACGCTGTTGCGCGCGTTTCGCCGTTCCGCCACCCGGGCCGCGCTGCTGGGCGCCCTGCTGGCCGCGGCCCCGCTGCTGCCCGGCACGGCCCGCGCCACCCAGTACCCGCTGACGGTGACCGACCTCGCCGGCCGGCAGGTGGTGATCAGCAAGCGCCCGCAACGGGTGGTGCTGCAGGACGGGCGCAACATCGCCCTCCTCGCTCTGCTGGACCGCGAGAACCCCTTCGAGCGGGTGGTGATCTGGAACAACATCCCCAGCCGCGCCGACGTGGCGAACTGGGAGGTTCTGCGCGGCCGCTGGCCGGCGGCGGCTGCCATCCCCGACATGGGCTTCGGCGACAACGGCCAGGTGGATGCGGAACGCATCCTGGCACAGCGCCCCGACCTGGTGATCGCCGAGCGCCGCGCCATGACCTCCCTCACCGAGACCGGGGCGGACCAGCGCCTGGCCTCCCTGGGCATCCCGCTGCTGCTGGTGGATACCTTCAACGACCCCGCCGACAATGCCATACGCTCCGTGCGGCTGGCCGGTCAGGCGCTGGACCGCGAGGCGGAGGCCGCCGAATACGCCGACTTCGCCGAAGCCCGGCTGAAGCGCCTGCGCGACACGGTGGCGGCGCAGAGCCAGCACCCGCGGGTCTTCATCGAGGCCCGCGCCGGCATCGGCGGGCCGAACCAGTGCTGCAACACCCAGGCCCGCGTCGGCTGGGGCAGCCTGGTGGAAACCCTGGGCGGCCGCAACATCGGCGCCGAGCTGATCACCGGCACCGGCGGCGAGGTGACGCTGGAAACCGTGATCGCGCAGCGACCGGACGTTTACGTGATGACGACGGCGGGCTGGAACGGCGCCGGGGCGGTGAGCGTGCCCTTCGGCGTGCCCTCCGCCGAGGCGCCGGCCCAGGCGGCGCTGGGCCGGCTGGAAGGGAGGCCGGGCTTCGCCGCCACCCCGGCGGCGCAGAACAACCGGGTCTTCGGCATTTGGCACGGCTTCTACAACCACGCCTACAACATCGTCGGCCTCGAATACCTGGCGAAGTTCCTCTACCCCGACCAGTTCCGCGACCTCGACCCCGCCGCCACCTGGAACACCATCCTGTCCCGCTTCACCCGCGTGCCGCCCGAGCCCTTCCTGTTCGCGGCCCAGGCCCCGGCGGTGGGAAGCCTGCGTTGAAGACATGGTGCCGGGCATGAGCATGCCGGCCGGCACCGGTCCGGCCGCCGCCGTGCTGCCCGGCACCGTCCCGGGCGGTGCGGCCCTGGCTGCCGTGGTTCCGGGCGAAGCCGGCCCGGTCGGGAGCGTTCCGGCGACGGACGCCCGCGCCGTGCCGGGCCTGCCGGAAGCGCCGGGCGTCGCCGTCCGCACCTATCGTCGCTCGGTGGCGCGGCGCGTGCTGCTGCTGGTGGCGCTGGTGCTGGCCGGGCTGCTCGCCATGCTGGCCGACCTCGTGGTGGGGTCGGGCACGCTGACGCTGAAGCAGGTGCTGGCGGGGCTGGTTTCCCCCTCCTCCGTGGAGCCGGTGGTGCGGGTGGTGCTGTGGGACATCCGCATGCCCGTCACCTTCACCGCCGCCCTGGCCGGGATCGCCCTGGCCCTGTCGGGCTCGCTGATGCAGACGGTGCTGAACAACCCGCTGGCCGAGCCCTTCACGCTCGGCATCTCCTCGGCGGCAGGCTTCGGGGCGGCGCTGGCCATCGTGTTCCAGACCTCGCTGCTGGGGCTGGCGGCCTGGGTGCCGGCGGAGCTGATCGTGTCCGCCAACGCCTTCCTGTTCTCCCTGGTCACCGTGCTGGCGGTGGCCTTCCTGGCGCGGCGCACGGGGATGGGGGTGGAAACGGTGACGCTGCTGGGCATCGCCGTGCATTTCGTGTTCTCCGCCCTGCTGGCCTTCGCGCAGTACTTCGCCGACGCCAACCAGCTGCAGACCCTGGTGTTCTGGCTGCTCGGCTCGCTGCAGCGCGGCACCTGGACCAAGATCGCCATCAACGCCGCCATCCTGCTGGTGGTGGTGCCGCCGCTGCTGACGCGGGCCTGGGCGATGACGGCGCTGCGCGGCTTCGGCGACGGGGCGGTGGTGCTGGGCATCCCCGTGGAGCGGCTGCGGCTTCTGATGCTGGTGGCCGCCGCGGTCATGGCCGGCTCCGCCACCGCCACCATCGGCATCGTCGGCTTCATCGGGCTGGTGGGGCCGCACATGGCCCGGCTGCTGGTGGGTGAGGACCAGCGCTTCTCCCTGGCCGTCACGGCGGCCTGCGGGCTGCTGGTGCTGGTGCTGGCCTCGCTGGCCAGCAAGCTGATCCTGCCCGGGCTGATCCTGCCGATCGGCATGGTGACCTCCCTGCTGGGGGTGCCCTTCTTCCTGGCGCAGATCCTCTACGGCCGCCGGCGGGTGGCCCGCTGATGCTGCGGATCGAGGACCTGCACGTCCGCATCGGCCGCCACCCCGTGGTCAAGGGCGTCAGCGTCTCGCTGGAGGCCGGGCAGTGCCTGGCGGTGCTGGGCCGCAACGGTGCCGGCAAGACCACGCTGGTGCGCGGCCTGGCCGGGCTGCTGCCCGCCCGCGGCAAGGTGCTGCTGGACGGGCAGGACCTGACGGCGTTGAGCCCGGCCGACCGGTCCCGCCAGATCGGCTACGTCGCCCAGGGCGTGACGCAGGTCTCCGCCCAGCTCACCACCTTCGACCTGCTGCTGCTGGCGCAGAACGGCGGCCGCGCCGACTGGCGCGCCACCCCCGAGAGCCTTCGGCGCGCCGAGGCGATGCTGGACCTGCTGCACCTGCACCCCCTGGCACAGCGCGCCCCGGGCGAGATGTCGGGCGGGCAGCGGCAGATGGTGGCCCTCGCGCTGGCGCTGGTGCGGCAGCCCCGGCTGCTGCTGCTGGACGAGCCGACCTCGGCGCTGGACCTGGCCAACCAGTTGCACCTGCTGGAACTGGTGCGCGAGCACACCCGCCGCACCGGCATCGTCACCGTGATGGTGCTGCACGACCTCAACCTCGCCACCCGCTACGCCGATGCCGTGGCGATGCTGGAAAACGGGGTGCTGCTGCACGACGGCGACACCGCCGGAGCCATGACCCGCGAGCGGCTGGCCCGCGTCTACGGCGTGGACTGCCACATCCTGCCGGTGCAGGGCGGCCATACCGCCATCTATCCGCTGTCCCGGCTGGCGGAGCTGCCGCGCGCCGCGGAGTAAAGGAAGCCGGGGGGAGGTATCCCCCCGGACCCCCTTCTATTTCCGGGAGTTTTTCGGGTGCGCCCGTGGCCGGTGGCGCACTTTCGCTCCCGAAAAAAGGAGGGGGACCGGGGGAGTTCACTCCCCCGGCCTTGTTCTGCCCCCTCGACGCCGCGGGCGCGCTCCCGGGACCCAGCCCCGCGACGGTTCGGGGTGGCAGCGGGCGCCCCGCGTCGCCATCTGATACCGAACGGTCCCTTTCGGTGCGGCCCCGCGATGCGCGCGGTGCGGCGCCCGGGGCCATCCGCATCCCGGAGACTGCCCCGTGGTTCCCTTCTCCGTTCTCGACCTGTCCCCCATCCCCGCCGGCAGCGATGCCGGGCAGGCCCTGCGCAACACCCTCGACCTCGCCCGCCATGCCGAGCGGCTGGGCTTCAAGCGCTACTGGCTGGCCGAGCACCACAACATGACCGGCATTGCCAGCGCCGCCACGGCGGTGGTGATCGGCCACGTGGCGGCCGGCACCTCCACCATCCGGGTCGGCTCGGGCGGCATCATGCTGCCCAACCATTCGCCGCTGGTGATCGCCGAGCAGTTCGGCACGCTGGAAAGCCTCTTTCCCGGCCGCATCGACCTCGGGCTGGGCCGGGCGCCGGGCAGCGACATGCGCACAGCCCGCGCCCTGCGCCGCACCTCCGGCGGCGACGGCGACAGCTTCCCGCAGGACGTGATGGAGCTGCAGGGCTATTTCCAGCCGGCCCAGCCCGGCCAGGCCGTGCGCGCCGTGCCGGGGGCGGGGCTCCACGTGCCGATCTGGCTGCTGGGCTCCTCCCTGTTCAGCGCCCAGCTGGCGGCGCATCTGGGGCTGCCCTTCGCCTTCGCCTCCCACTTCGCGCCCGACCAGATGATGGCGGCGCTGCAGGTCTACCGCAGCCGCTTCCAGCCCTCCGAGGAACTGGCCAAGCCGCACGTCATGCTGGGGCTGAACGTGGTGGCCGCCGACACCGACGCCGAGGCGCGGCGGCTCTTCACCTCGCTGCAGCAGCAGTTCGTGAACCTGCGCCGCGGCACGCCGGGCATGCTGCCGCCGCCGGTGGACAGCATGGAAGGCCGCTGGTCGCCGATGGAGCGCGCCGGCACGGAGCACGCCCTGAGCTGCGCCGTGGTGGGCGCCCCGGATACGGTTCGGCAGGGGATCGAGAGCTTCCTGGCCGAAACCGGGGCCGACGAGCTGATGATCACGGCGCAGATCTTCGACCACGGGGCCCGGCTGCGCTCCTTCGGGATCGTGGCAGGGCTGCGCGACCAGCTCGCCCCTTCCCGGCCCGAGGCCGCCAGCGCCGCCTGACCCGGAGGCCGCCCCGAGCAAGCAGGGGAGGCAGGCCTCCTGGGCTCAGCCCGGCAGGCCCGCCCCGGTGGCTCAGGCCGCCTTGCGCCGGCGAACCAGGCCGAGAGCCGCGAGGCCGAGGCCGAACAGCGCCAGCGAGGCCGGCTCGGGCACGGCCGCCGCGGTGGTTTCGAAGTTGAAGGTCGTCACGGCGCCGCCGACGACGGAGTAGGAGATGTTGTCCACCCCGCCCGCGAAGGAACCGTTCCAGCCCGAGCCGATGCCCGTGCTCAGCGCGATGACGGTGAGGTTCGGCAGCAGCGCCGCCCAGTCGGCGGCCGTCTTGCCGTAGTCCAGGGTGGGGTTCAGGGAGCCGGTGTTCCAGATGAACTTGTCGGTCCCGCCGCCGACCACATTCACCGTGTTCCAGACGCCCTGCGTCGTGGGCGTGTTGTTGTAGATGCCCTCGTAGACCAGGTAGCCCATGTGGCCGTTGAAATCGCTGACGAGGAGGCGCAGCGAGGGATGCAGGTGCGCGGCGGCCGTGCTGGAAGGGTCACGGTACCAGTCAAAGGAAAGCAGGCCGAGCTGCGACAGCAGGAACTGACTGGCCGGCGAGAACCAATACTCGAAATCGGCCTTGGCGGTGATGGCGCCGGCGGGGCCGCGGAACTCGATGGACCCGTTGCCGCTGCGTGCGAAGGTCGAGGTGATGCCCGCGCTGCCATTGGCGCGGACGTTGTTGGCGAACCAGCTATCCAGCCCGGCACCGGGGCCTGCGGCGTTGGTGGGATCGGGATTGGTGAACAGGCCTTGGGGCGAGGTCACGATGGTGGCGGCAAAGGACGTCCCGGCCGAGAGCAGGGCGACCGAGAAGCTGGCAGCCCGCAGAAAATATCCGAGTCTCAACTGACGTTCCCCCGTGGACAATAATAGGACGCCAGGACAGCAAGCGCAGTGCCAGTTCAGGGAAGTGTTCTGCTTCAATATGTTGTCGGCGCGAAGGGTCGGCGGGCCAAGCAAACTGTAAAGACTTCCGATAAGGACCCCCTGTCTGCGTAAGATTTTCCGACAGGGGTTGCGGGTGGGCAAGCGAAGCCGCGGGCACGGTGCCCCGGCAACCTCGCGGGACAGGCAGGTTCCGCGCCCCCGGCCTGCGGATGACGAAACCGCCGCCCCCTCGGTTGCCGCCCCAGGTTACATCATGCTAAGGCGCGCCCGCCGTAGCGGGGTTGCCCCGCTTGCGCGCCCGGCCGCATGCCGCGGCCCACCCCACTGGATAACGGGAACCCTCGTGGCCTCCGAAGCGACCACCGTTTCTCCCGACGCGCCGGCCCCCACCGGCCTCGCGCAGCGCTACGCGCAGGCGCTCCTCGACTTGGCGCGCGAGCGCAAGCAGGTGGACGCGGTGGCGGCCGACATGGACACGCTCTTCGCCCTGTGGCGCGATGATGCTTCCTTTCAGGCTTTCGTGTCCGACCCGCGCCTGGACAGCACCGCCCAGCGCAACGGCGCCTTCGCCGTGCTGGAACGCGCCGGGCTGGGCGGCGACGTCCGCAACCTCGTCGGCGTGCTGGTGAACAACCGGCGCCTGGGCGTGCTGCCGCAGGTGGCGAGCGCCTTTGGCGCCCTGCTGGCGGAACAGCGCGGCCAGCAGACCGCCGAAGTCACCACCGCCCACCCGCTGACCGCCACGCAGCGCACGCAGATCGCGGCGCGCCTGACGGAGGCAGGGTATTCCAACGTCCGGCTGGTCGAGCATCTCGACCCGTCTCTCCTCGGTGGCCTGGTCCTCAAGATCGGGTCGCGCCTTTACGACACATCCATCAAGTCCAGGCTGCAGCGCCTGAGCTACGCCATGAAGGGGGCCGCCTGATATGGACATCCGTCCCGCCGAAATTTCCGACATCCTGAAGAAGCAGATCGCCGGCTTCGATTCGGATGCCAACGTGTCCGAGGTCGGCACCGTGCTGACCGTGGGTGACGGCATCGCCCGCTGCTACGGGCTGCAGAACGTCATGGCCGGCGAGCTGGTGGAGTTCCCCGGCGCCGGCGTGAAGGGCATGGCGCTCAACCTCGAATCCGACAATGTCGGCATCGTGGTGCTGGGCGACGACACCCGTATCCGCGAGGGCGACACGGTGTCGCGCACCGGCACCATCGTGGACGTGCCCGTGGGCAAGGGCCTGCTGGGCCGCGTCGTGGACGGCCTGGGCAACCCGATCGACGGCAAGGGCCCGATCGTTTCCACCGAGCGCCGCCAGGTCGAGGTCAAGGCGCCGGGCATCATCCCGCGCAAGTCCGTGCACGAGCCGATGCAGACCGGCGTCAAGGCGATCGACGCCCTGATCCCGATCGGTCGCGGCCAGCGCGAGCTGGTGATCGGCGACCGCCAGACCGGCAAGACGGCGGTGCTGATCGACACCATCCTCAACCAGAAGGCCGCCCACGCCGGCGAGGATGAGAACAAGAAGCTCTACTGCATCTACGTCGCCATCGGGCAGAAGCGCTCCACCGTCGCGCAGCTGGTGCGCACGCTGGAAGAGCGCGGCGCGCTGGAATACTCCATCATCGTCGCCGCCACCGCGTCCGACCCGGCGCCGATGCAGTTCCTGGCGCCCTACACCGGCTGCGCCATGGGCGAGTATTTCCGCGACAACGCGATGCACGCGCTGATCATCTATGACGATCTGTCCAAGCAGGCCGTGGCCTACCGCCAGATGTCGCTGCTGCTGCGCCGTCCGCCGGGCCGCGAAGCCTATCCGGGCGACGTGTTCTACCTGCACTCCCGCCTGCTGGAGCGGGCGGCGAAGATGAACGACGAGCTGGGCGCCGGCTCGCTCACGGCCCTGCCGGTCATCGAGACGCAGGCGGGCGACGTGTCGGCCTATATCCCGACCAACGTCATCTCCATCACCGACGGCCAGATCTTCCTGGAGACCGAGCTGTTCTACCGCGGCATCCGCCCGGCGGTGAATGTCGGCATCTCCGTGTCCCGCGTGGGCTCGGCGGCGCAGATCAAGGCGATGAAGCAGGTCGCCGGCAAGATCAAGGGCGAGCTGGCGCAGTACCGCGAGATGGCGGCCTTCGCGCAGTTCGCCTCCGACCTCGACGCTTCCACCCAGGCGCTGCTGGCCCGCGGCGCGCGGCTGACCGAGCTGCTGAAGCAGCCGCAGTTCGCGCCCGTGCCGGTGGAGGAGCAGGTGGTGTCGATCTTCGCCGGCACCCGCGGCTACACCGACAAGATCCCGGTGAACCAAGTCGTTTCCTTCGAGACGCGCATGCTGAGCGAGCTGCGCGCCGCGAACCCGGAGATCCTGACCGCGATCCGCACGGAGCAGACCATCTCCGGCGACACGGAGAAGAAGCTGGTCGGCTTCCTCGACAACTTCGCCAAGTCCTTCGCGTAAGGCCGCGGGGGCAAGGGGAGGGGGCCGATGGCGAACCTGAAGAGCCTGCGGGCGCGCATCACCTCGGTGAAGAGCACCCGCAAGATCACCCAGGCGATGAAGATGGTTGCCGCGGCCAAGCTGCGCCGCGCGCAGCAGCAGGCCGAGGCCGCCCGCCCCTATGCCGAGCGGATGGAGCGCATGCTCGCCTCCCTCGGCGCCGCGGTGGCGGGCAGCCCGGACGCGCCGCGCATGCTGGTGGGCACCGGGCGCGACCAGGTGCACCTGCTGATCGTGGTGACCGGCGAGCGCGGGCTGGCCGGTGCCTTCAACACCAATGCCGGCCGCTTCGCGCGCAACCGCATCCGCGCGCTGGAGGCCGAGGGCAAGACGGTCAAGGTGCTGACCGTGGGCCGCAAGGGCGCCGCCTACCTGAAGCGTGAGCTGGGCTCGCGCTTCGTGGGCGAGATCTCCTATGCCGCCGTCAAGCGCATGGGCTTCGAGCAGGCGCAGGCCGTGGCCGACCGCGTCACCGCGATGCTGGAGAATGGCGAGTTCGACGTCTGCTCGCTGATCTACAACCGCTTCCAGTCGGTGATCGCGCAGGTCCCGACCGAACAGCGGCTGATCCCCGCCGCCCTGCCGGCCAACGACACCGGCGCCGCCGCCGCGAATGGCGGCGCGCTCTACGAATACGAGCCGGGCGAGGAGGAGCTGCTCACCGCCCTGCTGCCCCGGAACCTGTCCATCCAGCTCTATCGCGCGCTGCTGGAGTCCGTCGCGGGCTTCTACGGCGCCCAGATGAACGCCATGGACAACGCCACGCGCAACGCGGGCGACATGATCAACAAGCTCACGCTCAACTACAACCGCACGCGACAGGCCAACATCACCACGGAGCTGATCGAGATCATCTCCGGTGCCTCGGCCGTCTGAGGGACGCAGATCCATGAAGAACAACGTCGGCAAGATCACCCAGGTGCTGGGCGCCGTGGTGGACGTGCAGTTCCCCTCCGAGCTGCCCTACATCCTCAACGCCCTGACCACCAAGGTCGGCGACCGCACCCTGGTGCTGGAAGTGGCGCAGGAGCTCGGTGAGCGCACCGTGCGCTGCATCGCCATGGACACCACCGACGGCCTGGTCCGCGGCACCGAGGTGGTGGACACCGGCGCGGGCATCTCCGTGCCCGTCGGCGCCGGCACGCTGGGCCGCATCCTGAACGTCATCGGCGAGCCGATCGACGAGCGCGGCCCGGTCACCGGCGACAAGCGCTACACCATCCACCGCGCCGCCCCGGCCTTCGAGGACCAGTCCACCTCGGCCGAGATCCTGGTCACCGGCATCAAGGTGGTGGACCTGCTGGCGCCCTATTCCAAGGGCGGCAAGATCGGCCTGTTCGGCGGCGCCGGCGTCGGCAAGACCGTCACCATCCAGGAGCTGATCAACAACATCGCCAAGGGCCACGGCGGCGTGTCGGTCTTCGCCGGCGTGGGTGAGCGCACCCGCGAAGGCAACGACCTGTACCACGAGATGATCGACGCCGGCGTCATCAAGCTCGGCGAGAACGGCTCCACCGAGGGTTCCAAGGTGGCGCTGGTCTACGGCCAGATGAACGAGCCGCCGGGCGCCCGCTCGCGCGTGGCGCTGTCCGGCCTGTCGATGGCGGAATACTTCCGCGACGAGCAGGGCCAGGACGTGCTGTTCTTCATCGACAACATCTTCCGCTTCACCCAGGCGGGTGCGGAAGTGTCGGCGCTGCTGGGCCGCATCCCCTCCGCCGTGGGCTACCAGCCGACGCTGGCCACCGACATGGGCGCGCTGCAGGAGCGCATCACCTCCACCAAGAAGGGCTCGATCACCTCGGTGCAGGCGATCTACGTGCCCGCCGACGACCTGACCGACCCGGCGCCCGCCACCTCCTTCGCCCACCTCGACGCCACCACCGTGCTGAGCCGCTCGATCGCCGAACTGGGCATCTTCCCGGCGGTGGACCCGCTGGACTCCACCTCCCGCGCCCTCGACCCTCGCGTGGTGGGCGAAGAGCACTACCGCGTGGCGCGCGAAGTGCAGCGCGTGCTGCAGAGCTACAAGTCGCTGCAGGACATCATCGCCATCCTGGGCATGGACGAGCTGTCGGAGGAGGACAAGCTCACCGTGAACCGGGCGCGCAAGATCCAGCGCTTCCTGAGCCAGCCCTTCCACGTGGCCGAGGTGTTCACCGGCACCCCCGGCGTCTTCGTGAAGCTGGAAGACACCATCCGCTCCTTCGCGGGCATCGTGGCCGGCGAGTACGACCACCTGCCCGAGGCCGCCTTCTACATGGTCGGCACCATCGAGGACGCGGTGAAGAAGGCCGACACGCTGAAGCAGGCGGCCTGATGCGCGGCGGGTCCGGAGAATAACATGGCCGATACCTTCGAGCTGGAACTGGTCAGCCCGGAACGCCTGCTCCTGTCCCGCCCCGTCGAGATGGTCACCGTCCCGGCGGCGGAAGGCGAGATGGGCGTGCTGCCCGGCCATGCCCCGATGATCGTCGCCCTGCGGGGCGGCGTGATCCGGGTGCGGGAGAACGGCGCGGACACGGAGAAGCTGTTCGTGATGGGCGGCTTCGCCGAGATCACGCCGACCCGCGTCACCGTGCTGGCCGACGACGCCAAGCCGGTGGCCAACCTGTCGCGGTCCGAGGCCGAGCAGATGGTCAGCCAGGCCGAGACCGACCTCGCCGTGGCCGCGGCCGAAACCCCCGCCGCGCGCGACCGCGCCATGGACCGCCTGCTGGCGGCCCGGGCGATGCTGGACTCCGCCACCGCGGCGTGATGCGGCCCTGAGCCGGGGCGCGCCGCTCGCGCGCGCTCCGGCAGTAACCCGCGGCGGCCGGATCGGCGCCGCGACGGCGAAGCGGCTCGGCTTCGCCCGGCCCCGGCCTGAGCGGACCGGCGGCACCCTTCCTCCTCCTTTCCGCCGAAGCATGTTCCGGCAGCGTTGCTCCGCCCAGGGCCGCGCATGGCCGTTCGGCTTGGCGGATCATAAGCAAGCTCATAGATTGCTCTGGCTATCGGAAGGCCAGCTATGGACTCGCCCGAACGAAACCTGGGTTTCCTGCTGCACGACACGGCCCGGCTGCTGCGCAAGCGCTTCGAGCAGAAGGCGCGCGGCCTCGGCCTGACCCGGGCGCAGTGGCAGGTGCTGGCGGTGCTGTGCCGCAACGAGGGGCTGCACCAGGGCGCCCTGGCGGAGATCCTGGAGCTGGAGCCGATCACCCTGGTGCGCATCCTGGACAAGCTCCAGGCCGCCGGGATGATCGAGCGCCGCCTGCACCCCACCGACCGCCGGCTGCGGCTGCTGCACCTGACCGAAGCGGCCCATCCCCTGCTGGACCGGATGCGCGAGATCGGCGCCGCCACGCGCGAGGAGGCCTTCGCCGGCATCTCCGCGGCTGAGCGCGAGCGGCTGGTGGAGATCCTGCTGACCACCCGGGCCAACCTGTCCGGGCGCAGCCCCAACACCGACGAGAGCGACGAGCAGGTGCGCTATGGATAGCGGCAAGGTCCTGGCCCAGGGCGAGGCGGTGGAGGCGGGCACCCCGCCGCGGCTGGAAACGCTGCCGCGCCCGGCCCGTCTGCGCGAAGTGACGGCGGAAGCGCCCACCAGCCGGGACGCGTCGGGCGAGGCGAGGCCGGAAGCGCCCGTGGCCCGTGACGCCCCGGCGGAAAGCCGCCCGGCCGCCGCGCCACCCCCGGCCGCCCCGCGCCCGCGCCGCCGCTGGCTGCGCCGCACGCTGCTGCTGCTCGGCCCCGTGCTGGTGCTGGCCGGCGGCGTGGCGCTGTACCTGACCGGCGGCCGCACCGTGTCCACCGACAACGCCTACGTCCGCGCCGACAAGCTCAACGTCGCCACCGACGTGTCCGGCATCGTGTCGGCCATCGCCGTGCGCGACAACCAGCGCGTGGAGCGCGGGCAGGTGCTGTTCCGCCTGGATCAGGAGCCCTTCCGCATCGCCCTGGCCGGCGCCGAGGCCGATCTCGGCAATGTCCGCAACGAGATCGCGACCCTGCAGGCGACCTATCGCCAGAGCCTCGCCCAGGTGGCGCAGGCGCGCACGGATATCGAGTTCACCACCACCAATTTCGGCCGCCAGCAGGAGCTGACCCGCCGCGGCATCGCCGCCCAGGCCACCTTCGACCAGGCGCGGCGCGAGTTGGACCAGGCGCGCGACCGCGTCACCGTGGCGCAGCGCCAGGCGGAAGCCACGCTGGCGCAGCTCGGCGGCCGGGCGGAAGGCACCGCGGAACAGAACCCGCGCTTCCTGGCCGCCCAGGCCCGGGTGGACAGCGCGCGGCGCGACCTCAACCGCACCGTGGTCACCGCGCCGATGGCGGGCATCGTCACCAACGTGAACGCCCTGCAGGTCGGGCAGTACCTGCCCGCGGCGCAGCCCGGCTTCTCCCTGGTCTCCACCGAGCACGCCTGGATCGAGGCCAACCCCAAGGAGACCGACCTCACCTACCTGCTGCCCGGCAACCCGGCGACCGTCACCGTGGACACCTATCCCGGGCGCGAATGGCACGCGCGGGTGGACAGCATCAGCCCCGCCACCGGGGCGGAGTTCTCCGTGCTGCCGGCGCAGAACAGCAGCGGCAACTGGGTCAAGGTGGTGCAGCGCATCCCCATCCGGCTGGAGATCGAAACGCCCCCCGACGCGCCGCCGCTGCGCGCGGGCATGAGCGTGGACGTGGCGGTGGACACCGGCCACACGCGCTCCCTGGCGGGGCTGATGCACGACCTTCGGCAGGCCGTGGGCTTCTGACGCGATGGCCGGGGCCAGCGCCTCCGCGGCCGGAAGCAACGGTGCCACCGGCGCGGCTTCCGGTGGCAGCACCAGTGCCGGCGGTGCGGCCGGCAGCCCGGCCGCCGGTGCCGCCGCCAACCGCGGGGTGATCACCGCCTGCGTGATGCTGGCCACCATCATGCAGGCGCTGGACACCACCATCGCCAACGTCGCGCTGCCCTACATGCAGGGCAGCTTGTCGGCGACGCAGGACCAGGTGAACTGGGTCCTGACCTCCTACATCGTGGCTGCCGCCATCATGACGCCGGTGACGGGCTTCCTGGCCGCGCGCTTCGGGCGCAAGCGGCTGTTCCTGTTCTCCGTGGCGGGCTTCACCGCGGCCTCCGTGCTGTGCGGCCTCGCCGGCTCGCTGGAACAGATGGTGGTGTTCCGGCTGCTGCAGGGCGTGTTCGGCGCGCCGCTGGTGCCGATGTCGCAATCCGTGCTGCTGGACAGCTATCCCAAGGAGAAGCACGGCTCCGCCATGGCGCTGTGGGGCGTCGGCGTGATGGTCGGCCCCATCCTGGGCCCCACGCTGGGCGGCTGGCTGACCGAGAGCTACGACTGGCGCTGGGTCTTCTACATCAACCTTCCCGTCGGCATCCTGACCTTCCTGGGCCTGTCCGCCTTCCTGACGGAGTCCAGGACCTCCCTCCTGCGCTTCGACTGGCTGGGCTTCCTGACGCTGAGCGTCGCCATCGGCGCCTTCCAGATGATGCTGGACCGCGGCGAGCAGGTGGACTGGTTCTCCTCCGTGGAGATCATGCTCGAAGCGGCGCTGGCGGGGCTCGCCTTCTACCTGTTCCTCGCCCACAGCTTCACCTCCGACCGGCCCTTCATCGACCCGCGCCTGTTCCGCGACCGCAATTTCAGTGTCGGGCTGCTGTTCATCTTCATCGTCGGCATCATCCTGCTGGCGACCCTCGCGCTGCTGACGCCCTACCTGCAGAACATGATGGGCTACCCCGTGATCACCGCCGGACTGATCCTGGCGCCGCGCGGCATGGGCACCATGGTGGCGATGGTGATCGTGGGCCGCCTGATCAACCGCGTGGACCCGCGCGCCCTGGTGCTGCTGGGGCTGGGCCTGACGATCTGGGTGCTGTGGGAGATGACCGGCTACACGCCGGACGTGTCGCAGCGCACGCTGATCCTCAACGGCGTGTTCCAGGGCATGGGGCTGGGCTTCATGTTCGTGCCCCTTTCCACCATCACCTTCGCCACCTTGCCGTCGGAATTCCGCACCCAGGGCACCGCCCTGTTCTCCCTGATGCGCAACCTCGGCTCCGCGATCGGCATCTCCTTCGTCACCTTCATGCTCGGCCGCAACACCCAGGCCCTGCACGCCGAACTCGCGGGCTTCGTCACCCCCTTCAACGACGCCCTGCACATGCCCGCCGCCCAGCATGCCTGGAACCTGGCCACATCAGGCGGACGCGCCGCGCTGAACGCCGAGATCACCCGTCAGGCCGTGATCATCGCCTACAACAACGACTTCAAGCTGATGATGCTGGTGTCCGCCGCCGCCATCCCCCTCCTCCTCCTGCTCCGCCGCGCCCGCACCCCGGGTGCCGCGGCCGAGGCCGTGCTGGACTGATCCGGGCGGTTCTTGGGGGCTCAGACGTTGGCCAGGGGGCGCTGCTCCCTGGACCCCCGCCGGGGAGTTACGAACTTCCCGGACCCCGCGTTGAGTGCCTCCGGCGGGGGCGGGATGGCCGACGGCAGTCATCAGGGACAACGTTGTCCGACCCGCCCCCGCCGGAGGCACTCATGAGGTCGAGGAGTCTAAGCTCCTCGCAGGGTGTCCAGAGGGGCAGAGCCCCTTTGGCCACGGCCCGAACACCAAGGAACCACCCCGATCCCGTCAGGACGCCCCGGACGCGAGTTCCCAGAGGCGGCACGGGCTGAGCGGGATTTCGCGGATCTCGACCCCGCGGGCCGGCAGGTCGAGGGCGTCCTCCACGGCCTGGGCGAAGAGCGGGCCGACGGGGATGGCGCCCGCCTCGCCGGCACCCTTCACGCCCATGGGGTTGAGCGGGGAAGGGGTGACGGTGTGTTCCAGCTGCATCCGCGGCACGTCGAGCGCGGTGGGCAGCAGGTAGTCGGCGAAGGAGGCGTTGAGGATCTGGCCCTCCGCGTCATAGGCGATCTTCTCGAAGAAGGCGTTGCCGATGCCCTGGGCCACGCCGCCATGGATCTGCCCGGCCAGGATCAGCGGGTTGATCACCGTGCCGCAGTCATGCACCACGACGTAGCGCCGGATGGAAACGGCCATGGTCAGCGGGTCCACCTCCACGATCATGGCGTGCACGCCCGAAGCAGTGGCGCCGCTGGCCGGGCCGAAATACTGCGTGGCCTCCAGCCCCGGCTCCGTGCCCGGCTGCACCGCGCCGCGCATCGGGTTGGCCAGCTGCGCCAGCGCGCCGAGGCGGATGGCATGCCCGGGCACGCCGAGGATCGAGACCTGGCCGTCGGCGATCACCAGGTCGGCCTCCGCGCACTCGAAGTGCTCGGCGGCGGCGCGCAGGATCTTCTGGCGGACCACCAGCGCGGCCTGCTGCACGGCGTTGCCGGCCACCACGGCGCCGCGGCTGGCGAAGGTGCCCGCACCCCAGGCGAACTGGTCGGTGTCGCCGGTCACCACCTCCACGTCGCGCAGGTCCACGCCGCACTGGTCGGCCACGATCTGCGCGAAGGCGGTGTAGTGGCCCTGGCCCTGGGTGCCGATGCCGGTGGCGACGCTGACCTTGCCGCTGTTCTGCACGTGCACGCGGGCGCCCTCGTAGGGGCCGATGCCGGTGCCCTCGACGTAGCAGACGATCCCGATCCCGAGGTGCCGCCCCTCGGCGCGGGCGCGCGGCTGCTCTTCGCGCAGGAACTGGGCGTAGCCGATGGCGTCCAGCGCCTTGTCCAGGATCGGCTCGTAGTCGCCGCTGTCGTACACCAGCGGCGCGAAGTCCTGGTAGATGATGCGGTTGTCGTAGGGGAAGGCATCGGGACGGATCAGGTTGCGCCGGCGGATCTCCGCGCGGTCGATCCCCAACTCGCGTGCGGCGGCGTCCAGCAGCCGCTCGATCACGAAGATGCCGTGCTGCCGCCCGGCGCCGCGATACGGCGTCACCAGCGTGCGGTTGGTGAACACGGCGGTGAAGGCGCTGTCGTAATGCGGCACGTCGTAGACGTTGAGCAGCGTGCACTGGCTGTTGATCGGCACGGTCAGCCCGTAGGGATCGTAGGCGCCGGTATCGTGCAGGAAGCGGTCCTGGATGCCCAGGATCCGGCCCTCCGCGTCCAGCGCCAGCTCGGCCTCGTGGATCTGACCGCGCTCATGGGTGGTGGCGAAGAAATGCTCCAGCCGGTCCTCGATCCACTTCACCGGCTGGTCGAGTTGCAGCGCCGCCCAGGGGATCAGCACTTCCTCCGGGTAGAACATCATGATCTTCGGGCCGAAGCCGCCGCCGATAAAGGGTGCGATCACCCGCACCTGCCGCTCGCTCAGCCCCAGCATGGCGGCCAAGCCGTTGCGGATCGCCACGGGGGCCTGGGTGGTGTCCCACACCGTCAGCTTGTCGGCCTTGCCGTCCCATTGCGCCACCACGCCGCGCGTTTCCATCGGCGCGGACAGCCCGTGCTCGTAGGAGTAGCGCCGGCGGATCACGTGCGCGGCGCGCCCTTTCGCCGCCGCGTAGTCGCCCTTGCGCTGGTGCACCCGCGCCGCGACGTTGTGGCCGAGATCGGCGTGCACGAGCGGCGCGCCGGGTTGCAGCGCGGCTTCCAGGTCGGCCACCACCGGCAGCGGCTCGTACTCCACCTCGATCTCACCCGCGGCATCCTCGGCCAGGTAGCGGCTCTCGGCGATCACCAGCGCCACCGGCTCGCCGACATGGCGCACCACGTCGCGCGCCAGCGGCACCTGGGTGCGCTGGTGGAATTCCAGCCCGGGGATGGTAGGCGGCGGCGGCACCAGCAGCGGGCCGGGCTGCCAGTAGTCCCCGAGATCGGCCGCGGTGAAGACTGCCACCACGCCGGGGCGCGCACGGGCGGCAGCCGCGTCGATGCCGGCGATGCGCGCGTGCGCGTGCGGCGAGCGCAGCAGGGCAGCGTGCAGCATCCCCGGCAGTTCCACGTCGTCCACGAACAGCGCGCGGCCGGTCAGCAGGCGCGGGTCCTCGTTGCGGGACACGGGGGCGCCGAAGAAGCGCGTTTCGCCGCCGGCGGGCGAAACCCGTGCCGTCGCGCTGCCGGGAGAAGCGGCGGGCGCAGCGGCCCGGTGCACGGCGTCGCCGGTGCTGGCGGGCGCCCCCGCGGGACGTCCGGGGAGGGGCGGCACGGCGTTCACGCCGCGGCCCCGCGCGGCCGGGCGGCGGCCAGCAGCACGGCGTCCACGATGTGCTGGTAGCCGGTGCAGCGGCACAGGTTGCCCGACAGCGCGTCGCGCACCGCGTGCTCGTCCGGGTCGGGGTTGTCGCGCAGAAAGGCCTGCACGGTCATCAGGATGCCCGGCGTGCAGTAGCCGCATTGCAGCGCGTGCGCGTCGCGGAAGGCCTGCTGGATCGGGTGCAGCGCGTCGCGCGACGGCGCCATGCCTTCCACGGTGGACACGGCGTGGCCGTCCACCTGCACCGCCAGGGTCAGGCAGGCGCGCGCCGGCTCGCCGTCCAGCAGGATCGTGCAGGCGCCGCACACGCCGTGCTCGCAGCCGACATGGGTGCCGCTCAGCCGCAGCTCGTGGCGCAGGAAGTCGGTCAGCAGCAGGCGCGGCTCCACCGCGCGTCGATAGGTGCGGCCGTTCACCGTGACGGAGATCGGGTGGGGCGCGTCGCTCATGCGGGAACCTCGGGCAGCGCGGCCGGGAGGGAGGTGACGGGAAACGGTGCGGCGGCGGGATGCGGGGCCGTGCCGGGGAGCGGCGCCGCCCAGTCCGGGGGCGGGAAGCCGGCGGCCGCGGCGGCCCGCGCGGTGGCGAGGCGCAGCGCACGCTCGGCCAGCACGCCCGCGAGGTGGCGGCCATAGGCGGGCGAGGCATGCAGGTTGCCGGCGGGCTGCACGGCGCCGCGCACCAGCGCCGCCGCGTCGCGGATCGCCGCCGCATCCGGCCGAGCCCCCGCCAGCGCGGCCGCGGCCTCCGCCGCCGCGAGGGGAGTATCCCCGGCATTGCAGCAGGCCAGCCGCGCCCGTTCCACCCTTCCATCGGCGCGCAGCGTAACCACGGCGGCGACGCCCATCATGGCGTAATCGCCGCGCCGCCGCGCCAGTTCCAGAAAGGCGGTGCCGCTGCGCGCGGGCAGGGCGGGCAGGGCGATCTCCAACAGCATCTCGTCCGGCCGCAGGGCGGTGTAGAGGGCGCCCAGGAAGAAATCCTGCGCGTCCAGCCAGCGCTCGCCGGCGGCGCTGCGCAGGTGCAGGCGGCCTTCCAGCGCCAGCACCACGGCCGGCATCTCGGAAGCCGGGTCGGCATGGCACAGGTTGCCGGCCAGCGTGCCGCGGGTGCGGATCTGCGGGTGCGCGACCTCGGCCAGCGCTTCGGGGATGATAGGGAAACGGGCGGCCACCGCCGGGTCGCGTTCCAGCCGGCGGTAGCGGCACAGCGCGCCGACCCGCAGCGTGCCGGCCTCGTCCACCGCCAGCCGGTCCAGTTCCGCGACGCGGTTCAGGTCGATCAGCACGGCGGGCTGCGCGACGCGGAAGTTCATCGCCGGGATCAGGCTCTGCCCGCCAGCGAGGAAGCGCGCTTCCTCACCATGCCCGGCCTTCAGCGCCAGGGCTTCGGCCAGCGTGGTGGGAGCGTGGTAGCGGAAGGGGGCCGGCTTCATGCCCGCCCTGCGTCGTCCAACAAGCGTCGGGGCTCCGTGTGGCCAAGCCTGGGGCCGTGCAACATCAGGGCCAGGGGAAAGGCCGGGGGGGTGAACTCCCCCAGACCCCCTCCTTCTTTCGGGAGCAGAAGTGCTGCGCCAGCCACCGGGGTGCGCGAAAATTCCCGAAAATCGCAGGGGGTCCGGGGGATGCCTCCCCCGGCTCGACCTTGTTCCCCTGCCTCGGGACCAGGGCGCGGCGGCCGGGCGCGCCACGGCCAGGGCTGCCGCCGGGACGGGCAGACTGCTCTCCAGCGTGCCGGGGCCGTGGAACCCGGCTGCGACGCGGCGTGGCGGCGGCCGTTGGCACATCCCTTGCCCCCGGCGGATGCAACCTGCTGGAAGAACACCCCCCATGCCCGATGCCGCAGAGCCGCTCGTCGCCGGCCTGTTCCATGTCGCCGTGAAAACCAACGATCTCGCCGCGACGCGCGCCTTCTATGTCGGGCTGCTCGGCCTGCGCGACGTGCAGCGGCCGGATTTCGGCTATCCCGGCGCTTGGCTGGCGGTGCCGCTGCCGGGCGGGCCGGCGCTGCTGCACGTTTATGCCGGCGGCCCGGCGATGGGCCCGGACGGCGCCGCGCCGCAGGGCACGGCGGCGATCGACCATGTTTCCCTGGCCTGCCGCGGCTACCATGCCTTCCGGCAGCGTTTCGTGGCGGCCGGGCTGGACTGGCGGGAATTCCTGGTGCCAGGCACCACCCTGTGGCAGCTCTTCGTCTACGACCCCTCCGGCGTGCAGCTGGAACTGACCTTCGACGGTGCCTGCGAGGACGGCGCCCCGCCTGACATGTCCGAGGCGCGCCGCTACCGCGCCGGGGAAAGCTTCTTCGACCCGGCGCGCTACCCCAGGCTGGGCTGAATCCCGGCGGTGGTCCCCGTCAGGGCTGAGTGACAGCCAGCAAGCCGGGGGGAAGTATCCCCCGGACCCCCTTCTATTTTCGGGAGTTTTCGCGTGCGCCCGTGGCCGCCAGAGCTCTTTTACTCCCGAAAGAAGGAGGGGGTCTGGGGGAGTTCACTCCCCCGGCCTTCCGGGCCACTCCGCTGCATCAGGCAGCGAGGAGCTCTTCCGGCCCGGGCACGTCGCGGTACAGGCGGCGCAGCTCGGCCCGGAAGGCTTCGCCGTTCTTCTTGCGGGTGCCGGCCACCGAATCGACCCCGGGCAGCAGCGTGTCGCTGGCGGCCCAGCTGAGGTCGCGCACGAACCCCACCCGCGGGTCGCGCAGCGCCGCCACCGCGCGCACGTCGCCGCCGGCGCGCAGCACGGCGCCGGCCAGCACGCCGTCCTCCACCGCCTGGGTGGCGCCCTGGCCCAGCGTCGGCACCATCGCCTGCGCCGCGTCGCCCAGGAACAGCGCCCGGCCGTCCGGGCTGTGCCGCAGCATCGGCGCGTCGGCCGAGCGCGCCCAGTGGATCTCCCCGAAGCGGGCGGCGATCTGCGCCAGCATCCAGGCCACGTCGGCGCTGGGCTCCGCGTCCGGCGGCAGGAACAGCCGGCGCTGGTAGTCCAGGCCGCGATGCTCCGCGGTGATCTGCCCGTCCTCGCCCAGCGGAAAGGTGCCGGCGACGTAGACGGCGTTGCCCGGCACGCGGAAGGCCAGCAGCCGCGCGTTGCCGTTGAACCATTGCCCGTAGTCGTCGAAGGGGCAGTCCGTCGCGTCGGGCACCAGCAGCCGCCAGATGCAGACGCCGAGCTGCCGCGGCTCCGGCACCCCGGCCGTCAACGCGCGCAGCTGGCTGTAGCGCCCGTCGCCGCCCACCAGCAGGTCGAAGCCGCCGTGCCGCGCCAGTTCGCCGTCGGCGCGGCGGAACACCGGCACCAGCCGCCCGGCCGCGTCCTCCTCGACCGCTTCCAGCGCGTGGCCGTGCCGCGTGATCCCGGCCACCGGCGCGCGCAGCACGCGGTACAGTTCCGACCAGCGGATGCGCACGCCCGGCTCGTCGGCCACCTCCAGCAGGTCGAGGTCCAGCAGCCGCGTGCCGTCGGCCAGGTCCACGAACCAGCGCCGCCAGGGCAGCGAGGCTTCGCGCAGCGCCGCGTGGCGTTCCGGCAGGTGCAGGCGCAGCGCCTTGGCCGCGTTGGGCCCGAGGTTGAGCCCGGTGCCGGCCTCGGCATGCTCGCCGGGCCGCACGCGCTCGAACACCGCCGTCTCGATGCCCGGCGCACCGTCCAGGCGTTCCGCCAGCAGGCTGCCCGCCACGCCGGTGCCGATGATGCCGATCCTCACGCGCCCACTCCCTCATCCCGCGCGATCACCGCCACCAGCCCGCCCCCCGGCGGTCCCTGGTGCGCCGCGCCCCCCGACACGAAGATCCGCCCGTCCCCCGCCACGGCGGCGATCACCGCCCCCAGCGCGCCGCGCAGGTGCCGCTGCGCCTCCAGGTCGGTGTCGCCCAGCATGGTGTGGCGCTGCCCGCGCACCCGGCCGGAGCGGTCCGGCTCGCCCTTGGCCAGCACCGCCGCGATGCGCCCGCGCTGGTCCGGCGGCACGTCCGGGTCGGGCGCCAGCCCGACGTCGCGAAAGGCGGCCTGCACGGCGCCGAGGTCCAGCGCGTCGGCCATCGGCCGCACCGCCAGGCGCAAGCCGCCGCCCCAGCCCGCGGCCGTGCCGAACAGCACCACCTCGTCGCGCAGCACCTCCACCCCGGCCGACGCACTGGCGCGCTCGGAGAACACGGACGGGTCTTCCAGCAGCGCGGCCTCCGCCGCCGCCGCCGAAATCTCGCCCAGGCCCACCGCCACGCCCAGCGCCCCGGCCGCCACCGAGCACAGCAGCTGCCCCGGCCCGCCGGCGGGCGACTTCACCTGGGCCAGCCGCACGCGCGCGGGGTCCGCGATCCCCGCATCCCGCATCGCCGCCCGCAGCGTGGCCGCGACGCGGCGGATCTGCGCGCCGTGGCCGACATCGCCGGGCGCCACCGGCGGCCCGAAAGCGGTGCCGATCGCCAGGCCCTCGCCCGCCGCGTCGCCGGGCTGCACCGCGAAGACGCAGTAATGCGGTGACAGCACGCCCTCCGTGCCGCCCGACAGCACGCAGGGGATGCGTTCGGCCAGGGTCTCGGGCGCTTCCCCCGTCCGGCGCGACAGCAGCAGCAGCAGGGATTGGGTGAAGTAGCCGCGGGTGAAGTCGTTCAGCCCGCCATTGCCCTCGGTCTTGCCGATCACCGCGCGAATCTCGGACGCGCGCAGCGTGCCGGCCTCCAGCAGCGCGGCCAGGGCGGACACGTCGCCCGGATGCGCCATGGGCAGGCGGTGCACCCTCAGTTCGGGCATGAACCGCCGCAGGCCGTGCTGGCCGACATGGAAAGGGCGCCTCCTCGCGCTACGCCGGAACCCCCGAGGGCACCGGCGCCGTCCCGGCCGGAGGCAAGCGCCGGGCCAGGAGCACCCCGGACCCGCCGGATGCCGGACGGCTGCCGCGGCGGGAACGCCCGCGCTATGCCGCGGCGGTGAAGGCCAGCGGCGCTAGGCCGGTCCAGGGCGCGGCGCGTTCCAGCACCCCGGCCAGGGCCAGCAGCGCGGGCTCGCCCCCCGTGCGCCCCAGCAGCTGCACGGAAAGCGGCCGTCCCGCGGTATCCAGCCCGTGCGGCACGGCGATCGCCGGCAGCCCGGCGGCATTGGCCAGGGCGGCAAAGGGCGCCAGGGCGGCGAAGCGGCCGAAATGCGCCGCCACGTCGTCGCCATCCGTGCGCAGCGTGCCGACCGGGGGCGGCGGGCCGGACAGGGCCGGAGTCAGCAGCGCCGTCGCCCCGCGCAGCAGCCCGGCCATGCCGTGCGCCAGCCGGGCCAGGGCGATTTCCAGCGCGCCGAAATCGGCGGCACGCAGCGCCTCGCCCCGCCGGGCGGTGGCCCAGGAGATCGGCTCCATGTCCTCCGGCGCCGGACGCAGGGCGCGCACCGCGCCGGCCAGGTTGCGGCAGGCCAGGGTGACGAAGGCCTGCGCCGCTGCCTCGCAGAAGGGCGCGAGGGCGGCGGGGTCGAGCGGCACCACCTCCTGCCCCGCGGCTTCCAGGATAGCGGCCGCGGAACGGGCGGCATCCGCCCATTCCGGCGCCAGCGGGCTGCCATCCGGCGCCGCACACAGCAGCAGGATGCGCCCAGGCGCCGGGTCGCGCGCGTGCAGGTCGGGCGGCAGCCCTTCCGGGAAGGGAGAGGGGAAGGGGCCGTCGATCGGCGGCGCGGCCAGCAGCGACAGGGCGCGGGCGGTGTCGCGCAGGCTGCGGCTGACCACCAGCTCGCTGGCCAGACCGTGCATGAGGTTGCCGAAATCCGGCCCCTGCGGGATCACCCCGCGCCCGGGCTTCAGCCCCACCAGCCCGCAGGCCGCCGCCGGCACCCGGATGGAACCGCCGGCATCGGTGGCATGCGCCATCGGCACGATCCCCGCCGCCACCGCCGCGGCCGAGCCGCCGGAGGACCCGCCCACCCCGCGCCCGAGGTCCCAGGGGTTGCGGCAGATCGGGCCGATGGCGGGTTCCGTGGCCAGGTTCAGCCCGAATTCCGGCACGGCCGTCTTGCCGAAGGTGACCAGACCGGCCGCCTTGAACCGGGCGATCAGTTCGCCATCCCGCGGCGCGGGGGTGGCGTGGCGTTGCAGGTGCCGGTTGCCCGCCACGGTCGGCACCCCCGCCAAGGGGGCACCGAGGTCCTTCACCAGGAAGGGCACGCCGGCAAAGGGCAGGGCGGCGCCCGACGGCAACCGTGCCAGGGCTTCGGCGGCCACGTCCGGGGTGAAGCGGCAGATCGCGCCGACCGCCAGGTTCAGCGCTTCCGCCTGCCGCTGCGCCGCGGCCAGCAGCTCGGCCGGCGACACATCCCGCGCGGCGACGCGGGCCGCCCATCCCGTGGCATCCGTGCCGAGGTAGTCGGCGCGCGACAGGGTCACGGGATCAGCCCCGCCACGACGGCGCCGGGACACCGGGTGGGCCGCCGCGACGGCGCCATCGGGCCCGGGATGCCCGGCGGCCCGTGCAGGGCGGGCCGCGGCGCGTCAGGTGCGGATGGAGTTGCCGCCATCCACCGTCAGCACCGCCCCGGTGACGTAGGACGCCTTTTCCGAGCACAGGTAGAGCACCGCGCCCGAAGCATCCTCCGGCCCGCTGCTGCGGCCCAGCGGGATGCGGGTCAGCATGTTGGCCACGTATTCGTCGGTCAGCGGGCTGACCTCGCTGCCCGGCGCGAAGCCCGGCTCCACCGCGTTCACCCGGATGCCGCGCGGCGCGAAGTCCAGCGCCAGCCCCTTGGTCAGCCGCTCCAGCGTGGTCTTGGAGGCGCAATAGGCCACCCGCCCCGGATTCATCTTGCGCGAGGCGCCGGAGGAGATGTTGACGATGCTGCCCTTGATGCCCTTGCCCACCATCAGCCGCGCCGCCTCGCGCGACAGGATGAACACGGCGCGGACGTTGATGTCGAACATCCGGTCCCACTCGTCCGTGGGCAGGTCGAACAGGTCGCCGCCGGGATAGATGCCGGCATTGTTCACCAGGATGTCCGGGGCGCCCCAGCTATCGCGCACCGTGTTCGCGAGGTCGAGGATGGAGCTCTCCTCCCGCAGTTCCGTGGTGTGCAGCAGCGTGTGGGCGGGATCGAGGCCGAGATCCGCCGCCGTTCGTTCCAGCGCGTCGCGCCGGTTGTCCGACAGGCAGAGCCGCGCCCCTTCCCGGGCAAAGGCCGCGGCGATCCAGCGGCCATAGATGCCGGCGGCACCGGTGACGATGACGCCCTTGTCTTGGAATTCGCTCATGGCGGCGAGGATGCGCTCATGGTGGCTGCACCGGAAGGGCAGGGAAGGCCGGGGGAGTGAACTCCCCCGGACCCCCTCCTTCTTTCGGGAGTTTGGGGGTGCCGCAAGCACCCCCGCAAACTCCCGAAAATAGAAGAGGGGCCGGGGGATACTTCCCCCCGGCTTCCTGTTCCCCCGTGCCAAAAACAACAACGGCCGCGCGGGAGGCCTCCCACGCGGCCGTTCCGGAAAGGGCGGCGCTCAGCGCCCCGTCAGGATGCGCCCCACCAGTTCCTTCACCGTCGGGATGTAGCCGTTGGAATAGAACGGGTCCGAGGCGAAACGATAGGCATTGTGCCCGGCGAACATCAGGTTGTTCTCCACGTCGCCGCCATGGGCGATGTCCTGCAGCGTCTTCTGGATGCAGAAGCTGCGCGGATCGGCCTTCTTGCCGTTGGAGAAATCGGCCGAGTGCTGCGACCAGTTGGAGAAGCGGCACTGGCTGAGGCAGCCCATGCAGGCCACCTGGTCGGCCAGGATCTGCCGCGACGCCTCGGGCGTCACGAAGACCAGCGTGTCGTCGGGGGTGCGCAGCGCCTCGGTGAAGCCGGCTGCTTCCCATTGCCGCACGCGGGCCAGGTCGCCCGGCACCAGCCAGGCCGCCCGCTTGCGCGGACCGACGCCGTACTGGGCGGAATGCTCGCCGATCGGCTCGGAGGTATAGGCCACCTGCCGCTCGGAACGGCCCTCCAGGTCGCGCAGGTAGTCGTTGCGCACGGCGGATGAATAGAAGCCGGTGGGCGAGAAGTTCTGCAGGCTCACGTCGCCAGCCTTGAGCGTCAGCAAGCGCTGCTTCCAGGCATCGGGGATCGGGCTCTCGCGCGTCACCAGCGGGCGGGTGCCGAACTGGAAGGCGATCGGACCCAGCTCGGGGTTGTCGATCCAGTCCTGCCATTCCTCGAGCCACCAGACGCCGCCGGCCATGATGATCGGCACGTCGCCCAGCCCGGCTTCGCGCATGGTCTTGCGCAGGTTCAGCACGCGCGGGAAGGGGTCTTCCGGCTTGCGCGGGTTCTCGCTGTTGCTCAGGCCGTTGTGGCCGCCGGCCAGCCAGGGGTCCTCGTACACCACGCCGCCCAGCCATTCCTGGGCCTTGTGGTAGGCGCGCTTCCACAGCGCGTTGAAGGCGCGGCCGGAGGAAACGATGGGATAGTAGTGCACGCGGTACTCGCGCGCGATCTCGCTGAGCTTGTAGGGCATCCCCGCGCCGCAGGTGACGCCGTGGATCAGGCCCTTGGCCCCTTCCAGCACGCCGCGCAGCACCCGCTCCGCGCCGCCCATCTCCCACAGCACGTTGATGTGCACGCGGCCATGGCCGTTGGAGCGCTCATGCGCCTCGCGGGCCTGGGTGATGCCGCCGGAAATGCCGTAGGCCACCAGCTCCTCGTGCCGCTCGCGGCGCGTCTTGCCGTGGTAGACCTGGGGAATGGGATTGCCCGCCGCGTCGTAGCTGTCGGCATTGACGCCCGAGAAGGTGCCGACGCCGCCGGCTTCCGCCCAGCCGCCGCAGGAGGCGCCGTTGGAGGCAGCGACTCCCTTGCCGCCCTCGACGAGGGGGAGGACGTCGACGCCCCCCATACGAATCGCGTTGATGGCCTTCACGGCAGGCTCGTCCTGTTTTCCCGAGGGGAAGCCGAGATATGGCCCGGCCGGGCCCCGAGTCGAGGGGCGCCGGCCGGATCCGTCACATCTGGGTGACGCTTACTCGGCGTTGTCGCGGGGGCCGCGGTCGCCACCCTCGCGGAAGTCGCCGCGGTCGCGGCGGGGGCCGCGGTCACGGTCGCCGCCGCGGAAGCCGCCCCGGTCACCCCGGTCGCTGCGCTCCCGGCGCTCGCCGCCGCCACCATTCTCGCCGCCTTCGCCACCCTCGCGCGGGCGGCGGGCGCCGACCTGCTCGGAAATGTCGGCGCCGCTGGCCTGGTCCACCACCCGCATGGACAGCTTGACCTTGCCGCGGTCGTCGAAGCCGATGACCTTGACCTTCACCTTGTCGCCCACGTTGACGACGTCGGTGGTCTTGTTCACCCGCTCCTGGCCCAGCTCGGAGATGTGGACGAGGCCGTCCTTGGCGCCGAGGAAGTTCACGAAGGCGCCGAAATCGGCGGTCTTCACCACGGTGCCGTTGTAGATCGTGCCGATCTCGGCCTCGGCGGTGATGCCCTTGATGCGGTCGATCGCGGCCTGGGTCGCCTCGGGGGAGGACGACGCGATCTTGATCGTGCCGTCATCCTCGATGTCGATCTTGGTGCCGGTCTGCTCCACGATCTCGCGGATCACCTTGCCGCCCGTGCCGATCACTTCGCGGATCTTGTCCTTGGGGACGTTGATCACGGTGATCTTCGGGGCGTTGGCGGCCACGTCGGTGCGCGCGCCCGTCAGGCCCTTGGCCATCTCGCCCAGGATGTGGATGCGGCCGTCCTTGGCCTGCTCCAGCGCCGTGCGCATGATGTCGAAGGTGATGGACGTGATCTTGATGTCCATCTGGAGCGAGGTGATGCCCTGCTCCGTGCCGGCCACCTTGAAGTCCATGTCGCCGAGGTGGTCCTCGTCGCCCAGGATGTCGCTGAGCACCGCGAAGCCGCGATCCTCCTTGATCAGGCCCATGGCGATGCCGGCGCAGGGACGCTTCAGCGGCACGCCCGCATCCATCAGCGCCAGCGAGGTGCCGCAGACGGTGGCCATGGAGGAGGAGCCGTTGCTCTCCGTGATCTCACTCACCACACGCAGCGTGTAGGGGAACTTCTCCTTTTCCGGCAGCAGCGGGTGGATGGCGCGCCAGGCCAGCTTGCCGTGGCCCACCTCGCGCCGCCCGGGCGAGCCCATGCGGCCGGTCTCGTTCACGCTGTACGGAGGGAAGTTGTAGTGCAGCAGGAAGTTCTCGCGGTACTCGCCCGCGAGGGCGTCGATGATCTGCTCGTCCTGCCCGGTGCCCAGCGTCGCCACGCAGAAGGCCTGCGTCTCACCGCGGGTGAACAGCGCCGAACCGTGGGCGCGCGGCAGCACGCCGACCTCGGCCACGATCGGGCGCACGGTCTTGGTGTCGCGGCCGTCGATGCGCAGGCCGGTGTCCAGGATGGCGTTGCGGACCACGTCCGCTTCCAGCTCCTTGAGCAGGCCCTTGGCGGCGCCGGCATCCAGGCCCTCGGCGGTCAGCGCCTCGGCCACCGCCTTCTTCACCGCGCCCACCTTGTTCTGGCGCAGCAGCTTCTGGGTTTCCTTGTAGGCCTCGGCCATCTGGGCGCGGCCGAGCTCGGAAATGCGGTTCTTCAGCGCCACCTCGGCCTCGGACACCTCGGCCAGCGGCCAGGGCTCCTTGGCGGCGCGCTCGGCCAGCTCGATGATGCCGGCGATCACGGGCTGGAAGCCCTTGTGGCCGAACTCCACGGCGCCGAGCATGACCTCCTCGGTCAGCTCCTGCGCCTCGGACTCCACCATCAGCACGCCCTCGGCGGTGCCGGCGAGCACGAGGTCGAGCACCGAGCGCTTCCGCTCCTCGGCGGTCGGGTTCAGCACGTACTGGCCGTCGATATAGCCGACGCGGGTGCCGGCGATCGGGCCGAAGAAGGGGATGCCGGACAGCGTCAGCGCGGCGGAGCAGCCGACCATCGCGACGATGTCGGGATCGTTCTCCAGGTCATGCGACAGCACGGTCGCGACCACTTGGACCTCGTTGCGGAACCCGTCGGGGAACAGCGGGCGGATCGGCCGGTCGATCAGGCGGGAGGTGAGGGTCTCGAACTCGGAGGGACGGCCCTCACGCTTGAAGAAGCCGCCGGGGATCTTGCCCGCGGCGAAGGCCTTCTCCTGGTAATTCACGGTCAGCGGGAAGAAGTCCTGGCCCGGCTTCACCGAGCGGGAGCCTACCGCCGTGCAGAGCACGATGGTGTCGCCCAGGCGGGCCATCACGGCGCCATCGGCCTGGCGGGCGACCTTGCCCGTCTCAAGCGTCAGGGTCTTGCCACCCCAGGCGATATCCTTGCGGTAGTAGTTCTCGAACATGCGTGCATCCTGTCGGCCCCGCATCCCGGCGGTGCCGGGATCGGGGGTGGGGTGCGACGCGACGGGGATGAAGAACAACTCGCCCCGGCGGCCCGCCCCGGATCGAAAAGGGGGAGGGTGCCCGGCGTCTCGGGTGGCATGGGGGCCGCGTAGCCAGGGCGGCGGGAAACCATGTGACCGGAAACGCCGCGGCGCGGCGCGCGTCCTGCAGCCCACCGCGTGCGCGGAAGGGAGCGCGGCCTCGCGGCCACGCCCGAACGGCCGTTATATGCCCCCGCACCCGCGGGATTGCCAGCGGAAAAGCGGTGCGGGGCGTTCCCGCACCGCGCGGCCGTCATCGCCGCGCAACGTTTCTGCAACCCTGCCGTCGCGAACCGGGTGCATGCTGGCCGGCATGCCCAAGCTCCCCACCGCCCTGCTGCTGTTGTTCGGACTGGCCGCGATCGCCCCGCCCGCCCTGGCGCAGGACGGGTTGGCCGACCGCTTCCGCACCCTGGGCCGCGGCGCGGCCTGGGAACCGGTGGCCACGATCGACCTGCCCTTTCCCAGCTTCCACCCGCAGGGCATGGCGCGGGTGGGCGACCGCTTCCTGCTCTCCTCCGTGGAGATCCTGCAGCCCACCCGGCGCTATGACGCCCCGCGCGACGGGCTGGACCGCGACGCCGGCCGCGGCACCGGCCACCTGTTCGAGGTCGGGCCGGACGGCGCCCTCCTGCGCTCCGCGACGCTGGGCGAGGGCGACATCTACCACCCCGGCGGCGTGGATTTCGACGGCACCCATCTCTGGGTGCCGGTGGCGGAATACCGGCCCAACAGCCGCTCGATCATCTACCGCGTCGATCCCGCCACCCTGCGGGCGGAGGAGATGTTCCGCGCCCCCGACCACATCGGCGGGCTGGTGTTCGACCGCGCCTCGGGCACGCTGCACGGCGTGTCCTGGGGCTCGCGCCGCTTCTATGCCTGGAAGCTGGGCGCCGACGGCCGCCCCGAGGGCGACCCCGCCGCGGCGCGGCCGCGCGCCAACCCGGCGCAGTACGTGGACTACCAGGACTGCCATTCCGTCGGCGACGGAATGGCCCTGTGCGGCGGGCTGAACCAGTACCGGCCGCAGGGTCCGCAAGGCCCCGTGCTGGCCCTGGGCGGGCTGGAACTGGTGGACCTCGCCCGCGGGGCCCCGGTGCACCAGTTGCCGGTGGAGCTGTGGACGGGCGGCGGCCTGCCGATGACGCAGAACCCCTTCGCCGTGGCCACCCAGGGCGCCGGGCTGCGTTTCTGGTTCGCCCCCGAGGACGACCACACGCGCATCTTCGTCTACGACGTGCGGCCGCGCTGAAGGGGCAGAAAGCCGGGGGGAGGTATCCCCCCGGACCCCCTTCTATTTTCGGGAGTCTTGGGGCGCGCAGGTGGCCGAGGGCGCTCTTCTACTCCCGAAAGAAGGAGGGGGTCCGGGGGAGTTCACTCCCCCGGCCTTCCGCAGCTCATCCGCCCCGGCGCCGTTCAGCCACCGACCTGCCGCATCCAGTCCCGCAGGTTGTAGGCCATGGAAAGCCGGGCGATCCGCCCGTCCCGCACCTCCAGGAACGCGCCCGCGGGCAGGGTGTAGCGCTGCCCGGCGGCCTCCGGCAGGCCCTCGTCGGTGTGGAGGTACTCGCCCTCCACCACGAACTCCGCCGCGGCGCGGGTACCGGTGGCGTCCACCATCACGACGATGTCGCGCAGCTGCTCGCGGTAGCACTGCTCCATGTGCCGCAGAAAGGCGGCAAAGGCGTCGCGCCCGACCTGCCGGTCGCCCTGGTTGACGTCATGCGCCACATCCTCGGCCAGGCAGGCGAGCATGCCGTCCCAGTTCCCGGCATTGAAGGCGTCGTAGTAGCGGCGGATCAGCGCTTCGGTGGGGTGCATGCGGGTGTCTCCTGGCGGGAAGACCGGATGGCGCGCAGCCGTTCCGGCCGTCGTCAATGGTGCGGGGCGCAGCCGGTCCGCGCCGCAGCATCGGGGCCCGGCGCAACCCGCCATGCCTGGCAACCGGCCCGGGCGAGTCGGCCAGTTCCCGGACCGGGAAACGGGCGTGATGCCCCGCGCTCCGCGGCGGCACGCCCGGGCATCCCGCCGCTTCGCCGCGCCACCCTTGCCGCAGTGCAGCACCGGCTTCCTTGCCGCTGGCGCGGCGCCGCCGTAAGGGTGCGGCACGATGGTGGACACCCCCCGCGCCGACGACCGACCGCCCTCCTTCCAGGAGATGATCCTGCGCCTGCACGGCTACTGGAGCCGGCAAGGCTGCGTGATCCTGCAGCCCTACGACATGTCGGTGGGCGCCGGCACCTTCCACCCCGCCACCACCCTGCGGGCGCTGGGCCCCAAGCCCTGGCGCGCCGCCTACGTGCAGCCCTCGCGCCGCCCCTCGGACGGCCGCTACGGCGAGAACCCGAACCGCCTGCAGCACTACTACCAGTACCAGGTCATCATGAAGCCCAGCCCGGCCGACGCGCAGGACCTGCTGCTGGCCTCCTACCGGGAGATCGGGCTGGACCCGCTGAAGCACGATTTCCGCTTCGTGGAGGATGACTGGGAAAGCCCGACGCTGGGCGCCTGGGGCCTGGGCTGGGAAGTCTGGTGCGACGGCATGGAAGTCGGCCAGTTCACCTACTTCCAGCAGGTCGGCGGCATCCCGGTGGTGCTGCCCTCCTTCGAAATGACCTACGGCCTGGAACGCCTCGCGATGTACGTGCAGGACGTGGAGAACGTGTACGACCTGGACTTCAACGGCGCTGGGGTGACCTACGGCGACGTGTTCCTGCGCGCCGAACGGGAGTTCAGCGCCTACAATTTCGAGCATGCCGACGTCGCCAGGCTGTTCCAGCACTTCGCCGACGCGGAAGCCGAGTGCAACGCCCTGGCCGACCGGAACCTGCCGCTGCCGGCCTACGACCAGTGCATCGCCGCCAGCCACCTGTTCAACCTGCTCGACGCCCGCGGCGCCATCTCGGTCACGGAACGCGCGGCCTTCATCGGCCGCGTCCGGGCCCTGGCGAAACGCTGCTGCGAAGGCTGGGTGGCGGGGGAGGCGGCCTGATGCCCGAACTCCTGCTCGAACTCTTCTCCGAGGAGATCCCGGCGCGCATGCAGGCGCGGGCGGCCGAGGACCTGTCCCGCCTGCTGACCGAGGCGCTGAAGCCCGCCGGCCTCACACCCTCCGACCTGCGGAGCTTCCACGGCCCGCGCCGCATCGCCCTCTCGGCCCAACTGCCCGCCGCCACCGCCGCCACGGAGGAAGAGCGCCGCGGCCCGCGCGCCGACGCCACCGGCCCGGCGCTGGACGGCTTCCTGCGCGCCACGGGAATGACGCGGGACCAGCTGGAAGCCCGCGACACCGGCAAGGGCAGCTACCTTTACGCCGTGATCCGCCGCCCCGGCCGCCCCACGGCCGAGCTGGTCGCCGAGGCGCTGCCCGGCATCCTCCGCCGCTTTCCCTGGCCCAAATCCATGCGCTGGGGCGGCACCTCGGCCTTCACCTGGGTGCGCCCGCTCAAGCGCATCCTCTGCGTCTTCGACGGCGCCGTGGTGCCCTTCGACCTCCGCCAGGGCGAGGATGACGGCCACGGCCTCGCTTCCGGCGACCTGACCGAGGGGCACCGCCTGCTCGCCCCCGGCGCCTTCGCCGCCCACACCGTCAAGGAATGGGCCGCGGGCCTGCGCGAGCGCGGTGTGATCCCCGACGCCCACGAGCGCGAGCGGATCATCGAGGAGGGCATCGCCCAGCTCCTCGCCGCCGAGGGGCTGGAGGTGGTGCCCGACCGCGGCCTCCTGGCCGAGGTGGCCGGGCTGGTGGAATGGCCGGTGCCGCTGCTCGGCCGCATCGACGACGAATTCATGGACCTGCCGCCCGAGGTGATGCGCACCACCATGCGGGTGAACCAGCGCTACTTCGCCACCCGCACCCCGGACGGCGCCGCCGCCAACCGCTTCGCCCTGGCCGCCAACATCGAGGCCGAGGACGGCGGCGCGGCGATCATCGCCGGCAACGAGCGCGTCCTCCGCGCCCGCCTCAGCGACGCCCGCTTCTTCTGGGACGGTGACCGCCAGGAACGGCTGGAAAGCCGCCTGCCCAAGCTGGATTCCGTGGTGTTCCACGCCAAGCTCGGCACCCAGGGCGAGCGCATCCGCCGCCTGGAACGCCTGGCCCGCCACCTCGCCCCCGCCGTCGGCGCCGACCCCGCGCTCGCCGCCCGCGCCGCGAAGCTGGCCAAGGCCGACCTCGCCTCCGGCATGGTGGGCGAGTTCCCCGAACTGCAGGGCGTGATGGGCCGCTACTACGCCGCCCATGACGGTGAGCCGCCGGAGGTTGCCGCCGCGATCGGCGAGCATTACCGCCCGCTCGGCCCCACCGACGAGGTACCGCGCGCCCCCGTCTCGGTCGCCGTGGCGCTGGCCGACAAGCTGGACCAGCTGGCCGGCTTCTTCGCCGCCGACGAGCGCCCCACCGGCTCCGGCGACCCCTTCGCCCTGCGCCGCGCCGCCCTGGGCGTGATCCGCATCGTCCGGGAGAACGGCCTCCGCCTGCCGCTGGCCGACGCCGTGGCGGAAGCCTTCTTCGGCTTCCCCGGCGCCCAGGGCGCCACCGCCCGGCCGGAATTCGGCATGGCCGTGGCCACCGAGGCGATGGAGGCCGGCTTCCAGCCCGACCGCCGCTCCGCCCACCCGCCGATGGTGGCCGCCTTCGCCGCCGGGGTGCTGAACTTCCTGGCCGACCGCCTGCGCGTGCAGCTGCGCGCCGAGGGCGCCCGGCACGACGTCCTCGCCGCCGCCTTCGGCGCCCGCGGCGGGGCGGAGGACGACCTCAACCGCCTGCTGTCCCGCGCTGCGGCGCTGCGCGACTTCCTCGCCACCCCCGAAGGCGCCGACCTGCTGGCCGCCGGCCGCCGCGCCGCCAACATCCTCCGCATCGAGGATCGCAAGGACGGCCCGCACGCCGCCGCGGTGGACAGCGCCCTGCTGAGCGCCCCCGAGGAGCGGGCCCTGGCCGCCGCCCTGGACGCCGCCGCCCCCGCGGCACGCGACGCCCTGGCGCGGGAAGACTTCACCGCCGCCATGGCCGCGCTGGCCACGCTGCGCGCCCCCGTGGACAGCTTCTTCGAGGCGGTCACGGTGAACGACCCCGACCCGGCCACCCGGCGCAACCGCCTCGGGCTGCTGGCGACGCTGCGCGCGGCCCTGGACCAGGTCGCGGATTTCTCGAAAATCGAGGGCTAGGATTGGCCCGCGCGGCGACGGGCCGGCGGCCCGCGCCCGACCCCGGTGCCGAGCACGAGAGGACGAACGGATGACCCAGTGGGTGTACGGCTTCGGCGCCGGCCGCAACGACGGCAAGGCCGAGATGCGCAACCTGCTCGGCGGCAAGGGGGCCAACCTCGCGGAGATGGCCTCCATCGGCCTGCCCGTGCCCCCGGGCTTCACCGTGACCACGGAGGTCTGCACCTACTACTACGCGCACGACAACCAGTACCCCGCCGACCTCACGGCCCAGGTGGACGCCGCCCTGGCGCGCATCGAGGAGGCCGTGGGCGCCAAGTTCGGTGACCCCAGCAACCCGCTGCTGGTGAGCGTGCGCTCCGGCGCCCGGGTGTCCATGCCGGGCATGATGGACACGGTGCTCAACCTCGGCCTCAACGACGCCACCGTGCTGGGCCTCGCCACCGGCTCGGGCGACGAGCGCTTCGCCTGGGACAGCTACCGCCGCTTCATCCAGATGTACGGCTCCGTGGTGCTGGGCGTGGACCATCACCGCTTCGAGGAGGTGATCGAGGAAGCCAAGCACGTCACCGGCGCCGTCGAGGACACCCAGCTTTCCGCCGCCGACTGGAAGCGCGTCGTCGAGGGCTACAAGGAGATGGTGGCCGAGGCCACCGGCAAGCCCTTCCCGCAGGACCCGCAGGCGCAGCTCTGGGGCGCCATCGGCGCCGTGTTCGGCTCCTGGATGAACCCGCGCGCCAACACCTACCGTCGCCTGCATGACATCCCGGCCGATTGGGGCACGGCGGTGAACGTGCAGGCCATGGTGTTCGGCAACATGGGCGACGACTGCGCCACCGGCGTCTGCTTCACCCGCGACCCCTCCACCGGCGAGAACATCTTCTACGGCGAGTACCTGATCAACGCGCAGGGCGAGGACGTGGTGGCCGGCATCCGCACGCCGCAGCCGATGTCCTCGCTGCGCGCCAAGCCGGGCGAGCGCTCCATGGAGGAGGCCATGCCCGCCGCCTACGCGGAACTCTGCGAGGTGCGCGAGCGGCTGGAACGCCACTACAGCGACATGCAGGACATCGAGTTCACCGTGCAGCGCAACAAGCTGTACATGCTGCAAACGCGCAACGGGAAGCGCACCGCCGCCGCCAGCCTCAAGATCGCGGTGGACATGGCCGAGGCCGGGCTGATCGACCGCACCGAGGCGGTGAAGCGCGTCGCCCCCGGCTCGCTCGACCAGCTGCTGCACCCCACCCTGGACCCCAAGGCCGCCCGCCGCGTGCTGACCAAGGGCCTGCCCGCGTCCCCCGGCGCCGCCTCCGGCGCCGTGGTGTTTTCCGCCGAAGAGGCCGAGGCGCGTTCGTCCAAGGGCGAGAGCGTCATCCTGGTGCGGATCGAAACCTCGCCCGAGGACATCGCGGGCATGCACGCGGCCAAGGGCATCCTCACCACCCGCGGCGGCATGACCTCCCACGCGGCGGTGGTGGCGCGCGGCATGGGCCGCCCCTGCGTCGCCGGCGCCGGCGGCATCGTGGTGGACTACGCCTCCCAGATGCTCTCGGCCGGCGGCCAGGTGGTGCAGATGGGCGAGACCATCACCCTCGACGGCGCCACCGGCGAGGTCTTCCTGGGCTCCGTGCCGATGATCGAGCCGCAGATGTCGGGCGACTTCGCCACGCTGATGGGCTGGGCCGACCAGGTCCGCCGCCTCAAGGTGCGCGCCAACGCCGAAACCCCGCTGGACGCCGACACCGCCCGCAAGTTCGGCGCCGAGGGCATCGGCCTGTGTCGCACCGAGCACATGTTCTTCGACGCCGACCGCATCGGCTCCGTGCGCCAGATGATCATGAGCGAGACCGAGCGCGGCCGCCGCGACGCGCTGGCCAAGCTGCTGCCCTTCCAACGCTCCGACTTCGTGGAGCTGTTCCGCATCATGGCCGGGCTGCCCGTCACAATCCGCCTGCTCGACCCGCCGCTGCACGAGTTCCTGCCCCACAAGGACGAGGAGCTGGCGGAGGTGGCGGCGAGCCTGGGCACCGACCTCGCCACCATGAAGCGCCGCGCCGCCGACCTGTCGGAGGCCAACCCGATGCTGGGCCACCGCGGCTGCCGCCTGGGCGTCACCTTCCCCGAGATCTACGAGATGCAGGCCCGCGCCATCTTCGAGGCCGCCATCGAGATCGCCGAAACCGGCGCCGAGGCCCCGGTCCCCGAGATCATGATCCCGCTGGTGGGCATGAAGAAGGAGCTGGAGATCACCCGCGCCCAGGTGGACAAGGTCGCGCAGGAGGTCTTCGCCGCGAAGGGCCGCACGCTGGAATACTCCGTCGGCACCATGATCGAGCTGCCGCGCGCTGCCATCACCGCCGACAAGATCGCCGAGAGCGCCGACTTCTTCTCCTTCGGCACCAACGACCTGACCCAGACCACCTTTGGCCTGTCCCGCGACGACGCCGGCAAGTTCCTGCCCACCTACGTCGAGAAGGACATCCTGCCCAAGGACCCCTTCGTGTCCATCGACGTCGAGGGCGTCGGCGCCCTGGTGGAGATCGCCGCCGAGAAGGGCCGCAGGACCAAGCCCGGCCTCAAGCTGGGCATCTGCGGCGAGCACGGCGGCGACCCGGCCTCCATCCAGTTCTGCGAGAGCGTCGGCCTCGACTACGTCTCCTGCTCCCCCTACCGCGTCCCGGTGGCGCGCCTAGCCGCCGCCCAGGCCGCCCTGGCCGGCGCCGGCGGCGACCGCACGGCCTGACGCCTCGCCCGACGCCCCGGCCGGTCGCCGTTCGCGCCGGCTTGCGGGGCGGCGTTTCGGTGCGGGTGGCGGCGGTTGGGCTTGGATCTGGCCGACGTTGGCCAGGGGCGCTGCCCCTGGACCCCGCCGGGGAGTTTAAACTCCCCGGACCCCACGTTTAGCGCTCCGCAGGAGGGGCTCAGGGGAACGGTAGCCCCGTGGCGCAACGTTGGTCGTGAGCCCCTCCTCGCGGAGCGCTCATGAGGTCGAGGAGCCTAAGCTCCTCGCGGGGGCTCCAAGGGGGCAGAGCCCCCTTGGCCACGGCCAGCAAACCCAGGATCAACCGCCAGCCACCCGCCCCCGGAACACCGCCCGCAGGACCGGTGCGAACTGCGTCAGGCCGCGAAGGCTTCGGCGACCTCGGCCAGCAGGCGGGCTTCCTCGCCGTCGTAGCGGGGGGAGAAGTGGAAGGCCTCCACGCGGCGGACGCCGGCGGCGCGGGCCATCTCGCCCGCCGCGCGGGTGGTCAGATGGCCGCGCGCGGCGGCAAGTTCCGCATCCGCCGCGGCGAAGGCGGATTCCAGGAACAGCAGGTCGGCGCCCCGCACCAGGGCCTGCACCGCGGCGCGGTTGCCCGGCGTGTCGGCCAGGTCGGTGCAGTAGCCGATGCGCTGCCCCGGCGTCAGGCTCACCGCTTCGCGCAGCCCGCCCAGCGGCAGCACCTCGGGCGCGTCCCCCGCGCGGGCGAAGACGGGGATGGGGTGGTCGTCCCCGCGCTCGGCCAGCACCGCCTGCTTGAGGCCGTTCAGCCAGGGGCCCACCGGCAGGCCGCGCGCCTCCAGCACCGGGCGCCAAACGTTGACGTGCGCGACCTCCGCCAGCAGGTAGCCCAGGCAGGCGGCGCGGTGGTGCTGCAAGGGGGCGGCGCGCACCTCCAGCCCGGGCAGCCGCAGCACCACGCCGTCGGCGGGCGGCGGCGCCGCGCCCAGGGGTTCGGCCGCGAAGCCGGTGGCCAGGCGGAAGCGCACCCGGCGGGAGGACAGGTCGGGCGCCAGTTCCACCACCTCGAAGCACAGCTCGGCGGCGTAGGAACCGGCGAGGTCCCAGCCGTAGCCCTGCAGCTTGTGGCCGATCCGCACCGCGATCTCCGCCGGTCCCACCAGCGTCACGCGCCGTTCGCGCCCGATCAGGTGGCGCAGCAGCGTGTCGAAGCCGATCAGGTGGTCGAGATGGGCGTGGCTGATCAGCGCCGCCTCCACCCGCAGCAGCTGCCGCGCCGGCAGGGCGTGCAGGGAGCCGAGGTCGAACAGCAGCGCCCGCCGCTCGTGCAGCGAGTCGACGAGTACGGCGGGGTCGCCGAAGCGGCCGTTCACCAGCGTGGCGTGCAGGGCAGGGCGCATCGGTCGCGTGCTTACAGCGTCGGGCCGTCCTGTTCGAGCGAAGGAGGAACAGGAAGCCGGGGGGAAGTATCCCCCCGGACCCCCTTCTATTTTCGGCAGTTCAGGAGCGCTTCCCTGGCCGATCGCGCACCCGCAAACTCCCGAAAGGAGGGGGCCCGGGGGAGTTCACTCCCCCGGCCTTGCGCCCGCCCGCCGCAGCAGCGTCACCGCCACCAACAGCACCGCCGCCAGCCCGATCATCAGCGTCGCCGCCGCCGCCACCGTCAGGCTGATCTGGTCGTTCAGCCCGGCAAACATCTGCCGCGGCAGGGTGCGCTGCGCCGGTCCCGCGATGAACAGCGCCACCACCACCTCGTCGAGCGAGGTCGCGAAGGCGAACACCGCCCCCGCCGCCACCCCGGGCGCGATCTGCGGCAGTACCACCCGCCGGAACGCCCGGGCGGGCGAGGCGCCGCAGGCCGCGGCCGCGCGCAGCTGCACCCCGTCGAAGGCGGACAGCGCCGCCAGCACGGTGGTCACCACGAAGGGCGCCCCCAGCGCGGCGTGCGCCAGGATCATCCCGGTGAAGCTGCTGGTCAGCCCCAGCGGCCCGAAGAACAGCAGCAGCGACACCGCCACGATGATGGACGGCACCACCAGCGGCGCCAGCAGCACCGCCATCACCAGCCCGCGCCCGGGAAACCGCGCCCGCCACAGCCCGAACGCCGCCAGCGTGCCCAGCACGGTCGCCACGGCCGAGGCCGCCGCGCCGATGAGGAGGCTGTTGCGCAGCGCCGGCATCCAGAAGTCGGAGCCGAAGAAATCCGCGTACCACCGCCCCGACAGCCCCGGCAGCGGGTAGTGCAGGAAGGACCCGGCCGACACCGACAGCGGCATGATCGCCAGCAGCGGCGCCAGCAGGAACAGGATCACGGTGAGCCCGAAAGCCCAGAGCAGCGCGCGGCTCATGCCGGCTGCCGCCGCTCGAAGCCCACCAGCCGGGCGTACAGCCCCGCCACCACCAGCACCGCCGCCAGCAGGATCACCGCCAGCGCCGCCGCCAAGCCCCAGTTCACCGTGCGGTTGGCGTAGAAGCCGATCAGCGAGGAGATCATCTGCTCGTTGGGCCCGCCCAGAAGCGCCGGCGTCACGTAGAAGCCCAGCGCCTGGATGAACACCAGCAGGCAGCCCGCCCCCACCCCGGGCAGCGACAGCGGCAGCACCACCCGCCGGAAGCTCTGCCACGGCGTGGCGCCCAGCGAGGCCGCGGCGCGCACCAGCCGCCAGTCCAGCCCGCGCAGGCTGGCGAAGATCGGCAGCACCATGAAGGGCAGCAGCAGGTTCACCGTGGCCGCCAGCACCGTGCCGCGGGTGAACAGGAAGCTGCCCGGCGCGTCGAATAGCCCCAACCCCAGCAGCGTCGCGTTGAGCACCCCGTCGCGCTGCAGCAGCACGATCCAGGCGGCGATGCGCGGCACGTCGCTGACCCACAGCGGCAGCGTGGTCAGCCCCAGCAGCCACAGCGAGGCCCGCGGCGGCGCCGTGGCGATCAGCGCCGCCAGCGGATAGCCCAGCAGCAAGGCGATAACCGTGGCCAGCAGGCTGATCCACAGCGTCCGCAGCATCACCGTGCGAAACACCGCCTCCTCCGGCGGCACGGCCACCACCGCGCCGCGCGCATCCTGCCGCAGATCCAGCGCCGCCAGCAGGTTGCCCGCCGACACCGGCCCGCCCAGCCGCCGGATCACCGCCCAAGTGTCGGGCGAGTCCCATTCCGCGCTGACCGCCAGCGCGGTTTCACGCGGCGGCGCGGCGGGGTCGGCCAGGCGGCGGGCGGTGGCGGGCAGGGTGCTCCGGAAGCCCGGCAGCGCCGCGTTCAGCCGCGCCGCGGCCCGCGCCACGCCCCCCGAACCGTCCTGCTGGTCGCGGGCACGGGCCTCGCGCAGGTCCTCCGCCAACGCGGCGAAGGCGGCGTCCGGCACTGCGCCGCCGTCCCAGCCCGCCAGGGCGGACAGGGTGCGCGGCAGCACGGGCGCGACCTCGCTTTCCGCCACGGCGCGCCACAGGAAGGTGCCGATCGGCGCCAGGAAGGCGAAGCCGAGAAACAGCAGCAGCGGCGCCACCAGCAGCGCCGCCGCCAGGCGGGGACGGGTGCTCAGCGCGACAGCCAGTTGGTGAAGCGCTGGTTCAGCCGGTCCAGGTTGTCCAGCCAGAAGCGGTCGTTGATCTCCAGCGCGCCCTCTGCGTTCGCCGGGGCAGTGGGCAGGTTGTTCAGCACCTCCGGCGGCAGCCGGTCATTGGCGCCGCGCGCGGTGACGCCGTAGGGGATGCGCGGCGGCAAGCCGGCCTGCACCTCCGGCTGGCCGGCGAAGCGCAGGAAGTCCAGCGCCTGCGCCCGGTTCGGCGTGCCGCGCATCACCACCCAGGAATCCAGGGTGAACAGGTTGCCGGGCCAGGAGATGCCGAAATTCTGTCCGTCCGCGCGGTTGGCCGCGTCCAGCCGGCCGTTATACGCCACCACCATCGCCGCCTCGCCGGAAGCCAGCAGCTGCGGCGGCTGCGACCCGCGTTCCCACCACACGACGTCGTTGCGGATGCTGTCCAGCTTGCGGAAGGCGCGGTCCACCCCGGCGGGAGTGCCCAGCACGCGGTACACCTCGCCGGCCGGCACGCCGTCGGCCAGCAGCGCGATTTCCAGCGTGGTCTTGGGGCCGCGGCGCAATCCGCGCTTACCGGGAAAGCGGGCGGTGTCGAAGAACTCGGTCCAGTTGGCCGGGCCGGTGGGGGTGCGGTTGCGATCATACCCGATCACGAAGGAATACAGGATCGTGCCCACGCCGCAGTCGTTCACGGCCTGCGGGATGTAGTGCTCGCGCCCGCCGATGGCGGCCCAGTCGATGCGCTCGAACAGCCCTTCCTCGCAGCCCAGCAGCAGCTCCTCGCTCTCGACCTGCACGACGTCCCAGTTGTTGGCGCCGGACTGGATCTTGGCGCGCAGCGTGCCGACGCCACCGTCCCAGGTTTCCTCCAGCAGGCGGCGGTTGCTGGCCTGCTGGAAGGGGCGGAAATACACCTCCCGCTGCGCGTCCTGGTAGGCGCCGCCCCAGGACACCACGGTCAGGTCGCGCTGCTGCGCCCGCGCGGTGCCGCCCCACGCCAACGCCAACAGCGCCGCCGCGGCGACGCCCATTCCCCTGCGCAGCATCCCGTTCCGTTCCCCATGCCGATCCCTCCCGCAGGCTAGACCCGCGCAGGGGCGAGGCGAAAGGGATCGCGGCACGGAGTCTGCCCCAGCGTGGCGGAAAGCGGGGCCGTGTTGCCAGAAAGGGCGGCAGGGAAGGCCGGGGGAGTGAACTCCCCCAGGCCCCGTCCTTCTTTCGGGAGTTTTCAGGTGTGCCGGTGGCCACGAGGGCACCCAGAAACTCCTGAAAATAGAAGGGGGTCCGGGGGGATACCTCCCCCCGGCTTCCTGTTCTCATCACAGCAGGACCAACGCGCGACGGCATCACGGGACCATGGTGGGCGACCCCGGAAACGGCTCGCGGCCTGCTCCGACCCGGATGCGTCAGACCCCCGCGTCCTCCTCCAGAAACGCGATGCCGTGCCCGACATCCCAGGCCAGCGCCGCCGGTCCCCCGGGCTCCGGCAAGGCGCCGCCGCCGGCCGGCCGCTTGGCCACCACCTCGCCACTGCCCAGCGACAGCCGCAGCCGGATATGGTCGCCTTGGAAGATCGCCTCGATCAGCCGCGCCGGCAGTGCGTCCTCGCCCAGGTCTTCCGCCGCCACCGGCGCCACGGCGACCCGCTCGGGCCGGACCATGACCACGCAGCGCCCGCCCGCCGCCACCCCCGCCGCGGCGGTCGCGAAGACCTCCGCCCCGGCATCCAGCCGGACGCGGCACTCGCCCTCATCCAATCGCAGCACCGTGCCGGGCAGGCGGTTGTTCTCGCCCACGAAGCCGGCGACGAAGCTGTCCGCCGGGCGCTCATACAGCTGGCGCGGCGCTGCGAGCTGCCGGATGCGGCCGGCGCGAAACACCGCCACCCGGTCGGACAGGGTCAGCGCCTCGCCCTGGTCGTGCGTGACGTAGAGCATGGTCACGCCCAGCTCGCGGTGCAGGCGGCGGATCTCGAACTGCATCTCCTCGCGCAGGTTCTTGTCCAGCGCCCCCAGCGGCTCGTCCAGCAGCACGATCGGCGGCTCGAACACCAGGGCGCGGGCCAGGGCGACGCGCTGCTGCTGCCCGCCCGAGAGCTGCGAGGGCCGGCGGTCGCCGAAGCCCGCCAGCCGCACCATGTCCAGCGCCCGCCGCGCGCGGCCTTCCCGCTCGCGCCGCGACACGCCGCGCACTTCCAGCGGAAAGGCGATGTTGTCGGCCACGCTCATGTGCGGAAACAGCGCGTAGGACTGGAACACCACGCCGATGCCACGCCGGTGCGGCGGCGTGCGGGCGATGTCGCGGCCTTCCAGCAGGATGCGGCCGCGCGTCGGCTGCTCGAAGCCCGCCAGCATCATCAGGGTGGTGGTCTTGCCGGAACCGGAAGGGCCCAGCAGCGACAGCAGCTCGCCGCGCTCCACCGTCAGGTGCAGGTCGCGCACCGCCACGGCCGAGGCGCCGTAGGATTTCTCCACGCTCTCGAAGCGCACGAGCCCGGTGTCTGGAGGAACGGCCATGCCGGCCAGGGTGTTGGCGCCGGCCGAAACCGTCAATCGCGCCGGCGGCTGCACGCTGCAGGGCGCCGGCCGCGGGGCGCAGCGCCGTCGCGGGAGAGCGCGGCTGGCGCGCTTTCCCGAAACGGGGAGGGAGTTTGTTCAGGCGGTCGCCGGCTCTTCCCAGACCCGCACCGTGGCAACCTTGCGCAGGATGCCACGGGCGCGCTCGGCCTGGTCCGTGTTGGCGGGGGACACCACCAGGATCAGCTCGGCGTGTTCGGAGGCCGCGGTGGATTCCGTGCCCGTGGCCTGCGCCGCGAGTTCGCTCAAGCCCCCCGCGCCGATGCCGGCCGCCGCGGCCGCCGCCACGGCCGGCAGCGCCGCGCCGCCGGTGGCCACCACGGCCCCGGCCGCGGCAAAGGCGCCGATCACGCCGGCGGTGCTGGTGCGCAGGGTGCGGAGGTTGCGGTGCTCATCCTCGCGCAGCGGCTCGGAACCGGTGTGGTCCGGCATCTCGGCCGCGGATTCGGCGTGGCGGACGGACAGCTGGGCGCGGGAGATGGCCTCTCCCTCCAGGTAGGACAGGGCGCTTTCCAGCGTTTCCTTGTCCCGGAAGCTGGCCAGGATGTTGGGCTGGCCGGTGGTGGCGGTGGTGTTGGGCGAGTCGCTCACGTCGGTTATTTCCCCGAATGCATGGGAGCGAACGCGCCCGGACCCATGCCGTTGCGCGTCCCGCCCTCAGGACGCGCCCGAATCGGAGAGGCCGGTCAAAGGACCTGGAAGCGCGCCTTGGCCGCCCGCTCGATGGCGCCGGCCACCAGGCGGTCGATGTCCAGGCCGATGCGGAAATCCTGCAGGAACTGCAGCTCCTCCTGCGTGGCATCGCCGTCGGCGGCCGCGACCTCGCAGGCCAGCAGATAGGCGGTTTCGCGCAGGCGCGGCGGCAGGGCGTCGCTGATCATGGTGATCGCGTTGTCCAGCCCTTCCGTGTCGTCCAGCAGCCCGAGCACGATCTCCGTCACCGTCTCGATCTCGCCGGCGTGGAAGTCGCTGAACACGGGCAACTCGCGCACCAGCCGCGACATGGTGGCCAGCTCGGCATCCGACATCTGCCGGTCGCAGGCGCTCATCATCACCATGGACCCCACCAGGGCTTCCTGCGCGGTGAAGCGCGTCGGGACGTTCGGGGGAGAGCTCATGTCGAAGGGCATGTCCGTGGGATAACTCCTGCCCCCCGGGTCTCGCAGCCCATCCCCCGGCCCGTCAATGCCGCCGCCCTCAGCCCCCGATCACCGGCGCGCGATCGTCCGCCCGCCACCCCTTGCCGGATGACGTTGCTCGGTCCTGGGGGCGGGGGTTGGTCCGCTGTTGGGGGAGCGCCTGGGTGGGCTGGCGTTGGCCAGGGGCGCTGCCCCTGGACCCCGCCGGGGAGCTTAGGCTCCCCGGACCCCACGTTTAGCGCTCCGCGAGGAGGGGCTTGGTCCGACGTTGCGCCACAGGGGCCACCGTTCCCCTGAGCCCCTCCTCGCGGAGCGCTCATGAGACACGAGGAGCCTAAGCTCCTCGCGGGGGCTCCGAGGGGGCAGAGCCCCCTTGGCCGCGGCCAGCCTACCCAGGCGCTCCCCCGAACAGCGGACCAGCACCCGCGTCCGGATCAGGCGGCGCTGTCGGGAGGAGCGCTGGCCAGGAAGCCGCGCACCTGGCGGACGGCTTCGGCCAGGCCGACGCGGCGGGCGGCGACGCCTTCGGGCAGGCCGGCCAGCAGGCGGGACGGGGCGCGGGCGTCCAGCAGCACGAAGACGCCGCGGTCATCGGCCCGGCGCACCAGGCGGCCGAAGGCCTGGCGCAGGCGGTGGCGGGCGATGGCGTCGTCCCAGTCCTTGGGGCGGCCGCCCGACAGGTGCAGACGGCGTTCCCGGTGCAGGATGGTGGGGCGCGGCCAGGGCACGCGGTCGAACACCAGCAGCCGCAGGGAACGGCCCGGCACGTCCACGCCGTCGCGCAGCGCGTCGGTGCCTAGCAGGCAGCTGTCCTCCTCCGCCCGGAACACGTCCACAAGGGTGGCGTTGTCCATGGCATCGACGTGCTGGGCGTAGAGGGGGATGCCGGCCGCCTCCAACCCCCGCGCCATGCGGGCATGGGCGTCGCGCAGCCGGCGCACGGCGGTGAACAAGCCCAGCGCGCCGCCGCCGGAGGCGCGGAACAGCGCCTCCATCGCCCCCGCCGCCTGGCCGCCGTCGCGGCCGACATCCGTGACCACCAGCGCCAGGGTCTGCGCCGCATAATCGAAGGAGGACGGCACCGCCGCCCGCACAGCCGGGATCGGCAGGTGCGAGGCCCCGGTGCGCGCCTCGGCGGTGGTCCAGGCCACCTCCGGGTCCGACTCGCCGCTGTCGCGCAGGGTGGCGGAGGTGATCAGCAGGCCGTGCGCCGGCGCCGCCACCGTCAGCGCGAAGGGCTGCGTCGGGTCCAGGTGGTGGCGGTGCATGGCGGCATCCACCTCCCGCCCTTCGCGCCGGGTGATGGCCAGCCAGTCCACCGAGGCCGGCCGGGTGCCAGGCTCGGACGGGGCGTCCTGCACCCGGCGCAGCATGGCCACCCAGGCGGCCAGCGGCACCACCGCCCGGCGGTCGAGGTTGCGGCGCGCGGTGTCCAGGCGGATGCGGTCGCCGACCTCCAGCTCCGCTTCCGGGTCCTCCAGCAGCGCACACAGCCGGTCGTGCAGGCTGCGCAGCGGCGCTTCCAGGCGGCTCAACCCGTCCTGCAGCGCGGCCGCCGCTTCGGGCAGGCCGGGATTGGCCGGCAGCAGGTCGCATTCCGCGTCATACAGCGGGTCAGCATCGGCGGTGCGGGCCAGGACCTGGGTGCGGATCTCGGCCAGGAAGCGCTCGGCGGCGTTGCGTGGCTCCTCCTCCCCGCCCAGCCGGTTGGGCCAGCCCAGGGCGGGTAGCACGCCGCCGGCCTCGATCGCCGCGTCCACCAGGGGCGACAGGGCAGGGTGGTCGGACAGCACCTCCTCCAACCGCCGGCGTAGGCCCCGCGCGCGGCCGCGCCCGGCCTCGGCGCCCAGCAGCCAGCGGCGCAGCTCCGCCATCTCGGCGCCCGAAATCTCGGCAGAAAAGGCGCTGTCGGCGGCGTCGAAGACGTGGTGCCCCTCGTCGAAGACGTAGCGCAGGGCGGGGCCGTCCTCGCCGCCGCCCAGGGCTGCCTGCACCATCACCAGCGCGTGGTTGGCGATCACCAGCCGGGCGCCGGCGGCGCGGCGGATGGAATGCTCCACGAAGCAGCGGCGCCAGTGCGGGCAGCCGGAATGGATGCACTCGCCGCGCCGGTCGGTCAGGTTGGCCACCGCGCCGAAGGGAAACAGCTCGGCGATCCAGCCGGGAAAGTCGCCGCCCTGCATGTCGCCGTCGCGCGTCGCCAGCGCCCAGCGCGACACCAGCGCCAGCGCCAGCAGCCGCGAGGGCATCAGCCCGGCGGTGGCTTCCTCGTAGTTCAGCAGGCACAGGTAGTTCTCGCGCCCCTTGCGGATCACCACGCGCAGCTTGCGCTCGGCGGGGTCGGGGAACAGCCGGGCCAGCTCGCCGTCGATCTGGCGCTGCAGGTTGCGGGTGAAGGTGGCGATCCACACCGGCGCGCCGTTGCGCTCCGCCCACAGGGAGGCCGGGGCGATGTAGCCCAGGGTCTTGCCGGTGCCGGTGCCGGCCTCGGCCAGCACCACGCGGGGCGCGCCGGGCAGCTCGCGCGGGGCAAAGGCCAGGGCGGCGGCGGAGGCGAAATCCGCCTGCGCCGGCCGCTGCTCGGCATCGGGGCCGAGGATCTCGGCCAACCGGGCGCGGGCCTCGCCGGGGGAAACCGGCAGGGAGGCGGGCGGGGTGGCAGGGGCCACGTCCTCCCAGTCCGGCAGGCGGCGCCACACCTTCAGCGGGTCGTTGGACGGCTTGCTGTCGTCCCGGCCCAGCGCGGCCAGTACCGGCGCGGTCCAGGGCCAGTCGATCGCCTCCCGCAGCCGGGCCGCCAGCACCCCGGCGTCGCGGTTCATCGGCGCGTTGCGCCCGGCGGCGAGCCGGCGCAGCAGCAGCGTCGCCAACTCGGGCAGCAGGATCGCCGCCGTCTCGTCGTCGCGCGGCATCTCCTGCCCCAGCGCCAGGGCCAGGCCGCGCGGCGTCGGCGCCGCCAGCTGCGCCGGCAGGGCGAAGGCGAACAGCTCCAGCAGGTCATAGGCCACCGGAAAGGGCGGCAGGCCCAGGCGACGCGCCGTGGCGGGGGCATGCACCAGCAGCGGCGGCGGCAGCTCGGCCAGCCGCGCCGGCAGCGCGGAAGCCGCCAGGGTTTCGATTTCCCCATCGGGGGTCAGCAGGGTGGCGCGGCCCAGCCCGGCCACCAGCGCGGGGGCTTCGGGCAGCAGGAGGCGAGGCGCGCCCGAGCGGGAAGAAGACACGGGCGGGAATATAGTGCGGCCGGGCGGGCGAGTCTGCGCGGGCCGGTGCGCCGGTTCCGCGGCCGAGCCACCACCCTTCCGCGGGGCGCACCGGGGGTGCGGGGCGCGCGGAAGGTGGGGCACGGCGCGGGCGGGCGCAGGGGAGGCACGGCTCGTGCAGGCGCACGGACGCACCGGGCGGCAGGGCGCGCGAAACGCCGGTCGGCCGGAACTTCACGCCGACGTGCAGCCCGCCCTGGCCTTCCGGGTGACGCCACCGCGCCGGGCGGCGGTTAAAGGAACCCCGGGACAGCGCGTTCCACCAGGAGCCCTGAACCTTGCCCGACGCCACCGCAGACTGCCTGATCGTGGGCGCCGGCCCGGCCGGGCTGACCGCCGCGATCTACCTGGCCCGCTTCCGGCTGAGCGTGTCCATCCACGACGGCGGCCGCAGCCGTGCCGCCACCATTCCCCGCACCCACAACCACGCGGGCTTCCCCGAAGGCATCCCCGGCGCCGAGCTGCTGGCGCGGATGCGGCAGCAGGCCGCACGCTACGGCGTGCAGGTGCAACCCGGGCAGGTTTCGGCCCTGCGGCGGGATGCGGAGGGCTTCGTCGCCCGCACCGCCGGGGGCGAGCTGCGGTCCCGCACCGTGCTGCTGGCCACCGGCGTGACCAACCACCGCCCGGCCATGCCGGAAGCGCTGCACGACGCCGCCCTGGCCTCCGGCCGGCTGCGCTATTGCCCGGTCTGCGACGGTTTCGAGGTGACGGACCAGCGGGTCGCGGTGATCGGCACGGGGGAGCGGGGGGCAAAGGAGGCGCGCTTCCTGCGCTCCTTCACCGCCCAGGTGACGCTGGTGGCCCCAAACGGGCCGCACGCCCTGGATGCGGGGTGGCGGCAAGGGCTGGCGGAGATCGGCGTGGCCCTGCTGGACGGCCCCGTGCGCGACTTCGCCCTGGAGGGGGAGGAGCTGGGCTTTTCCGTGCCGGCGGGGCGGCACCGCTTCGATACCGCCTATCCGGCCCTGGGGTCGGAGATCCATTCTGGCCTGGCGGCGGCGGTGGGCGCGGACTGCACGGAGGAAGGCTGCCTGGTGGTGGACACGCACCAGCGGACCAGCATCCCCGGCCTTTACGCGGCAGGCGACGTGGTGCTCGGGCTCGACCAGATCAGCCACGCCATGGGCGAGGCCGGGGTGGCCGCCACGACCATCCGCAACGACCTCGCGAGCCTCGCGCCCCTGCTGCGCTGAGAGCGGCGGGAAAGGCCGGGGGAGTGAACTCCCCCGGTCCCCCTCCTTTTCTCAGGAGTTAAGGGCGCGGGTGGCCACCGGCACACCCGCAAACTCCCGAAAATAGAAGGGGGACCGGGGGGATACTTCCCCCCGGCTTGCTTCCTTCCCCGGATCAAGCCGCCAAGACCCGCAATGGCGGAGCGGGACAGGGGGCTCCCGGGTTCCGGGCGCCGCCGCTCCGCGCGGCGGACCGGCCGGACGGCGCCCGCGGCCGCCCGGCGGCGCGCGAGCCTGCTAGGCGCGGCGCGCCGCCCCGCCTAAACCCTTCCCGTGACCCGCATTCCCAACGCTGGCTGATCCTTCGAACCATGCCCCCATCCGCCGACCCCTCGCTCCGCACCGTGCGCGCCTGGCCCTTCGAGGAAGCGGCCAAGGTGGCCGACCGCCTGGCCGCGTCCGGCAAAGGGACGGCGCTGTTCGAAACCGGCTACGGCCCGTCCGGCCTGCCGCATATCGGCACCTTCGGCGAGGTGGCGCGCACCTCCTGGGTGCGGCGCGCCTTTGAGCGGATCACCGGCCTGCCCTCCCGCCTGCTGGCCTTCAGCGACGACATGGACGGGTTGCGCAAGGTCCCCGACAACGTCCCCGACGGCGAGATGCTGCGCCAGTACCTCGGCCAGCCGCTGACCCGGGTCCCCGACCCTTTCGGCACGCATCCCAGCTTCGGGGCGCACAACAACGCCCGGCTGCGCGCCTTCCTGGACGCCTTCGGCTTCGACTACGAGTTCGCCTCCTCCACCGACTATTACAGCTCCGGCCGCTTCGACGCCGCGCTGATCCGCATGGCCGAAGCCCATGAGGAAGTGCTGCGGGTGATCCTGCCCACGCTGGGCCCCGACCGCCGCGCCACCTATTCCCCCTTCCTGCCGATCCATCCCCGCACCGGCGTGGTGATGCAGGTGCCGATGGAGGAGGTCCGCCCCACCGACGGCACGCTGGTCTGGCGCGACCCCGACAGCGGCGAGCGCTTCGAGACGCCTGTCACCGGCGGCCACTGCAAGGCGCAGTGGAAGGCCGACTGGGCGCTGCGCTGGTTCGCCCTGGGCGTGGACTACGAGATGTCCGGCAAGGACCTGACCGACAGCGTGAAGCTTTCGGGACAGATCTGCCGCATCCTCGGCGCCGAGCCGCCGGTGGGCTTCACCTACGAGCTGTTCCTGGATGCGGGCGGGCAGAAGATCAGCAAGTCCAAGGGCAACGGCCTGACCATCGAGCAGTGGCTGGAATACGGGCCGCCGGAATCCCTCTCCCTGTTCATGTTCGGCTCGCCGCGCAGTGCCAAGCGGCTGCATTTCGACGTGATCCCGCGCGCGACCGACGACTACCTGACCCAGCTGGACAAGTTGCGCGCGGCGCCCGATCCGGCCAATCCCGCCTGGCATATCCATGGCGGGGCCGTGCCGGAGGCGGCGAGCAGCCCGATCCCCTTCTCCATGCTGCTCAACCTCGCGGTGGTCGCCAACGCCGAGACGCCGGAGATGCTCTGGGGCTTCGTGCGCCGCTACCTGCCCGAGGCCACGCCGGAAAACGCGCCCACCCTGGCGCGGCTGGTGGAGCACGCGCTGCACTACTACCGGGACTTCGTGAAGCCGGCGAAGCGCTACCGCGCCGCCACGTCAGGCGAGCGCGGAGCGATGACCGCCCTGGCCGAACTGCTGCGCGACCATGCCGCGCGGCTGGAAGCCCTGCCCGCAACGGAACGCGGCGCCGCGATCCAGGACCTCGTCTACGATGCCGGCCGGCGGGAACCCTTCCTGCAGCCGGGCAAGGACGGCCGCCCCGGCGTGTCCATCGCCTGGTTCGAGGCGCTGTACCAGGTGCTGCTCGGCCAGGAGAAGGGGCCGCGCTTCGGTGGCTTCGTGGCGCTCTACGGCATTCCCGAAACGGTGGCGCTGATCGAGGGCGCCCTGGCCCGCGCAGAGGCCGCGGCGTGAGCGGAACCGCGGGCACGGGGACGGCGCTGTGAAGCTTCCCGCCGGGCTGAAGAAGCACGCCGCCACCGCCTTCGGGCTGATCCTGCTGGTGGTCGCGATCTACGTCGTGCAGCGCGAGTTCCGCGAGCTGCGCCTGTCGGACGTGACGGCGGCGCTGCACGACACGCCGGCGCACCAGATCTGGCTGGCGCTGGGCTGGACGCTGCTGGCCTATGCCGTGCTGACGATCTACGACCGGCTGGGCAGCGTCTATGCCGGCAAGCCGATCTCCTATTCGCGCACCGCGCTGGCCTCCTTCTGCTCCTATACCATGGCGCACAACCTGGGCTTCGCGGCGGTGTCGGGCGCGGCGGTGCGCTACCGCTTCTACGCCGCCTGGGGGCTGACCCCGGTGGAAATCGCCAAGGTCATCGCCTTCACCTCGCTCACCTTCGGCCTGGGCGGCTTCGCCCTGGGCGGCATCGTGCTGATGACGCACCCGGAGGTGCTGCCCTGGGTCGGCGACGGCGAGCTGATCCCGAACTGGGCGGCGCGGCTGGTGGCGCTGGTCATGTGGGTGATCGTGGCGGTCTACGTGGTGCTGGCGCGCTTCGTGCCGCACCTGAAGCTGTTCGGCCACCAGGTGGACCTGCCGGGGTTCCGCATGGCCGTGGCGCAGGTGGTGCTGGCCAGCGTGGACGTCGCGGTGACCGCGACCATCTTCTACGTGCTGCTGCCGGCCACGCCGCCGGGCGCCCCGGAACTGACCTTCCTGATGTTCCTGGGCATCTACGTGGCCGGCTACACCGCGGGCCTCGCCGCCTCCGTCCCCGGGGGCCTGGGCGTCTTCGACGGCTTCATGATGCTCAGCCTCAGCCCCTGGATTCCCGCGCCGCAGGTGGTGGGCGCGCTGCTGCTGTTCCGCCTGTTCTACTACATCGCGCCGCTCTTCGTGGCGGGCGCCCTGTTCGTGGGCTTCGAGCTGAGCCAGCGCCGCTCCCTGCTGCGCCGCCTGCGGGCCGAGGCGCGGGTGGCCGACGCGCTGGAAGTGCCGGCGGTGGCGGGGCTGACCGGGCTGGCCGGGGTGACGCTGCTGGTAATTGGCGCGCTGCCCGGGCGCGGCACCGTGCTGGCCGCCTGGGCCGGCGAATGGGCCTCGCTGTTCAGCCAGTTCGCCTCCTCCGTGGTGGGGTCGCTGCTGCTGGTGGTGGCCTGGGGCATGCTGCGGCGCCTGCGCATCGCCTGGTATGCCGGGCTGTTCCTGCTGCTCAACGGTGCCGCGATCCTGCTGGTGCGCTCCGACCCCTGGCTGATCATCGGCGCGCTGCTGGCCATCGCCGTGCTGCTGGCCTTCATGCGCCAGGCCTTCTACCGCGACGCCCGCCTGACCGCCGAGCCGATGACCGAGGGCCGCCTCCTCTCGCTGGCGGCGGGGGTGATCTGCGGGTTGACGCTGGCCACCGTGGCCTATCACGGGCGGGTGTCGGACGTGGCCTGGTGGGAGGTGGTGTTTTCCTCCCAGGCGCCGGCCTCGCTGCGCTTCGCGGTGGGGCTGGCGGCGGTGCTGCTGCTGCTGGCCGGGTTCCGCCTGCTGCGGCCGGCCAAGCTGGTGGCCACGCCCTTCGACGCCGCCACGCGCGAACAGCTGCGCAGCCTCGGCGCCCGCGCCGCGGCGCTGACGCCGCCGGCTGGCGCGGCCCCGGACAGCATGGGCACGCTCTTCGCCGAGGGCGGCCGCGCCGGCATCGCCTTCCGGCGCTTCGACGGGGTGTGGATGGCGCTGGGCGACCCGGCCGGCGAGCCGCAGGCGCGGGTGTCCACCATCTGGCGCTTCCGCGACCTGTGCGACGCCGCCGGGGTGGAGCCGGCCTTCGCCGATATCGGCCGCGGCATGCAGCGCACCTACGAGGATGCCGGGCTGACCGCCATTCCCCTGCCCAGCGGCCGCACGATCGCCTGCCGGGCCGAGCGCGACCCGCAGCGGGTGATCGCGCTGCTGGAAGGCGACGCCGCCGCGGCCTGACGCGACGGGGGGCTGTTCCGGGGTGATGGCGGCAGAAAGCCGGGGGGAAGTATCCCCCCGGACTTCCTGACGCCCCAGGCCGCAGGCCCCACCCTCCAGCCGCCATTCTCCCGGCGCGACGCGTCGGCCGCCGCCTCGCGCCACGGTCCCTGGCCCGCGTCCCGCCAGCGGCAGGCAGGCGCCCCGTAGTGGCAGATTTCCCCGAAAATGGCAGGATTGGCCCGAAGTGACAGAATCCGCGGATTCTGCCACGGATGCCGAAACGCTTGACCACCAAGCCCTTGTTGTATTAGGATTATTTTCTGAAAACCGGCTTGCCGGAGCGGTCGGCGGTAAGGAAGTAAGAGAGTAAGGAAGTAAGGCGAACACCGGCCGCACCCCGGCCAGGCAGGCCCCGGCGCGCCACCCCGGATCGCGGCGCCCACTGTCTCTAGGCGGCCGGCCGGCGGAACAGGGCCCGCACCACCTCGGCCTCGCCCTGATGGCGCGGCCCCTCGTCCAGCCGCACCGTGCCTTCCAGGCATTCCAGCAGTTCCAGCCCGGCAAACAGGCGCCGCGCTTCCGCCCCGGTCCAGAGCAGCGAGGGCTCGCGCGGCCCGCCGGAGCGACGGCCTTCCTGCGCCGGCGAGAAGCCCTCGATCGCCAGCAGCCCGCCCGGCGCCAGCGTCGCCGCGGCGCGCGCCGCCACCGTTTCGCGATCCGCAGGCGGCAGGTGGACGAAGATCCAGGCCACGAGGTCGAAGGCCCCCACCGGCCAGTTCCAGGCCGTGAGGTCCGCGACCTCCGCCCGCAGCGCCACGCCGCGACGCTCGGCCAGGGCCGCCGCCTTGCGCAGCCCCGTGGCGGACCAGTCGAGGCTGGTCACCTCCAGCCCCTGCCCGGCCAGCCAAACGCCGTTGCGGCCCTCGCCGTCGCCCAGGGCCAGGGCGCGCATCCCCGGCCGCAGCCGCGGGGCGAGGCTTTCCAGGTACAGGTTGGGCGCCTCGCCGAAGGTGAAGCCGCCCCCGGCGTAACGCGCGTCCCAGGCGCCGGCCTCGCTCATCGGCCGGCCGGCTGCGACGGGACCGGGCTGTCCGGCCGGCCCGGGGAGGGGGAGCGCATCGTCACGCCGAAGGCGACGCGGCACCGCCCGGCGACCAGCCCGGGGGCGCCAGTTCGAAGCCCTCGAAGCGGAAGGCGGGGCTGACGGTGCAGGCCACCAGGCTCCAGCCGCCGGCGGGGGTGGCCGCCTGCCACCAGCCCTTCGGCACCGTCGCGACAAGGCGCTGGCCAGCCGACAGGTCGGGGCCGAGGCGCAGTTCCAACGGGTCCGAACCCTCCCAGCACATCGACAGCACCAGCGGCGCCCCGGCCTGCCAGAGCCAGGTTTCCGCCGCGTCCACCCGGTGCCAGTGCGACCGTTCCCCGGCGGCCAGCAGGAACTGGATGGCGGTGCCGGCGCCGCGCGAGCCGTCGCCGGGCTCGTCGCGCCACACCTCGCGGAATCGCCCGCCCTCGGGGTGGGGGCGCAGTTCCAGCGTGGCGGCCACGGCATCGGCCGGCAGGCTCGGGTCGCGCAGGTCCAGCGTCATGGCAGCGGCCTCCCCCGCCCGGCGCGGCGCGTCACCGGAAGCTGTCCTTGGCCAGGCGGCGCGCCGCCAGCGTCGCCACGTCGGGGGCGCGCAGGAAGGGGTTGGTGGCCAGCTCCTCCGCGATGGTGGTGGGCACGGTGGGCTTGCCGTCCGCACGCAGGGCCCGGACGGCGGCGGCGCGGGCGCGCAGGGCCTCGTTGTCCGGCTCCACGGTCAGGGCGAAGCGGGCATTGCTCTCGGTGTATTCGTGGCCGCAGCAGACCAGCGTGTCGGGGGGCAGCACGCGCAGGCGTTGCAGCGACAGGAACATCTCCTCCGCCGTGCCTTCCAGCAGCTTGCCGCAGCCCAGCGAGAACAGCGTGTCGCCGCACAGCAGCGCGTCGGGCTCGGCGGCGGGCGCCTGCACGTGAAAGGCGATGTGGCCGCGAGTGTGCCCGGGGGTGTCGATCACCACGGCGCGCGCCTTGCCCAGGGCCAGGCCGTCGCCCGGCGCCAGCGCGTGGTCCAGCGGCGGCAGGCGATGCGCGTCGGCCGCGGCGCCCACCACCTTGGCGCCGGTGGCCGCCACCACGGCCGCCACGCCCTCGACATGGTCGGCATGGTGGTGGGTCAGCAGCACGAAGTCGCAGCGGCCGGGCTCGGGCAGGGCCTGCAGCGCCGCCAGGGCAGGCGCGGCCTCGCCGGGGTCGCAGAGCGCCACCGTGCCGGTGTCCGTGTCGACCAGCAGCCAGGCGTAGTTGTCCTGCCGGCAGGGTACGGCCTGGACCTTGATCGTCATCGCTGTGTGTCTCCGCGCTCCGGGCGCCCTATATCGGTTCCATGCACGCCGAGGTCCACGGGCTCGACGCCTTCTACGCATCCCCCACCGGCGTGGTGGCCAAGCGCCTGCTGCGGCTGCGGCTGCGCGCCATCTGGCCGGAACTGGCCGGGCAGGAGGTGCTGGGGATCGGCCATGCCGGCCCCTACCTGCGGCTGTGGCGGCGCCGCGCGGCGCGGCTGGTCTCCGCGGTGCCGGCGCAACTGGGCACGGCCACCGGCGGGCCGATGCTGCCCTGGCCGCCCGACGGCCCCTGCGCCGCCACGCTGGTCGAGGAGGACGCGCTGCCCTTTCCCGACCTGAGCTTCGACGCCGTGCTGATGGTGCACGGGCTGGAGAATGCCGGCGACACCCGCCGCCTGCTGCGCGACGCCTGGCGCGTGCTGCGCGACGAGGGCCGGCTGCTGGCCGTGGTGCCCAACCGCCGTTCCGTCTGGGCGCACCTGGAGCGCACGCCGCTGGGCCATGGCCAGCCCTACAGCCCCGGCCAGCTGGCGCGGCTGCTGGAGCGCAGCCTGTTCCGGGTGGAGCGCCGCGAGGGCGCGCTGTTCATCCCGCCCTTTCGCGCCCGTGCCCTGCTGGGCGGGGCGCGGGCTTGGGAAGCGGTGGGGCGCGCGGTGGCGCCGAACCTCGCCGGCGTCACCATCATCGAGGCGCGCAAGGAGGTGTTCGGCGCCATGCCGGCCGCACCGGTGCGGGCGCGGCGCGTCACCCGGCCGGTGGCGGCCTTCGCCGCGGGGCAGGTCGGAGCCTTGGCGCCGGGACAGGATCGCCGGCCGGCGAAGCGCGCGCCGCCGTGCCGCGCCTCACCGGCTGCTTCCCCGCCGTAACCGGGATGGGGAGGCTGGCCGGCCCGGCCGCGACGCGACCGGGACGCCGCGCCGGGAGCCTCGGGTGACTGGCGGCTTCCGCTACCGCACCAGCGGCACCCCGGCCTGTTCCGCCACGTCGCGCCAAACCTGGGCATCGTGCTGGATCAGCTGCCGGAAGGGCGCCGCGCCCATGCCCTCGGCGGACATGGCGACCCCGGCCAGGCGCTCGCGCAGGTCGGCGGCGCGCGACGCTTCGGCCACCGCGCCGGACAGCTTCGCCACCACCTCCGGCGGCGTGCCGGCCGGCGCGAAGAGGCCGATCCAGAACCGCACGTCGATGCCGGGATAGCCTGCCTCGGCGGTGGTGGGCACCTCCGGCAACAGGGACAGGCGCTGCGGCGCCACGACGGCGAGGGCACGCACGCGCTTGCCCTCCAGCGCCGCGATGGCCGGCCCGGTATCCGCCACGGCCAGGGTGGTGTCGCGGCTGGCGGCGGCATTGATCGCTTCCACGCTGGACCGGTAGGCGATGTACTCGAAGCTGGTGCCGGCGCGCTGGTTCAGCATCTCCATGGCGAAGCGCAGGTCGGCGCCGCCGGTGCCGAAGTTGCCCTTGCCCTTGTTGCTCTTTTCCCAGGCGATCAGGTCGGCCAGGGTCCGGAAGGGCGCGTCGGCCGCCACCAGCAGCAGCACGGCGAAGGAGCCCAGCATGGCCACGGGCACGAGGTCCTCGGCCAGGTCGTAGGGCGGCTTCTCGGCGCCGCGGTCCATCAGGATGGGGCCGCTGGGATGGACGCCCAGCGTGTAGCCGTCGGGGCGGGAATGCATCACCGCCTCGATGCCGACGCGGCCGAAGGCGCCGGGGCGGTTCTCCACCACGAAGGTCTGCCCGAACTGTGCCCCGAGCTTCTGGCCATAGGTGCGGGCCAGGATGTCGTTGCCGCCGCCCGCGCCGAAGGGAACGATGATCCGCACCGAGCGGTCGGGATAGTTCGCGGCGGCGCCCGCGGATTGTGCCCGCGCGCCGAAGCCGCCCAGTGTTCCCAAGGCCGCGGCCCCCGCCGCGCCGATCACGCCTCGCCTGGTCCGCATCGTTCTCGTTCCCCCTGGTGGCGGGCCGGTTCTGCGACCGGCCCGATCGACGACCTGGCCAGCACGCCGGCAGCGGAACGGGGCGGGCGGTGCGGATGCGGGGCGACGGCGGCACCAGCCTGCACGGCCGAGCACGATTGCCGGAAATCGATACGTCCCCCCGCCCGCGTCCTGTTTCCGGCGCGTGGCACTGGCTTTGCCGGAACAACCCGCATCCCGGCACAGCATGTATCACGATACGGTGGCGGTACGGCCCAGGCCTGTCAACGCGAATTGCCGACCGGCATCGGGGGAGGATAGGGCACGTAGCGGCCAGGCGGGCCGCGGAAGAAGGCTGCCCCGCGGGAAAGCCGGGGCGCCGCCGGGTGCCGGGAGCGGCGGCTGCCACCCCCGGCCGGCGGCGTCAGGTAAAGGACACCTTGGCGTTCTCGCCGGGCTTGGGCGGCTCGCCGGTGGTCACGGCCTTCACGTAGCCATAGGCGTGCAGCACGGTCGAGGAGGGCGCGTCCCAGTATTCCGCGCCTTCCACCTCGACGGCCAGCAGCGCGATCTTGGGGTCCTCGGCGCCGGCCGGAAACCAGACGCGCATGCCCTCGGTCCAGAGTTCCTTCTGCTTGCCCACGTCGTGCACGACCTTGGCGCGGCCGAACAGGCTGACGTAATCCTGGCTGCTGGGCGAGGCGTAGGAGAGCAGCACGCGGCCGTCGCGGCCGATCTCCTCCACCACCGGGGCGTCGTTGTTGGTGAAGAACCACAGGGTCGTGTCGAAGCTCTTCTGCTGCGCCCGCATCGGGCGGCCGTGGAAGCGGCCTTCGGCATCCAGGGTCACCAGGGTCGCGACCTCGATGTCCTTGATCATCTCCCAGACCTTGTTCTGGGCATCGCGGTCGCTACGCGTTTCCACCATGGGCTCATTCCTCGCTGTCGTACCGCCGGGCTAACGTCGCTTCCGCGGGCAGGTTGTGTGCGCCCGGCGCCATTGCTGTTGCCACCCGCCGCCGGGGCGAGGACGGAAAGGGAACATCCCGCCGCCGCGACCCGTCCCGCCCGGCGCCGTTGACCCCTCGTTCACCCGCCCGCGGCCATACTCCGGGCGATGGACGATGATGGCTTCCTGTCACGGCTGGAGCGCTACGGGGCGTCCCGTTGGCAGCCCGTGACCTTTCTGGAACGCGGCACCAGCATGGGCTTCACCACGCCGCTGCTGCTGGGCGCGCGCGCCCGGCCGCTGGAAAAGCCTTCGGGCGGCAGCAGCCTGGAACTGATCGTGCTCAACCCCTCCGGCGGGGAAGGGGTTTACGTCCTGCCCTGGGTGGCCATGCCGGATCTCTGCACCCCCTCGCTGCATGACCGGCAACTCTGGACCCGGGTGGCGGACCTGCGCGCGCCCTCGCCGCACCGGGTGCGCGGCATCACGCGGGCGCTGGCCGCGGAAGGCTATGCCGGGCGGGAAGCGGCGCGCGCCGCGGCCCTGGCACTGGCCCAAGCCAAGCAGTCCCGGCTGGCCACCCATTACGTGCTGCTGCTGCGCCTGATCCGCCAGAGCGAGAGCCCCGGGGCCGGCCTGCCGCCGCCGGAGCAGGAGGACCCGGAACGGCTCGCCCGCCGCGCGCGGGCGGTGCTGGCGGACAAGCTGGCCGATGCCGCCGGCGGGCCGGAAGCCGCTTATCGCGCCATCGAGGAGGTGGCGGAAATCCTCGACCCCGTGGGGCTGCCGGGCGACCCGACCCAGGCCGTGCTGCCGCGCCTGTTGCCGGAGCTGGAGGCGCTGGAACGCGCCCTGGACGGCTTCGTCGAGACCAGCGACGAGGTGGACCGTGCCTGCGCCCGGCTGGTGGCCGGCGCCATCCGCGTCACCCTGGGCATGGCGCGCGCCGCCCTGGCGGAGGTGCTGGCCCTGGCCGAGGACGTGCCCGCCCTGCTGCGCTGCTGGCTGGTGAACCCGCAGGAGGTGCAACGCCTGGCGGGCCGGCCGGACTGGCTGCTGGACGGCTGGGAAATGATCCTCGGCCTGTGGCGGGAGGCCGGGGGCGAGGCCGTGCGCGACATGGCCGTGCTGGTGCCCCTGGTGCCCACGGAAGCGCATGGCTGGGCCGGCTTCGACCCGAGCTGGGAACAGGAGCGGGCGCAGGGCCTGCGCGGCCGCACCGTGCGGGCCAACCAGGACTGGCGCACCGGGCGGATGCTGGACCTGCAGCGGCGCAACGAGCGCGCCCTGGCGCGGATGGGCGGGGCGCCATGAGCCGCCTGTCCCGCACGGAGCTGGCGCATCTCTCGGCCGCCATCGCCGTCAGCACCGCGGCCCAGCTGGAACGCATCGTGGCCATGCTGGACGCCCTGCCCGACCGCGGCGAGGCGGACCGGGTGCTGGACGCGGCGCGCGGGCGCCTGCGCGCCCTGCGGCCGGTGCGGCCGCTGAACCTCACCCGGCTGATCTTCCTGCCGCTGGACGGCGCCATCGTCGCCCCCGGCAGCTGGCGGCCGGAGGACGGGCGGGTGCCGCGCAACGCGCTCACGCCGCTGGCAGGCGCGGTGGCGGCCGGGCTGGGCGCGCGCTGCCGGGAGGTGACGGCGCAGCTGAGCGGCCTGTCGCTGGACGATCAGCCGGCGGTGATCGGCCTCGGCGCCCAGATCTGGGAGGACGGCGCCGCGGTGCTGGCCCTGCTGGCGGGAACCGGACGCGTTCCCCCGGGCTGGACGGAAGCCGGGCTGCGGCCCGAACAGTTCCAGCCCCTGGCCGCCCTTTGCGCCGCCGTGCTGGCGCATGGCGTGGCGATCCAGCGCGCCGTGGCCGCCGGGCGGGACGGCCCGCCGGAAGCGCTGGCGCGGCAGGCGCTGCGGCTGGTCGCCCCCGCCGGGCGCGAAGCCTTCGGGGCCGTGCTGGCGACGCTGCTGCGCACGGCGTCGCGCCCCGGGGCGCTGAGCGCCCTGGCCACCGCGATCTCGCCCGCCGCCGGGCGGATGGCGGATTCGGCGCTGGAAGCGGCGCTGGAAGCGCGGCTGCCGGACATCCCCAGCCTCAGCCCGCAGGCGCTGCCCGCCAGCATCGAGAATCTGCGCGACCTGCTGGACGATGCGGCCAGCGCCACCGCCGGGCGCGGCCCGGACTGGCGCAAGCGGCTGGAAGGCTGGCGGCACGGCGCCGACCTGGCCTGCCGCGCGGCCTATGCCGCGCATGGCCGGGAACAGGTGCTGGCCCCGGCGGAACGGCTGGCGCGGGGCGCCGTGTCCGACGGCGAGGCCGCGCTGCTGGAGGAACAGGCCCTGGCGCTGCGCCGCTTCGAGCTGGCGGCGCGCACGCTGGGCGGCGAGGGCGCCTATGACGCCTCGCGTCGCGCCCTGCTGGACCGGCTGCGCCAGCTGGCCCGGGAAGGCGGCCCCGCCACCCGCGTGGAGATGTCGCGGCTGGCCGAGATCCTGGGCGGGGCGGAAGCAGGAATGGCGCTGCTGGCGGACTAGCGCGGCTCCTGCCGGTCGCCTCCGGGCCGGTGCCTCGCGCTGCGCCGTGCCGGCCCGTTGCGGCCCGGGTGCCACAGGCGCCCGCGCATAGCGCGGCCGCAGCTTGCCGCGACCGCCTTTTGGGCTTCTCAACGCCCGGTGCGGCAGTTTAACTGGGCGGACCGGCGGGAAGCCGGCCCGAACCGCGCCAGCGGTGCGGCGCCGGGCCACCGAGGCAGAACACTGCCCGCGCCGCCGAACGCCAGGGAATCCGCACGGCTCCGTTCACCAATTCCACGGGGTCGAGAAGCTCTATGTCCAGGATGATGCTGCCGCGCCGCAGCTTCGCGGCAGCGCTCGCCGGCACGGCCGCGGCGGGCAGCTTCGGGCGCCGCGCCCGCGCCGCCGGCCCCACCAAGATCCGCCTGATCACCAGCTGGTTCGCCCAGGCGGAGCATGGTGGCCATTACCAGGCCAAGGCCACCGGGCTGTACGAGCGGGCCGGGCTGGATGTCGAGATCAAGATGGGCGGGCCGCAGGTGAACCCGACCCAGCTGATGCTGGGCGGCGAGGCCGACATCATCATGGGCTACCCGCTGCAGGTGCTGAAGGCGCAGGAGCAGAACCTGCCCGTGGTGGCGATCGGCACCAGCTTCCAGTTCGACCTGGTGGGGCTGATGACGCATGACGACGTGCCGAACATCGCCGCGCTGAAGAACCACCGCATCCTGATCGCCAACAGCACGCGCACGACCTGGTGGCCCTGGCTGAAGAACCGCTTCGGCTTCACCGACGGCAGCGCCGCCCCCTACACCTTCAACCTGCAGCCCTTCCTGGTGGACCGCAACACGGCGGTGCAGTCCTACGTCACCTCCGAGCCGTTCGAGGCGGCGCAGCAGGGCGCCAAGGTGAAGTTCTTCCTGCTGGCCGATGACGGCTACCCGCCCTACGGCAACACGCTGATGACCACGCGGCCCTTCCTGCAGAACAACGCGGAGGCGCTGCGCCGCTTCCTGCAGGTCACTGCCGAGGGCTGGAAGAGCTACGTCACCGGCGATCCCGCGCCGGGCAACGCGCTGATCCAGGCCGACAACCCGCGCATGACGAGCGACCGCATCGCCTACGCGATCGGCAAGCTGCGCGAGATCAAGGCGCTGGAAGGCCACGGGCCCGATGCCGCGGCGATCTGCACCATGAATGAGGCAAGCTGGGAAAAGACTCGCGACTTCATGGTGGGCGCCGACCTGCTGAAGGCCTCCGCCCCCTGGCGCAACGCTTTCACGCTGGACCTCGTGCGCGACATGCGGGTGACGCTGAGCTGATGGACGCTGCCACCTTGCCGCGGCCCGCTGCCGCCGGCGCTCCCCCGCGCGCCGGGGTGGTGCCGGCGGTGGAGCTGCTCTCGGCCGAGAAGGTCTTCGCCAACGGCGTGCGCGGGCTGGACCCGATCCAGCTGCGCGTCGCCGGCGGCGAGTTCGTCAGCCTGATCGGCCCTTCCGGCTGCGGCAAGTCCACGCTGCTGAAGCTGGTGGCCAAGCTGATCGAGCCCAGCGACGGCCGGATCCTGTGGTGGCGTGGCGGCTTCGAGGGTGTCGGGCAGCCCGGCCGGCGCTTGGCCTTCGTGTTCCAGGACCCGACGCTGATGCCCTGGAGCCGCGTGTCCACCAATGTCCGCCTGCCGTTGGACTTCGTGGGCACGCCGCGCGCGGAAGCGAAGCAGCGCGTGGAGGCGGCGCTGGCGCAGGTGGAGTTGGGCCCCTATGCCCGCCACTTCCCGCGCCAGCTCTCGGGCGGCATGCGGATGCGCGTGTCCATCGCCCGCGCCATGGTCACCGAGCCCGACCTGCTGCTGATGGACGAGCCCTTCGGCGCGCTGGACGAGTTCAGCCGCAACCGGCTGGACGAGGACTTGGCGCGGCTGAGCTGGGAGCGCGGGCTGACCACCATCTTCGTCACCCATTCCATCTACGAGGCGGTGTTCCTGTCATCCCGGATCGTGGTGATGGCGGCCCATCCCGGCCGCATCTTCGGCGAGTTCCGCGTGGACGAGCCGATGCCGCGCACCGCCGAATTCCGCAGCAGCGACCGCTTCGCCCAGGCGTGCCGCGACCTGTCGGCGATGCTGTCCGACGCCGCCCTGGCCAGCCGCAGGACGGCGTGAGCGCATGAGCAGCACCGAATCCGTCCGCGATACCCTGCCTACGGCCGGCACCCCCGCCGTGGCAGACACGCCGGCGCAGCCCGGCATCGGCCTGGCGGCTGTGGCCGCCACCTCACCCGGGCTGGGGGTCACCGCGCCGCTGGCCGCCTCGCCCGAGGATGGGCAAGGCCGGGCCGCGGTGCGACCCACGGCCAAGGGACCCTGGGCCGCGCAGTCCTGGTTTCCGCGCCTGCTCGCGCCCGCCGCGGTGGGCGTGTTGCTGCTGATCCTGTGGGAAGGCTTCTGCCGCTGGCAGCAGGTTCCGGTCTACCTGTTTCCCGCCCCCACCGACATCGCGGCCAGCCTGGCGGAGAACTGGCGCGAACTGCTGCCGGCGTTGTGGAGCACGCTGCGCATCACGCTGACCGCCTTTGCCACCGCGACGATCATCGGCACCGCGATCGCCTTCCTGTTCGTGCAGAGCCGCTGGATCGAGATGAGCCTGCTGCCCTACGCGGTGCTGCTGCAGGTCACGCCCATCGTGGCGATCGCGCCGCTGATCATCATCCTGGTGAAGAACACGCCCGTGGCGCTGGTGGTCTGCGCCACCGTGATCGCGATCTTCCCGATCATCTCCAACACCACGCTCGGCTTGCGCAGCGTCGATCCGGGCCTGCTGAGCTATTTCCGCATGAACAAGGTCGGGCGGCGGACCATGCTGCTGCGGCTGCGCATCCCCTCGGCCCTGCCGCTGTTCCTGGCGGGGCTGCGCATCTCCTCCGGACTGGCGCTGATCGGGGCCGTGGTGGCGGAGTTCGTGGCCGGCACCGGCGGCCGTTCCGCCGGGCTGGCCTACGAGATCCTGCAATCCGGCTTCCAGCTGGACATCCCCCGCATGTTCGCGGCACTGTTCCTGATCACGGTCAGCGGGTTGATCCTGTTCGGGATCATGCTGGGGCTGCAGCAACTGCTGCTCGGCCAGTGGCACGAGAGCACCTTCGAGGGCGAGCGCTGAGGGCCGCGGGCCGGGGTCCTGCCCCGGCCCCGGTCGGTCGCTTCGACGTGTGGTTTGCCCGACGCATCCCGTCGCGACGCGTCCCGTTGCTAGCGGCAGCCGCCCCCGGGGCGCGCCAGCAAGGAGGGAACCCGCATGGTCAATGCAGCGAAGATCCAGCAGGGTGAGATTCAGGACCACATGCCGGTGGTGGGCAGCGACGGGCAGCCCTTCGGCGTCGTGGATTCCGTGCGGGGCGAATACATCAAGCTGACCAGGACCGATCCGCTCTCGGGTGGGGAACACCGCTACATCCCGCTCACCACCGTGGCCGGGCTGGATGGCGGCATGGTCCGCCTGTCCATGCCGGCGGAGCAGATGAAGCAGGCCTGCCTGGGCGAGACGGAAATGCAGCAGATCCTGTCCCTCGACCCCGACGCCAAGACCCGCCTCGGCGAGGAACAGGACGGGCCGCATGGCAGCCGCGCCAAGGCCCAGGGCGGGAAGGGCGAGCGCGAGCACGGCACGGAGGGCAAGTCGCCCGACCGCGCGCCCTTCGGCTTCAACGGCATCGCCTGACGCCGCGGCTTCCGCTGCGCCTGCTGGCCGGCCCCGGGACGGGGCCGGTTCAGTAGCCCTGTGGCCCGAACACCGTGACGCCCAGCCTGGCTTCCAGCGCGCGGCCGAAGCGGTACTTCATCTCCGGCCCCTCGTAGGTCATGGGCGGGGTGCCGAGAAAGCTGCTCTCCGGCTCGACCCGCAGCACGCACAGCACCGGACCGGGGGTCGCGAGGATGCCGGGCAGTGCCGCCTCCAGCGCCTCGGCACTGTCCAGCGTATGGGCGGCGCGGAAGCCTGCGGCCAGCGCCAGGGCGGCGTAGTCGGCGCGGCCGCGGTTCACCATCGGGACGGCGCCCACGGTCTGGTACACGCCGTTGTCCACCACGAAGTGGTGCAGGTTCCCCGCGCCCTGCGCCGCCTCGGTCAGCAGGCAGCCGAGATTCATGCACAGCGAGCCGTCGGCGTTCAGTGCCCAGACCGGCGCCGTGGGTACGGCCAGCGCCAGGCCGAGCGCGAAGGAGGCGGCGAAGCCCATGGCGCCGTGCATGTAGAAACTGTCCTCGGCGCGGGTGGCGGCCCACCACTCGTTGGCCGCCATGCCGAGGGCGCAGACCACCACGGCCTCGCCGCGGTGCCGCGCCAGTACCTGAATCGCCTCCGCCGTCCTCATGCCGCGGCGCTCCCCTTCACCAGCTTGCGCGACAGGAACAGGAAGAAGGGGCGCTTCTGCAGGCGCCCGGCATGGTAGGCGTCGGGAATCTCGGCCACCTGTTCCGGGCGTTCCAGGATGTGGAAGGGGAAGTCGTAGGTGCGCAGCACGTCCAGCGTGCGGCGGCCCTGCACCTCCTGGTAGACGCGGTGGTCGTCGATCGAGCCGCGCAGGCTGACGATGCAGAAAACGGGGATGGCGTGCCGCAGGTTCAGCGTCGCCAGCTCGCCCGTGCAGGTCAGCAGCCCCGTGGCACCCATCACGGCAACCGAGTTCACGCCGCCGAAGAAGGCGCCGGAGCAGATCGCCACGGCTTCCGCCTCGCGCGCCACGGGGACGTGGCGGATGGCGGGATCGGCGTCGATGCGGCGGATCAGCGGCGCCACCCAGTCGTCCGGCAAGGTCGCCGCCAGCGTCACGTTGCAGCGCCGCAGCTGCGCGTGCACGGCCTCGTGCAGGTCCATGGCGCGCTCAGCCCGCCCGCAGCCCGGCCCAGCCGGCGGTGGGCAGGGCGATTCCAGGACTGGCGCGGCGCTCTCAGCCTGGCCGGGGTTGAGCAGCCCGTGCGGGTCCATGGCGCGGCGGAACTCGCGGTCGCGCGCGGCCAGCGCCTTGATGCCCACACCGCTGAGGCCGGTGGTGTGGGAATTGGCGATGCTGGCGCCCTCCTCCTGCATCGCACGCACCAGCGCGGCCATCTGCGCCACGCTCTCGAAGGTGACGTAGGGGGAGCCCATCCCGACCAACTCGCCGCGGCTGAAGAAGATTTCGGTGCGCATCGGGCCGGCGTCGTGCAGGCGGTCGCGCACCCGCTCCAGCGTCTCCACCAGCCGGTCGGCGGGAAACATCCCCTGCAGCACGGCCGTGCGGGGATGGCTCTTCTGGATCTGCCGCAGGCCGTGGCCGTAGGCGAATTCGTAGAGCGGGCCGCCATAGGGGCCCTGGCCTTCCGCGTGGTCGGCCAGGACCTCGCCGCCGTGTTCGGCCAGCAGATCGTCGAAGGCGGGACGGGACGATTCCGCCACCATGGTGAACACGGCGGAGCGATCGGGCGGCACCAGCCCGCCCAGGGCGCGCATCATGGCCGGGGCCGGTCCCTCGTGGATGGAGATCAGCTTCTTCAGGATGCCCAGTTCGCGGCCCAGCTGCACGCCGAAGCGCAGCGCGCGGCCGTAATCGGGGAAGCCCAGCACCAGTTCCCGCCAGGGCCAGGCGGGGGCCAGGGGCAGCTCCACCTCCGTGATGATGCCGTTGGTGCCGTAGGCATGCTGCGCCAGGACCACGGCCTCCCCGCGCAGCTCCACGGTGCGGGGCTCAGCCTCCATGCTGAGCAGTTGCAGCGCGGTGATGTTGCCGCGGTCTGCCAGCATGCCCCAGGCGCAGCTGCCCATGCCGCCGCTGCCGCCGGCGATGAAGCCTGCCACCGTGCTGCTCTTGCGGGTGGAAGGGTGGATGCGCAGCTCCCAGCCGGTGGCGCGGGCTTCCTCGTCCAGCCGGTCCATGCGGGTGCCGGAATGGCAGCGCAGGGCGCCGGGGCGGCACCAGATCATCCCGGACAGCTCGCGCAGGTCCAGCAGCGCGCCGCCCTGCAACGGCACGCTCTGGCCGTAATTGGCCGTGCCGCCGCCGCGCGGGATCAGCGGCACGCGGTGCTGCACGGCGGCGCGCACGGTGCGCAGCAGCTCCGCCCGATCGCGCGGCACCACCACCACGTCGGCGGCCTTGCCGGCCAGCGCCTTGCGCAGCAGCGGGCTGACGGCGAACCCGTCGCGCGAGCGCAGCCGGACCTCGGCGGGGTCCTGGATGCAGGGCACGCCCTCGAGGCCTGCGACGAATTCGGCGATGGGGTACATGGGGCGAGGGTCCTGGCACGCACGTTGCTGATCCGCGGTTGCACGGCGCGTGCCACGGAACGGGAAACGGCAGCAGCATGCGGATCGAGGACGTGGCCTTCGGCCATCACGCGGCGGCGCCGCTGCTCGCCCGGATCTATCGGCCGGAGGGGGAAGGGCCCTTTCCCGCGGTGGTGTCCGTGCATGGCGGCGCCTGGACCTTTGGTGACCGGCTGATGAACGAGCCGCTCGACCGTGCGCTGGCCGAGAACGGCATCCTGGTCATGGCGGTTGATTTCCGCATGCCGCCCGAGGCGCCTTATCCGGCTTCCGTGCAGGACGTGCAGCTGGCGGTGCGTTGGCTGAAGCGGCACGGTGCCGCGCACGGGGCGCGTACCGACGGGATCGGGGCGCTGGGCACGTCCAGCGGCGGGCATCAGGCGATGCTGGCGGCGCTGCGGCCTAACCACCCCAGCCTGCCGCCGCTCGCCCTGGACGAGGGTGAGGCGTTGGATGCCAGCCTCGCCTGGGTGGTGGTCGGCTGGGGCGTGCTGGACCCGCTGGGGCGCTACCGCATGGCGCGGGAGCGCGGGATGGAGAAGACGCTCGACGCGCATCACGCCTGGTGGCCGGACGAGGCCGCGATGGAGGATGCCAGCCCGCAGCACATCCTGGACCGCGGCGAGGCCGGGGCATTGCCGCCGGTGCTGCTGCTGCAGGGCACGGCGGACGGCAACCTCACCCCCGACATGGCCCAGCGATTCGCGGAAAGCTACCGTCGTGCCGGTGGTGACGCGGAACTGCGCTGCTTCGAGGGGCAGGGACACGCCTTTGTCACGAGCGACCCGGAGTCGGAGGCTTCCCGCGCGGCGGTCGCGGCAGCGGTGCGCTTCATCCACGAACAGGTGCGTTCGGCGCTGCCCTGAGTGCGGCGGACGCGTGCCATCGGCCGACCCGGATTCAGGGGCAGCTCTTGGGCGGCAGTTCCGCTTTTTCGTGACACCACCGATGCCTTTTCACCACAGGGTAATCCCTGGGTCTGCAAGGTCCTGCTCAGGCGATTTCTGGTCAGTTGTCAGTCTGTCTGCAGGACCACCCTCGGCTCGGCCCAGCCCATCTTGGGGCAGTGCGGGCACCGCTGAGATGCAGGTGCGGCAGGAGGGTTCCAGGCACTGAAGGCTGATCCGTGGAAGACGGAAACATGAGCCAGGAACCGAACTTCTCCCTGCTGCGTCCGGCAGACGGTCTGTTCCGGATGGGGCGTGACCTGAACGACGTGCTGCTGGGCACGGCGGGGTCGGACAGCATCGATGGCGCGGGCGGGGACGACAAGCTGTCGGGCGGCGAGGGCGACGATTTGCTGCGGGGTGGGTTGGGGGCTGACCGTGTGTTCGGGGAGGCCGAGGATGACCGGCTGGGCGGCGACGCGGGCAACGACCAGCTCAGCGGTGGGGCCGGGCAGGATCTGATCTTCGGCGACGAGGGCGACGACAAGCTGTTCGGCGAGGATGGCGCGGACACGCTGCTGGGCGGCGTGGGCAGCGACCTGCTGAACGGGGGTGCGGGCGGCGACCTGGCCTATGGCGGCGAGGGTGCCGATACCCTGGTGGGGGAGGCGGGCAACGACCGGGCCTATGGCGGGCTGGGCAACGACACGCTGCTGGGCGGCGAGGGCGATGACGCGCTGTTCGGCGAGGAAGGCGACGACCGCATCGATGGCGGCGATGGGCAGGACACGCTGCGGGGGGGTGGTGGCGACGACACGCTGCTGGGCGGTGGCGGGGGGGACGTGCTGGAGGGCGGCGAGGGGGCGAACGTGCTGGACGGCGGGGCGGGCGACGACACGCTGTTGGGCGGCGCGGGCAATGAGGCGCTGAGCGGTGGGCTGGGCGACGACGTGGTGCGGGCGGGTGCGGGCGACGACAAGCTGTATGGCGAGGCGGGCAATGACGCGCTGTTCGGCGGGCTGGGCCAGGACCGGCTGGATGGTGGCGGGGGCGACGACCTGCTCGACGGGGGTGAGGGCGACGACGGGCTTTACGGGCGCGAGGGCGACGACACGATCATCGGCGGCGACGGCCATAACCTGATCGAGTGCGGGGAGGGCGACGACCAGGCGATCGGTGGCGAGGGCTACGACCACATCGTGGGCGCGGCGGGGCGCGACACGCTCTGGGGTGGCGGGGGCGACGACGCGATCTACGGCGACGTGCGGGGCAAGCCGGAGGGCGGCGACGCCGACCGGATCTATGGCGGCGACGGCAACGACCAGGTCTGGGCGCTGGAGGGCGACGACCTGGTTGCGGGCGGCGCGGGCAGCGACAGCCTGGGCGGCGGTGACGGCAACGACCAGCTGCTGGGCAATGCCGGCCATGACTGGGTGTGGGGCGACGCCGGCGACGACACGATCTGGGGCGGTGCGGGCAGCGACCGGCTGTTCGGCCACGACGGCAACGACCTGCTGGTGGGCGGCTACGGCGCGGACGTGCTGCTGGGCTTCGACGGCGACGACGTGCTGCTCAGCCGCTCCGACGCGGGCGAGCCGGTGATCGCGCAGGACCCCACGCGGCGGACCGTGACCTGGGGCGAGCAGCTGGCGGGCAACGACGTGCTGGTGGGCGACCAGGGCGCGGACACCTTCCGCTTCGAGCTGCTGCTGAATGCCCGGGCCGAGGTGATGGCGCGCAACCTGCGGGCGGACGGCACGATCGACTGGGCCCGGATCGCGGCCACCGAGAACGGGGCGCTGCACGACCACTGGGTGGAGAGCATCGGCAACGACATCGTCGGCGATTTCCGCCGCGACCAGGGCGACCGGATCGTGATTGCCGGCGACGACGTGCGGATCACGGTCACGCAGATGGACCGCAACTTCGACGGGCGCAGCGACTACAGCGTGATCACGCTGATCAGCGAGGGCCCGCCGGGGGGGGCGCACGGCGGCGACCTGCTGGGCACGATCACCGTCTACGGCAACCTCATCACCGCGGCCGACGTGACCCTGACGGGCGGGCGGCTGGGCGTGGTCGACACGGTGCCCGCGATGGGGCGGCCGCTGGAGGATGCGGGCGTGCTGCCGGGCGGCGGCCGGGTGGTGCTGGACCAGACCGGCCATGGCGGCGCCGAGGCGCAGGCCATGCCGGCCATGGCCGGGAGCGCGAGCCGGATGGGTGGCATGGGGGCCGACCACATCGGCGGCGGCGCGAGCCACGACACCATCTCCGGCATGGCCGGCGACGACATGCTCTGGGGCGGGCAGGGCAATGACCGCCTGCTGGGCGAGGCGGGCGACGACCTGCTGGTGGGCGGCCTGGGCTCGGACGTCATGCTGGGGGGCGCGGGCAACGACGTGCTGCTCAGCCGCTCCGACGCGGGGGAAACGGCCTCGGCGCTGCTGGTGAGCCAGCAGATCGCCAACTGGGGCGAGGAGCTGGTGGGCAACGACGTGCTCACCGGCGGGGCGGGGGCGGACCGGTTCCGCTTCGAGTTCCTGATGAATGCCAAGGCGGAGATCGCGGCGCGCAACCTGATGGCGGACGGCACGATCGACTGGGAAAAGATCGGGCTGGTGGAGAACGACCTGATCCACGACCACTGGGTGGACAGCATCGGCGACGACGTGATCACCGACTTCCGCCGCGCCGAGGGCGACCGGATCGAGCTGCTGGGCCACACCGTGCGCTACAGCATCACCTACCTGGACGGCAACGGCGACGGGCGCGACGACATCAGCCGCATCGACCTGATCAGCCTCAAGACCTCGGGGGCTGCGGCGCACAACTACGACCAGATCGGCACCATCACGGTCTATGGCGACCTGGTGACGGATGCCGACATCACGCTGAGCCGGGCGCATTACGGCGACTTCGACACCCCCGGCGAGTTCCCCCACCGTCTCGACGATGTCGGCGTCCTGCCAGGGGGCACCTTCTACGACGGCGATGTCGCCACCATCGATGGACAGCCCTATGTGCCTCCCATGGTGGGCGGGGGGCATGATCACGAACCGTCAATGCCGGGGGACGGCACGGGGAGCACGCAGCCGGTACCTCCGGTCAGGCCCGCTCCCATGCCGATGCCGCCGGTCACGGCGCCGCCGCAAACGCCCGGGACGGAGAACCCGGCGCCCGTTCTCGTGGTGGGCACCGCATCCTACGACGTGGTGTGGCACGAGACGCTCGGCCGGCGTGACATGCAGGTCGTGTCCGTCGGAGATGACGGGGTGACGCTGTCGCTGCCCAGCGGCAAGCAGATCCTGCAGGATGTGGAGGAGGTGCGCCTGGCGGATGGGCGGCTGGTGTTCGACACGGCCGATCCCGCGGCGCAGACCCTTCGCCTTTACCAGGCAGCGCTCGGGCGGACACCGGAGCCGGAGGGGCTGAGCTTCCACAGCAGCGCCTTGCAGGCCGGGATTTCCCTCGGTGCCCTGGCCACGAACTTCCTGAGCAGCCCGGAGTTCAGCAGCCGCTACGGTGGCCTCGATGACCCGGGTTTCGTGACCAAGCTTTATGCGAATGTCCTGGACCGGGTTCCCTCCGCCGCCGAGCTTCAGTACCACCTGGGCCGCCTGGCCCAGGGTGCCACGCGCCAGGATCTCCTCCTGGGCTTCTCGGAAAGCCCCGAGAACATCGCCCGCACGGCCCACACGGTGCGGGCCGGTCTGTGGGACGCCAACCCGCTCGCCGCGCAGATCGCGCGCCTGTACGACACCATGCTCGACCGTGCGCCCGATGTGGGTGGGCTCAACTACCACAAGGCGCAGATCGCCTCGGGCCAGAGCAACCTGCTCGAACTGAGCCGCGCCTTCAGTGCCAGCCCGGAGTTCCAGGCCCGCTACGGTGTGAACGTGAGCGACGTCGATTTCGTGCACCTGCTTTACCGCAACAGCCTCGATCGTGAGCCGGGCGCGGGGGAGGTGAGCTACTACGTCGATCGCCTCGCCACGCATCAGCTCGACCGCACCGGCGTCGTGATCGCCTTTTCCGAAAGCCCCGAGCACCAGGCGCTCACCCATGACGGCATCGTCGGCAACGGCATGGGGCAGTACGGGATCGTCTTCGCCTGAAGGCACCCCCATGCCGGAACAATGGCGTCCCGGCGGAACGGCAGCGCTCGACGTCTTGGCCTGGGTCGGTCGGGGAGCGTGGCGCGACCACGAAGCCGGGGAGCGGCCGGTCCGCCGGCAGGAGGGGGCGGATGGTTCCGTGCCATTCCGTTCTGGGCTAGGATCGTCTTCAAACGTCCCGTTACCGGTTTCTCCAGCCCAGGGTCACCGCCCGATGCCTCTCGATGCCTTGCACGCGCCCGTTCCCACCACGCCGGAAGAGGCCGGTTTCGAACGCTGCGACGTGCTGGTGATCGGCGGCGGGCCGGGTGGCTCCACCGCCGCGGCACTCCTGGCCGAGCGGGGCCGCAAGGTGGTGCTGCTGGAAAAGGACGCGCACCCGCGCTTCCACATCGGCGAGTCCCTGCTGCCGCAGAATCTGCGGCTGTTCGAGCGTCTCGGCATCGCCGAGGAAGTCCGGGCGCTGGGCGTCTACAAGCCCGGTGCCTCCTTTATCTCGGACGAGCATGGCAAGCGGGTGTCCTTCACCTTCGCCAATGCGCTCAACGCCACCTACGACCACAGCTACCAGGTGCGCCGCGCCGAGTTCGACGCGCTGCTGTTCCGCACCGCGGCGGCGCGCGGGGCGGAAGCGCTGGACGGCTGGCGGGTGATGGAGGTGGCGGTCGACCCCGTGCGGGGATCGCGCGTGGTGGCGCGCAACGCGGCATGCGAGGAGCGGCGCTGGCTCGCGCGCTACGTGGTGGATGCCTCGGGACGCGACACGGTGCTGGCCACGCAGATGGGCGGCAAGCAGCGCAACCCGCACAACAACACCGCCGCCCTTTACGCGCATTTCCGCGGCGTCGCCCCCTGCGAGGGCTGCCACGAGGGCAACATCACCGTCCACCTGCTGGAAGAAGGGTGGTGCTGGATGATCCCGCTGCCCGACGGCATCACCAGCATCGGCATCGTCAGCACCCCGGAATTCTTCAAGCGCCGCAAGGGCAGCCCGGAGGAATACCTGCTGGCCAGCCTGTTCCGCGCCCCCTCCGCCCGGGCGCGCCTGGCCAATGCCACCCTGGCCTCGCCGGTGACCACCACGGGGAACTACTCCTACCGGTCCCGCACCATGCGCGGCGAGGGCTGGCTCATGGTGGGCGACGCCTTCGCCTTCGTGGACCCGGTCTTCTCCTCCGGGGTGATGCTGGCCATGGCCAGCGCCGAGCTGGGGGCCGAGGCGGTGGATGCCTGGCTGGACGATCCCCGGCGTGCCGAGCCCTTGCTGCGGACCTTCGAGCGCAAGGTGTCGCGCGCCGTGGGGTCACTGTCCTGGCTGATCTACCGCATCAACCGGCCCGTGCTGCGCGATATGTTCATGCAGCCCTCCAACCGCTTCCGGATGCGCGACGGGCTGGTCAGCCTGCTGGCCGGCGACGTGCACGCCAACACCGACCGTCAGCTGCCCGTGCTGGCCTTCAAGGCGACCTATGCGCTGCTGTCGCTGGCGCATCGCCTCGGCGGCTATCGGTTGCGGCCGGAAGGGCTGGTGAAGCTGCCGGCGGCCGCCCCGGGCTGAACGCTTCCGCACCGCCCGCGTCCGGGCGGGCGCTTTCCGGGCCGGGTGGCGAAGCGCGCCCGGCTCCTGCACCATCCTCCCAAGGGCCGCGAAGGCCGAAGGGGGATGTCCATGCGTGATGCGTTTCCGTTGGTCCCGGAAAGGGGCGCGATCGCGGCCGGGGAAGGGAATGCCATCCGCATCCGGCCCGGCCGCCGGGCCCTGCTGCTCGGGGCCCTGGGCGCAGCGGCCGCGCGGCCGGCCCTGGCGGCCTTCCCCGAACGCTCGGTGCGCTGGCTGGTGGGCTACGCGGCCGGCGGCGGCACGGACATCCTGGCGCGGCTGATCGGCGGCGCCATGGCGCCCCGGCTCGGGCAGCCCGTGGTGGTGGACAACCGGCCGGGTGCCGCGGCGACGCTGGCGGCCGAGGCCGCGGCCAAGGCCACGCCGGACGGGCACACCGTGTTCAGCGCCGACAACGGTGCCCTGGTCAACAACATCGCGCTGTTCCGCCGCCTGTCCTACGACCCCGTGCGGGAGCTGCGCCCCGTCGGCCTTTTCGCGGATTACGCGCTGGTGCTGGCGGTGAAGCGCGACAGCGCCATCCGCGACGGCCAGGGCTACCTGGAAGCAGCGCGGCGGGAACCGGGGACCCTGGCCTGCGGCTCCTCGGGCGTGGGGTCGCCGCAGCACCTGGCGATGGAGCGCTTTGCCAAGGAGATGGGCGTCCGGCTCAGCCACGTGCCCTATCGCGGCGGCGCCCCGGCGGTCAGCGACATGCTGGCCGGCAATCTGGAATCGGTGATGATCGACCTCGCCTCGGTGGGGGACGCCGTGCGCACGGGTGCCATACGCCCGGTGGCGGCCGCCACGCCGCAGCGCATCCCCTCCTTGCCGGAGGTGCCGACCATCCGCGAGCTCGGCCTGCCGAATTATTCCGCGCCCTGCTGGCAGGGGATGGTGGTGGCTTCGGCCACGCCGGACGCGGTTGTGTCCCGGCTCTGGACCGACCTGCGCTGGGCGATGGAGCAGCCGGCGGTGCGCGACCGCATGACCGCCATCGGGGTGGAACCGCTGGCCCAGGGCCCGGACGAGTTCGCGGCGCAGATCGCGGCGGATCGCGCCGTCTGGGTGCCGCTGATCCGGGAACTCGGCATCACCCTGGACGGCTGAGCGCGTCCCGCAGCATCGCGGCCAGGGCGGGCTGGCGGCAGCGACCAGGCGGTTGCCGGTCCCGCCGGGCCGTGCACCGCTCAAGGGCAGGGGGCGTGCCGCGCCCGGTTCTGTCCGGGGCGGAAGGGGGCTTCAGCCCCCCGCCGGCGCCGCGGGCACGGCCGCCACCGCCCCGGCCTCGCCGGCCCGCCAGGCGGCACCCGCGCGATCCGCCCCCGACGGTAGTGGTGCTTCGGGCGCCGGGATCCAGGCGATGATGTCGCGCGTCACGGCCGCGCCGTTCAGGTCGCGCAACAGGAAGTGGTGGCTCCGCTCGTAATAGGCGAGGCGCAGCGGCGCGCCGGGGGGCAGTTCCTCCAGCATCCGCCGCGTCGCGCTCGGCGGTACCAGCTGGTCGCGGGCGCCGTAGACCAGCAGGGTGGGCGGCGTGCCCGGCCCCAGGCGGGACGCGGCCGCCTCGGCCTCGTCCATCAAGCCCAGCAGCCCCCAGGTCGTGTCCACCCGCGTGTCGCGGATGGTCAGCGGGTCGCGCGCCCAGCGACGCAGCGCCTCGGGGTTGTCGGTGGGGCTGACGCCCGGGACGCTGCTGCTGAAGGCGACGCGCGGGATGGTGTGGGCGGCGATCTCCATGGTCCAGCGCATGAAGCCGGGCATGGTGGCCCGGCCCCAGACGGCCGGGGCCAGCAGCACGATCCCCTGCACCGGCGGCGGATCCTCCGAGGCGGCGGCCACCATCGCCACCGCGCCGCCCATGCTCTCGCCCATCAGGATCAGCGGCACGCCGGGGTGCCGGGCCGAGACCAGCCGCGCCGCCCGCGAAACATCGGCCGCCATGGTTTCGCTGCCCGCCCAGACGCCGCGGTTCGGGGCGCCGCCGAAGCCGCGCTGGTCGAAGGCGTAGACGGCCATGCCCGCCGCGGTGAAGAGCGGGGCGGGCTCCTCCATGAAGTTGCGGCTGTCGTTGAAGCCGTGCAGCGCCAGCACCACGGCGCGGGGCGGCTGCGGCGGCAGCCAGGACCGGAAGGGCAGAAAGGCCCCGTCGGGCATCACCAGCCAGTTGTCGCCCATCCGGGTCAGGCGCTCGACCGGCCCTGCCGGGATCAGCTGTGGCGTGCAGGCGGCCAGGGGCAGTGCCGCCAGGGCCGCGCCGAGCAGCCCGCGGCGGGTCACCCCGGACCCGGGGGCGGCCCCGCCGCCCGCCCGGCCGTCACGGAGGCGAGGCGAGCCAGGCTGCACCATCGGCCTCGGCGCCGGAGGGAAGGGGAGCGCGGGGGTCGTTGATGAAGGCCTGGATGTCACGCGCCACCACCTCACGCTGCCGGTCGCGCAGCAGGATGTGCCACCCATTGCGGTACAGCGCCACGCGGGCATTGCCGTCCGCCGGCAGGGTGCGCAGCGTCCGCTTGGTGGGCGCCTGCTCGATCACCCCGTCGCGGCCGCCGAACATCAGCACCGTGGGCGCGGCGCAGCAGCGGGCCACCACGGGCAGCACGTTTTCCGTCATGTCCAGCAGGCCCGACACCACGTCCACCCGGGTTTCCTTGACCGTCAGCGGGTCGTTGTTGAAGCGTTCCAGCGCTTCCTAATTGTCCGTGGGCACCATGGAGGGTGAGCCGGAGCCCACCGCCAGCGAGGGGAAGGAGCGCAGCGCCAGCCGGAAGGAGGCCACGGTGACGGGGTTCATGTCGTCCAGCGCCCAGAGGCCGGGGGTCAGCAGGATCCAGCCGCTCACCCGCGGCGCGTCGGGTTGGTTGCGCAGCGCGTCCTCGGCCAGCAGTGCGACGTCGGAGCCCATGCTCTCGCCCAGCACGAAGAAGGGCAGGTCGGGATTCTCGGCGTGCAGCAGCCGGATGGCGGACACCGCGTCCGACACCAGGGCTTCCTGCCCGGGCCAGATGCCCTTGTTCGGGTTGCGGCCGTGGCCGCGCTGGTCATAGGCCTGCACCAGCAGCCCGCCCGAGGCCAGGGCGGGGGCGGATTCCGCCATGAAGCTGGCGGCGTGGTCGTTCAGCCCGTGCAGCGCCAGCAGCACCGCCCGGGGCGGGCCGGGCGGACGGACGGTGTGCAGCGGCAGCCGGGCACCGTCGGCCATGCGCAGCGTGTCGCCCTGCACGGCGGGGGTGGTGATCACCGGGCCGAGCCCTTCCACGCGCGGGGAGCAGGCCGTGGCCAGGAGCAGCAGGGCCAGGCCCGCCGCACGCAGGGAGAAGGACATCATGCGTGAGGAATTCCGGTTGCAGCAGGGGCGGCGCGGGAGGGACGCAACCGGGCCCGGCCGGCCCGTTTTCCGGCCCCCGTCTAACAAACGACACAATCCGCGTCAAAGCACGGGCACGGCCTGCCCTGGTCGCTGCGGCCTGCCCGCGGTATGAGCGCGGGTCCTGGTTCTCCCCTCGGTGCGAGTGTTTCCCATGCGCGACGGCAGTTTCACCGGCTATGCCCCCCGCCTGATCCCCGGCGTGACGGCGGAGGAACGCATCGTGGCCCATGCCCGCGTGGTGGCCTGCGACGGCGGTGGGGGTGTTGCCGGCCATCCCACCATCTATCTGCGTATCGATGAAGCGCAGGTCACCTGTCCCTACTGCTCCCGCACCTTTGTCCTCGCCGAGGGCGCCGGGGATGACGGACATCACTGACGTCCCGCCGGCCGGTTCCGAGGGGGAGGTGCCGGATGGCACGCCGCTGGACGCACCTCCTGCGGCAGGCACGGCCCGGGACGGCCGCCACCTGATCCTGGTGGACGGCGCCGGCTATATCTTCCGCGCCTTCCACGCCATGCCGCCGATGACCAACCCCGCCGGGGTGCCGGTCAACGCGGTGTTCGGCTTTTCCGGCATGCTGGCCAATTTCCTGGCCCGCCACGCCGGCACCCACCTGGCGGTGGTGTTCGACGCCTCCCGCACTACCTTCCGCAACGAGATCTACCCGCAATACAAGGCGCACCGCCCGGAACCGCCACCCGAGCTGGTGCCGCAATTCGCCCTGATCCGCGACGCCACGGCGGCCTTCGGCGTCGCCTGCGTGGAACAGGAAGGCTTCGAGGCGGACGACGTGATCGCCACCTACGCCACCGCCTTCGCGCGCGACGGCGGGCAGGTGACGATCGTGTCCTCCGACAAGGACCTGATGCAGCTGGTGGGCGACGGCATCGAACTGCTGGACCCCATCAAGCAGAAGCCGATCCGCGCCGCCGAGGTGATGGAGAAGTTCGGCGTTGCCCCAAACAAGGTGGTGGAGGTGCAGGCCCTGGCCGGCGACCCCACGGACAATGTCCCGGGCGTGCCGGGCATCGGCATCAAGACCGCGGCGCAGCTGATCGAGACCTTCGGCGACGTCGAGACGCTGCTGTCCCGCACGGCCGAGATCAAGCAGCCCAAACGCCGCCAGGCCCTGGAAGACAATGCCGAGGCCGCCCGCATCAGCCGCAGGCTGGTGGAACTGGACCGCGCCGTGCCGGTGGTGGAGCCGGTGGAAAGCTTCCTGGCCCGGCCGCCGGAGGCCGCGACGCTGAGCGCCTTTCTGGAAGGGCAGGGCTTCCGCTCGCTGCTGCACCGGCTCGGGCTGAAGGGTGCGCCGGGCGAGAACGGATTGCCGCCGCCCCGCCCGGTCAACGCGCCGGCCCCGGTGGCCGAACCCATCGCCCTGCCGGCCGACGCCACGCCCTTCGGCCCCTACGAGACGATCACCACCCTGCCGGCGCTGGAAAGCTGGATCGCCCGTGCCCGGCTGGCCGGGGTGATGGCGCTGGACACCGAGACCAGCAGCCTCGACGCCCTGGCGGCCGACCTCGTGGGCGTCTGCCTCGCGCTCGGCCCGGGGGATGCGGCCTACGTGCCGCTGCGGCACGAGGGCGGCGACATGCTGACCCCGGCGCCGGAACAGATCCCCTTCGACGCGGCCATCGCCGCGCTGCGGCCGCTGCTGGTCGACCCCGGCGTGCTCAAGGTGCTGCACAACGCCAAGTACGACCTGGAAGTGCTGGGCCGCGAGGCCAACGGCGCGGTGGAGGTGTCGCCGGTGGACGACACCATGCTGATTTCCTACAGCCTCGATGCCGGGCGGCACGGGCACGGCATGGACGAGCTGTCGCGCCGGCACCTCGCCCACCTGCCGATGACCTACGACGAGGTCACCGGCACCGGCCGGGCCCGCAAGCGCTGGGCCGAGATCCCGCTGGACCAGGCCACCGCCTATGCCGCCGAGGACGCCGACGTGACGCTGCGCCTGTGGCACGCGCTGCGGCCGAAGCTGCGCGAGAACAAGGCGCTGGCGCTCTACGAGCAGGTCGAGCGCCGCATGATCACCGTGCTGCGCGACATGGAGGTCGCCGGCATCAAGGTGGACGGCGCCGAGCTGCGTCGCATCGGCGAGGATTTCTCGGGGCGCATGGCGGCGCTGGAAGGGGAGATCCACGCGCTGGTGGGACGGCCCTTCAACGTCGGCTCGCCCAAGCAGCTCGGCGACATCCTGTTCGGCGAGATGGGCCTGCCGGGCGGGCGCAAGGGCAAGACCGGCGCCTATTCCACCGACGTCTTCGTGCTGGAGGAGCTGGCGGCCGGGGGCCACGAGCTGCCGCGCAAGGTGCTGGACTGGCGTCAGCTTTCCAAGCTGAAGTCCACCTACGTGGACGGCTTGCAGCAGCAGATGGCGGCGGATGGCCGGGTCCATACCGACTTCTCCATGGCCATCACCTCCACGGGGCGGCTGAGCTCCACCGAACCCAACCTGCAGAACATCCCGATCCGCACGGAGGAGGGCGCCAAGATCCGCCGCGCCTTCGTGGCGGAGCCCGGGCACCTGCTGGTGGCGGCCGATTATTCCCAGATCGAGCTGCGGCTGCTGGCCCACATGGCCGATGTGCCGACGCTGCGCGACGCCTTCTCCAAGGGCGAGGACGTCCACAGCCGCACCGCCCGCGACATCTTTCGCCTGCCGGAGGACGCCCCGGTGGACCGCGAGCTTCGCCGCCGAGCCAAGACAGTGAATTTCGGCATCATCTACGGCATCTCCGCCTTCGGGCTGGCGCCGCGCCTGGGCATCACCGTGGGCGAGGCGCGGGGCATCATCGACGCCTATTTCGCCCAGTACCCCGGCATCCGCGATGCCATGGAGCGGATCAAGGAGGATGCCCGCATCAGCGGCCACGTCCGCACCCCCTTCGGCCGGGCACTCTGGATCCCCGAGATCGGCGCCCGCGAAGCGCAGCGCCGCGCCAATGCCGAGCGCCAGGCGATCAACGCCCCCTTCCAGGGCGGTGCCGCCGAGATCATCAAGCGCGCCATGGTCCGCTTGCCCGGCGCCCTGGCCGAGGCCGGGCTGAAGGGCCGCATGCTGCTGCAGGTGCATGACGAGCTGCTCTTCGAGGTACCGGAGGCGGAGGTGGAGCAGACCGCCGCGCTGGCGCGCGAGGTGATGGAGGGCGTCGCCACCCTGCGCGTGCCGCTGGGCGTGGAGGTCGGCTGGGGTCATTCCTGGGCGGAGGCGCACTAGCCCGCCCCATGCGCAGCACGGCTTCGGGAATCCCGGGTTCCGGTGCGGCGGCACCGGCCGCGCCCTTGCCGGGCCCGCCCCCTCCGGGCGGGGCGGGGCGCCGCGCCGGGGCGGGCGGCACGGTGCCGGACCGGGACGCGCCGTGATCGCCGAACTGGTTTCCGCCTTCAACGACTGGATCGCCGCCAACGCCGCCTGGGCGCCCCTGGTGATGCTGATCTTCGCCTTCCTGGAATCCCTGCCGGTGCTGGGCGCCATCATCCCCGCCACGCCGATGCTGCTGGGCATCGGGGCGCTGATCGGCGCCGGCACGCTGGAGCCGGTACCCATGCTGGGCTCCGCCATCGTCGGCGCGATCCTGGGGGATGCGGTCAGCTACTGGGGCGCGCGGGCGATCGGCGGCCGGGCGCTGCGCCGCCGCCTGCCGCCGAAATACCGCACCACCTATGCCCGGGGCGTGCTGATGTTTCGCCGCTGGGGCGTGGCCGCCATCTTCATCGGCCGCTTCTTCGGGCCGCTGCGGGCCATGGTGCCCGCCATCGCCGGCATCGTCGGCATGCGCGAGCGCCGCTTCCAGGCGGCCAATATCGGCTCCGCCCTGGTCTGGGCGCCGGCGGTGCTGCTGCCCGGCTACCTGCTGGGCTGGGTCACCGACCTGCTGGCCCATTCCAACCCGGAGGTGATGATGGCGGCAGGCGCGGCGGCGGCGCTGCTGCTCGCCGCCGCCTGGTATTACCGCTGCCGCCTGAGCGCCACCTTCCGGCGGCTGGTCGGCCCGGTGCGCTGAGGCGCCGCGACGGACCGCAAACCTCTCGTTTCCGTGTGGGATGGCCGTTGCCGCGGTGCGGCGACCCGCCTAGCGTTGCGCAAAGAAAACGGAGGATTCGGTTTCGATGCGACGACGCACCCTGGCAGCCCGGCTGGCGGTTCTGCCCCTGCTCACCCTTCTCGCCGCCTGCGTGCAGCCGGTCGCCGTGCCGGTCTACGGCCAGGGCCCCACGGGCTGCGACACCTCCTTCCGCGTCAGCAACGCCTCGGGCGCCACCATCCGGGAATTCTACTTCAGCCATGCCAGCCTGGGCGGCTGGGGCAGCGACCAGCTCGGCCGGGACGTGCTGTCGCCCGGTGAGTCCCGCGGCTACCGCGCGGCCAATACCGGGCTCTACGACTTCCGCACGGTGTGGACGGACGGCAGTGCCGCCGAGATCCGGCAGGTGGATATCTGCCGCGCCAGCCAGATCACCGCCTATCGCGGCCGCCTGACCGCGTCCTGAGAGGGCTGGGGCGGCCGCCGTTCCGCGGTGGCTGCCCCGCCCCGCCGGCCGCTGCGCAGGCCCAGCCACAGCGCCGCCAGGGGTGTGACCACCGCCGCCAGGATCAGCATCGGCAGGGCCGCGCCGCACCAGACCAGCACCGGCACGAAGGCCATGGCGTCGTCGGGGTCCACCGTGACCCCGGGGGCCAGGCTGTAGCCGCGCACCTCCTCCAGCTTCAGCACGTTGATCTGCCAGAACAGCACCCCGATGCCGCACCCCGCCAGGGCGCCCAGCAGCGGCCCGAGCAGCCCGAGCGTGCCGAACAGCCCCACCCCGATGCCCAGAAAGGCGACGGCATTGGCGGAACAGTCGCTGACCAGGTCGTAGCGGTGCCCGAAGGCGCTGAACTGCCGGGTCTGCCGCGCCAGCTCGCCATCGGCGCGGTCCAGCATCATGGAAAACAGGAACACCGCACCGCCGATTGCCGGCCAGGAGCCGGGGCCGGCGAAGCAGGCGGCCGCGGCGGCGCCGGCAAGCACCCGCAGGGTGGTGACCTGGTTGGGCGTGATGCCGGTGGGCGCCACCGCCCGGACAACGGGCCGGACGATGCGGTGGATCAGCGTGTCGTGGCTCACGGGCGGTGGTCAGGGCGTCGCGGGCTTCGGGTCGCGCATGAAGCGGCGGGCCAGGCGGATCATGAAGGGCACGGTGGTCGGGCGCAGCAGCCGCGGGTCGTAGCCGGAAAGGCGGCGGTCATTCTCGGCCAGGCAGATGTCGATCAGCGCCGCGGGGCTCAGCGTCACGCCGATGGAGCCAGAGGAGGCGGTGAAGTTGGTGTCCTTGGACGCGCCGCTCATGTCGCGCGCCAGAACCAGCCGGTCCCACACCAGCACCGCCCAGACCGCGGCGATCTTGGCCAGGAAGTAGGGCTTGCGCCACCAGGGCTGCTGCCGGCGCGCCCAGGCCGCCCAGTTGGCGAAGAACAGGATGTGGCGGCTTTCCTCCTGGATCACCGGCTCGAAGGTGTCCACGAGGTCGGGCGGGAAGAAGCCGGAGCGCTTGGCGGCCTCGAACAGGCCGAAGGCGAAGAAGCTGTCGATGCACTCGCTGTAGCCGGTGCGCATCCAGCCCCATTCCACGTCGCGGAAGCCCGTGTATTCCGGCTCCGGCTCCAGCGTGACGCCGTAGGCTTCCACGAGGTTGCTCAGCACCTTCTTGTGCCGTGCTTCCTCGTTGCCATCCATCACCAGCGCCTCGTGCAGCAGCGGGTGGGTCACGGTGGCGGCATAGTCCAGCACGCGCAGCGAAGCGCGGCCTTCCGTCTGCACGGCGATGTCCCAGATCGGCAGTCCCGTGAGCCGGGCATGCGCCTCCGGCGACAGCTTCGGCCAGTCCAGCACCCGCGGCTTGTAGGGGTTGTGGGTTTCCAGCAGCATCCGGGCGAACATGTCGCGGTGCGCGTCGCTGCCGATGCGGATGCGCCCGGGCACGTCGAAGACCCAGTGGCGCGCCGTGTGGTCGGCGGCCCGGACCAGGGAACTGTCGAGGGGAACCGCTTCCGCGGCGGGACTTGACGACATCCGGGAACCCCGATGGATATGGCCGGCGGGCTCCCCGCCCGGGCGGAATGGAAGCGCCTGTGCCCGCGAAGCGCAACCCGTGGCATGGGCCGCGACGCGCGCAACGCCGTGAGAACGGTTGCCCGGCCGGTTCGTGCCGAACCGGGCGCGGGCGTCCCGTGTTGTTCCAACGAGCTGAGCCGAGGCCCCCTTGCCGCCGTCCGAAACCACCCTGACCGGCCGCGTCGTGGCCGCCAGCTGCCGCCATCCCTGGTGGCTGCTGCTGCTCGGCCTGCTCCTGGCGTCGGGGTCCGTGCTCTACACCGTGCGGCACTTCGCCATGACCACGGACACGGTGCAGCTGCTGTCGCTGGACCTGCCCTGGCGGCAGCGCGAACTGGCGCTCGACGCGGCCTTTCCCGCCAATGCCGGGCTGACCGTCGTCGTGGTGGACGCCGCCACGCCGGAACTGGCGGAGGACGCGGCTGCCCGCCTGTTCGCCCGCCTGCAGGAAACCTCTGGCCTGTTCCGCAGCCTGCGGCGCCCGGACGGCGGCCCCTTCTTCGCGCGCAACGGGCTGATGCTGCTGCCGCTGGAGGAGGTGACGCGCAACACCGACCAGCTGATCCAGGCGCAGCCCTTCCTGGGCCCGCTGGCCGCCGATCCCAGCCTGCGCGGCGTGATGGGCGCGCTGGGCACGGTGCTGCTGGGGGTGGAGCGCGGGCAGGCGGCCCTGGCCGACATCGGGCGCCCCGTGACCGCCCTGGCCGACAGCTTCACCGCCCTGCTGGACGGGCGGCCGGCCTTCTTTTCCTGGCGCAACCTGTTCTCCGGCGAGGCGGCAGGCACGCGGGAAACCCGGCGCTTCATCCTGGTGCAGCCGGTGCTGGACTACGGCGCCCTGCAGCCGGGCGCCCCGGCCGACCGCGCTATCCGGGAAGCGGCGCGGGCGCTGCAACTCGACCCCGCGCACGGCGTGACGATGCGGCTGACCGGCTCCGTTCCCCTGGCCGACGAGGAATTCGCCACCCTGGCCGAAGGCGTCGGCCTAATGGCGGGCGTCATGCTGGGGGCGCTGCTGCTGATGGTGTGGCTGGCCGTGCGCTCGGCCCGCACCACCGCGGCGATCCTGTTCGTGACGATCCTGGGGCTGCTGGTCACGGCCGGGCTGGGACTGCTGGCAGTGGGCCGCTTCAACATGATCTCCGTGGCATTCATCCCGCTCTTCGTCGGGCTGGGGGTGGATTTCGGCATCCAGGTCTGCGTGCGCTGCCGGGCCGAGCGCCTGACCCACCCGACGCTGCCCGCCGCGCTGGCGGCCGCGGGGGATGCGGTGGGCGGCGCCCTGGCCCTGGCGGCGGCGGCCATCGCCGTGGGCTTCTTCGCCTTCCTCCCCACCGACTATGTCGGCGTGTCCGAGCTGGGCGCCATCGCCGGGGTGGGCATGGTGGTGGCCTTCCTGCTGAGCATCACCCTGCTGCCGGCGGTGCTGGTGATCCTGCGCCCGGCCGGCGAAACGGCCGAGGTCGGCTATGCCGCGCTGGGCCCGGTGGATAACTGGCTGCGCCGGCACCATCGCGCCGTGCTGGCGGCCGCCGCGGCGCTGGCCCTGGCATCCGCCGCGGCGCTGCCCTGGCTGAGCTTCGACTTCAACCCGCTGCACCTGCGCGACCCGAAGGTGGAATCCATGGCGACGCTGGAGGACCTGATGCGGGACCCCGACCGTTCGCCCAACACCATCGGCGTGCTGGCACCCACCCTGGCGGAGGCCGACGCCCTGGCCCGGCGGCTGTCCGCCCTGCCGGAAGTGTCGCAGGTCGTGACCCTGAGCAGCTTCATCCCCGCCCAGCAGGAGGAGAAGGTGGCCGCCATCCGCGACGCCGCCGACCTGCTGGCCCTGACCCTGGACCCCGTGGACCCGCGGCCGGCGCCCTCGGACGCCGAGGTGGCGGCCAGCCTGGGCAGCACCGCCGCCGCCCTGCGGCGCGCGGCGGGCGAGAGCGGCGACCCCGCCGCGGCTGCCGCGCGCCGCTTGGCCGGGGCGCTGGAACGCCTGGCCACCGGGACGTCGGAAGGGCGCGCCGCGGCCGCCGCGGCGGTGGTCGCGCCGCTGCAAACGCTGCTGGCCCAGATCCGGGAGTTGCTGCAGGCCGCCCCGGTCACGGCCGAAAACCTGCCCCCCGACCTCGCCAGGGAATGGCGCACCCCCGACGGCCGCGCCCGGGTGCAGGTCTTCCCGCGCGGCGGCGCCGAGGACAACCAGGCGCTGCGTCGCTTCTCAGCCGCGGTGCAGGCCGTGGCGCCGGACGCCACCGGCGCCCCCATCACCATCCAGGCGGCGGGCAACAGCATCGTGCGCGCCTTTGCCCAGGCGGGGGCGCTGTCAGCGGTGGCCATCACCGCCCTGCTGTTCCTGGTGCTGCGACGCCCGCGCGACGTGTTGCGGACCATGCTGCCCGTGCTGCTGAGCGGCATCCTGACCCTGGGCTCCTGCGTGCTGCTGCGCGAGCCGCTGAACTTCGCCAACATCATCGCCCTGCCGCTGCTGTTCGGCATCGGCGTGGCCTTCAACATCTACTTCGTGATGGCGGCGCGGCACGGGGAGGTGGTGCTGCTGCCCACCAGCCTGACCCGCGCCGTGATCTTCAGCGCCCTGACCACCGGCACCGCCTTTGGCGGGCTGTGGCTGTCCACCCATCCCGGCACGGCCAGCATGGGGCGGCTGCTGATGCTGTCGCTGTTCTGGGTGCTGGCGGTGACGCTGTTCTTCGAGCCGGCGCTGCTGGCGTGGCGGCGGGGTGGCCCGCGGGGCAAAGGCGTGCCGTCGTCCCGGCTGCCAGGACACTGATACAGACGGCGACGTGGCTTGGCCTTCGGCAGGGCAGGTCGCGCCCGCGGTTTCCGGGAGGGAGAAGGAATTCTCCCTCCCGGACCTACCCTCATCTTTTTTCGGGGGCTGCCGGGGCCGGGTGGACACCTTCGCCCTGCGACGCAGAAACAGAGTTTTGCACGGCGCGGGCTGACGCCGCAGTTGCCGGAGGGCTGGGCCCTCCGGCGCGCTCCACGTCACCGCCAGCACTGCGGCAGCGAACCCGGAAAAAGATGAAAGGGAGGGTTCGGGAGGGGGAGAATTCCTTCTCCTCCTCCCGAGGGGCACGGCCGAGCTGTCAGCCTTGCATCAGCCGGTTCGACAACTCGTTCAGCCGCTGCAGCAGCAGGGCCGCCCCGCCCTCGCGCACCGAGGCGGAGAACTCCGAGCGGCGGATCGCCATCTCGCTGATGTTGTCGTGCGTCACGTCCACGATCTTCCAGGCACCGCCGGACTGCTGCATCCGGTAGGTCAGGTCCACCGGCGAGGAGCCGGGGTTGTTCAGCCGGGTGACCACGATCCGCTCCTCGCCGCGCGGCTCCACCCGCTGGGTCTGGAAGCTCTGGCCGCTGAAGCCGTCGAAGTTCTTGGCGTAGCTCGCCACGCTGTAGCGGGTGAAGGCCGCCACCAGCGTTTCCTGCTCCTGCGCCGAGAAGCTGGCCCAGCGGGATCCCACGGCGAAGCGCGTCATGGCCGGGAAGTCGAAGGCCTGCCCCACGGCCGGGGTCAGCTGGCGGTAGCGCCCTTCCACGCCCAGGGCGGTGGCCTGCTGCATGGCCGCCAGCAGCGCGGCGTGCAGCCGTTCCACCGTGGCCGCGGCGGGGTCCCCGGCCTGGGCCAGCACCCGGGGCGCGGAAGCCAGGGAAGCGACGATCCCCAGCGTGGGAAGCCGAAGGGCGAGGCACAGGCCGTGCCGGCGGGACAGGGTCATGCCCGCGGTTTTGAGCGAGCCGCGGCGGGCGGACAAGGGCGCTTCGCTCCGTCCGGGCGCCGCTCGCGGCCTCGTGGTGCCTGGCCGGCGGATCAAACGCGGAAGCGGTATTCCACCCCCGGCAGCCGCTCGACGTCGGGGGGGAAGCTGGCGCGCTTGTCGGCGAAGTAGCGGTACCGGTGGTCGCCCGCCTCGGCGCGGTTGAAGGTCAGGTACAGGATGCGGCGCGCCTCGGCCGTCAGGTTGGGGGCGGAAGCGTGCGGGACGTAGCTGTCGAAGAACAGCACGTCGCCGGGTTCCGTGGGCACGGGCACCAGCGGGAAGCCCGCCATCTGCTCGGCCGTCAGCGGGTGCCATTCTTCCCCGATCAGCCCGGCGAAGCGGGGCGCCTGCGCCATCTCCAGGCAGCCATTCGTCGTGTCGGCGCGGTCGATGCAGACCAGGGCGGTGACGAAGAGCGGCGCGTAGACGGACCAGCCGGCCTGCTGGTCCTGGTGCGGCTCGAAGCCGGCGCCGCCCGGCATCTTGAAGTTGATCTTGTCCTTGAACAGCACCACCGGCCCGCCCATCAGCTGTGCCACGGCGTCACGCAAGCGGCCGTGGTTCACCAGCGCCTCGAAGCGCGGGTGGTGCGGGCAGAAGTTCTCGATGCGCTGGATCACCCGCTCCCCCGTGCCGAGCAGGCTGTTCTCGCGGTACACCATCGGCCCGCCCGGCACCTCCGGCATGGCCGTCAGCTCATTCGTCCAGGCCGAGATGGCGGCGGCCTCGGCAACGGTGAAGAAGCCGCGCGCCGCCAGCCAGCCGCTGTCTTCATATTGCGCGACATCCGCAGCGGCCAGCGGCCCTTCCGGCGCGGCGTCGCGCTGTTGCAGCAGGCTTCGGCTCATGCGGAAACACCGGGCTGTGCGAGGGAGGGTCGCAGGGCAGGGAGGATGTCGCGGCGGGCGCGCAGCACGTCCGCCTCGAAGTCGATCTCCGTCCAGGGCAGGTCGGAAACATCGGCCGCGGCGAAGCGCTCGGGCTCGGCGAGGAGGAGGTCGCGGATCGCTTCCTCGTATTCCAGCCCCGTGCGCCCGGCAGCGACATGCGCGGCGCAGCGATCGGCCAGCGCGACCGCCATGGCCGGGGAAAAGCGGAAGAAGCCCACGGATTCGCCGTGCCGGTCGTGCGCGTGCTCCGGGATCTTGCGGAAATCCACGATCCGGTCGCCGCGGAAGCAGATCTTCACCGGCTCGTCCCCCGGCTCGATGTTGCGGTCCACCAGCAGCACGTTCTCGCCGGGCGCGCGGAGCAGGGTGCGCAGCATGCGCGCGTCGTAGAGCACGTCCCCGTCCATCAGCACCACGGTGGAGCCCCGCCGCAGCCGCGCCGCCTGCGCGTGCAGCGACACGAGGCTTCCTTCACGGAAGCGCGAATTCTCGACCAGGGTGATCTCGCCGTCCCAGTGCAGGCGCGACAGTTCGGCCTCGATCGCCGCGCGCTGGAAGCCCACGGTGATGGACAGCTCGCGCACGCCCTCGGCGGCCAGGTTTTCCAGGTGACGCGCGAGCAGGCTGCGCCCCCCCATGTCCAACAGGACCTTGGGCCCGTCATGCATCCCGCCCAATCGCCGGCCCACCCCTGCGGCGAGCAGGATCGCGATGCTGGGAGAACTCGATGTGGACGGCAATTCAGAAATCCTGAGACTGGTCTCTGTTAAAGGGAAGGTTAAAAGGGCCGCCCAGTTCCGGGCAAGGGCCGTTCCCGCCGCTTCCGGTCCAGCCGTTTGCCCACACCAGGGAGGACAGCATTGTGAAGGATGCCGCAACCGCCGGTGTTGCCGTCAGCGCCTCTGCCGCGCGTTCGCCCACGCGCTGCGCCGCGCTGCGCCGCGAGATCACGTCGACGTCACTGTCCTTCCTGATGGAGGCGCATGACGGGCTCTCGGCCAAGATCGTGGAGGAGGCGGGCTTCCGCGGCGTCTGGGCTTCGGGGCTGACCACCTCCGCCGCGCTGGGCCTGCGCGACAGCAACGAGGCGTCCTGGACCCAGGTGCTGGACGTGCTGGAATACATGGCCGACGCGACGCGGCTGCCGATCCTGGTGGATGGCGACACCGGCTACGGAAACTTCAACAATGTGCGACGCCTGGTGCGCAAGCTGTGCGAGCGCGGCGTCGCCGGCGTCTGCATCGAGGACAAGCTTTTCCCCAAGACCAATTCCTTCATCGGGGAAGCCCAGCCGCTGGCGGAGATCGACGAGTTCTGCGGCCGCATCAAGGCCGGCAAGGACAGCCAGACCGACGATGACTTCGTGCTGGTGGCGCGCGTGGAGGCGCTGATCTCCGGCCGCAGCATGGAGGAAGCGCTGCGGCGCGCCGAGAGCTATCACCGGGCCGGCGCCGACGCGATCCTGATCCATTCCAAGAAGAACACGGCCGACGAGATCTTCACCTTCGCCGAGCGCTGGGCCAACCGCTGCCCGCTGGTGATCGTGCCGACCATGTACTACGCCACGCCGACGGAGCTGTTCCGCCAGGCCGGCATCTCCACGGTTATCTGGGCCAACCACCTGCTGCGCGCCGCCATCGCCGCCATGCGGGACACGGCGGCGCGCATCCACGAGGATGAGTCCCTGGTGCGGGTCGAGGGCAGCGTCGCCACCGTGAAGGACATCTTCCGCCTGGTCGGCAACGACGAGCTGGAAGAGGCGGAGAAGCGCTACCTGCCCGCCAAGCCGGCGGCCTCCGCCGTGGTGCTGGCGGCCTCGGGCGGCGACCTCGGCAAGCTGACGCGCGACCAGCCGAAATGCATGGTGGACGTGCGCGGGCAATCGCTGTTGCAGCGACTGGTCGGCACGCTGCGGGAAAGCGGTGTGCGCGACGTCACGGTGGTGCGCGGCTATCGCAAGGAAGCGGTGGCGCTGCAGGGCATTCGCACGCTGGACAACGACCGCTTCGCCGAGACCGGCGAGGCCTGGTCACTGTTCTGCGCGCGCGAGGCGATCCGCGGCGAAACCGTGGTGTCCTACGGCGACGTGCTGTTCCGCCGCTACATCCTGGACAGCCTGCTGACCAGCAGCGCCGACATCGCCGTGGCGGTGGACACGCTGGGCCGCGGCAAGGCGAGCGCGCGCGACCGCGTGCTGGCCGACCACGGCTTTTCCGGCGACTATCTGGACGACACGCCGGCGGTGCTGCAACGCGTGTCGCACGAGATCACGCCGGCCGAGGCGCATGGCGAATGGATCGGCCTCGCCCGGTTCAGCGCGAGGGGCGCGGCCTGGCTGCGGGAGGAGATCGACGCGATGGAGGCGGAAGGCTTGCTGGAGAGCGGGGACATGCCGATGCTGCTCACGCGGCTGGCGGCGAAGCACCCGGTGCGGGTGAAGTTCTTCGCCGGGCACTGGCTGGACGTGAACAGCCTGACCGACCTCGCGGAGGCGCGGAACTTCCCGTGATCACCGCCGACGACTTCCTCGCCGAGGCCGGCCGGGCCGGCTTCGACTTCTACGCGGGCGTGCCCTGCTCCTTCCTGACGCCGCTGATCAACGGCGTGCTGAACGCCTCCGCGCGGGGCGCACAAGGCGCGCCCGGGGGCACGCCCGGGGGTGCGGCGGGCCTACGCTACGTCGGGGCGGCCAGCGAGGGCGAGGCGGTGGCCATCGCCGCCGGCGCCTGGCTGGCGGGGCGGCGCACGGTGGTGATGTGCCAGAACTCCGGCCTGGGCAACGCGGTGAATCCGCTGACCTCGCTCAACGCGCCCTTTCGCATCCCGACGCTGTTTCTGACCACCTGGCGCGGCGAGCCCGGCATCCCCGACGAGCCGCAGCACGCGGTGATGGGGCGGATCACCCAGGAGCTGATCGCCCTGATGGGGCTGGAACAGGGACCCTTCCCGGCGGAGCGCGACGCCCTGGCCCCGGCGCTGGACCACGCCGTGGCGCGCATGGCGGCCACCGGGCTGCCCTTCGCCATGGTGGTGCGCAAGGACGACGTGGCGGAAGCGGCGCTGGACCCGGCGCCGCGCGACCTGCCGCCGCCGGGCCGCCGGGCCGATTTTCCCGCCGCCGGCGAGCGGCCGTCGCGAGCGGCGGTGCTGGAACGCTTCCTGGCGGTCGTGCCAGAGGAAGCGGCGGTGATCGCCACCACGGGCAAGTGCGGGCGGGAACTCTTCACCCTCGCGGATCGGGAACAGCACCTTTACCAGGTCGGCTCCATGGGCGGCGCCAGCGGCATGGGGCTGGGCGTGGCGCTGAACACCGAACGCCCGGTGGTGGTGCTGGACGGCGACGGCGCGGCGCTGATGAAGCTGGGCAGCCTGGCCACGATCGGCGCCTATGCCCCCGCGCGGCTGGTGCACGTGGTGCTGGACAATGGCGTGCATGACTCCACCGGCGGACAGGCCACCGTCTCGGCCTCGGTGGACTTCGCCGCCGTGGCGCTGGCCTGCGGCTACCGCTTCGCCGCCGCGGCCGCCTCGCTGGACGGGTTCGAGGCGGCCTTCCGCGAAGCCCTGGCGGCGGGCGGCCCAGCGCTGATCCACCTGCGCATCGCTCCCGGCTCCATGAAGGTGCTGGGACGCCCGACCGTGACGCCGGAAGCGGTGGCACGGCGCTTCCAGGCTTTCCTGGCCTCCGGGCGGGGCACGGCAAGGGCGTGACCTGGCCCACGGCGCTCGGCCTGCTGGTCGGGCTGGGCGGCGCCGCCTTCCTGGTGCTGTCCAATGACCCTGCGGAGATCCTGCGGCTGTTGCTGGGGGCCGGCTGGGGGCTGGGATTGGTGCTGCTGCTGCATCTGCTGCAGGTGGTGCTCTCGGCCCTGGGCTGGGCGCCGCTGATCCGCGACGGGAGGCGCCCGGGCTGGCTGGCGCTGACGCGGATGCGCTGGGCGCGGGAATCCGTCAACGCGCTGTTGCCGGTGGTGCAGGCGATCGGCGAGATCGTGCGGGCGCAGCTGCTGCTGCGGGCGGGGGTGAGCAAGCTGGCGGTGATCAGCAGCACGGCCGTGGACCTCGCCACCGAGATGGCGTCGCAGATCGTGTTCTCGCTGCTCGGACTGGCGGTGCTGCTGGTGCTGCCGCACCAGGGCGGCACGGAAGGCTGGGTGCTGGCTGCCACCGCCCTCTTCGCGGGCATGACGGGCGTGTTCATGGCCGCGCAGCGCTGGGGCCTGTTCCGGCTGGCTGAGCGGCTGTTGCCGCGGGTGGCCGAGCGCGTCGGCTGGTTCTCCCTGGGCGACCTGTCCGGGCTGCACGAGGCGGTGGTGGCGCTGTACCGGCAGCCCCGTCGCCTCTGGCTCAGCGGCGCCGCGCATCTCGCCTCCTGGCTGGTGGGCGTCGCCGAAACCTGGGTGGCGCTGCGGCTGCTGGGCGTCGAGGCGAGCCTGGCCGAGGCGCTGGTGATCGAGAGCCTCGGCCAGGCCGTGCGCAGCGCCGGCTTCTTTATCCCCGGCGCGCTGGGCGTGCAGGAAGGCGGCTCCGTGCTGATCTGCGCCATCTTCGGCATCCCGTCGGACCGCGCCGTGGCGCTGGCGCTGATCCGCCGCCTGCGCGACGTGGCGCTGGGCCTGCCGGGCATCGCCGCCTGGCGCTGGGAAATGGCACGCGGCCGCGCACCCGCGATGGAGAAAGGGCTGAGGACCACGCCATGACCGACACCCCCATCCTGCTGACGCCCGGCCCGCTGACCACGCGGATCGAGACCCGCCGCGCCATGCTGCGCGACTGGGGCTCGCGCGACCCCGCCTTCATCGCCCTGACCGCCGAACTGCGCGAGCGGCTGCTGGCGGTGGCGAAGGGGGAGGGGACCCACGTCGCGGTGCCGCTGCAGGGTTCCGGCACCTTTATCGTGGAAGCCGCCCTCGCCACCCTGCTGGGGAGGGGCAGCAAGCTGCTGGTGCTGTGCAACGGTGCCTATGGCGAGCGCATGGTGGCGATCGCGCGCCGCCTCGGCCACGCGGCCGAAGCGCTGCGCTGGCCGGAACACCGGCCGGTGGAGCCGGAGCGCGTCGCCGCGGCGCTGCGGGAGGATCCCGCGATCACCCATGTCGCGCTGGTGCATTGCGAAACCACCACGGGGCTGCTGAACCCGCTGCCCGCCGTCGCGGCGGTCGTGGCCGAAGCCGGACGGCACCTGCTGCTGGACGCCATGAGCAGCTTCGGGGCGATCGCCATCGACTTGTCGGTTCTGCCCGTGGCGGCCGTGCTGGCTTCCTCCAACAAGTGCCTGGAAGGGGTGCCGGGGATCGGCTTCGCGCTGATCGAACGGCGGCTGCTGGACGCGGCAGCGGGCAACGGCCCCTCCACCAGCCTGGACCTGCACGCGCAGTGGCACGGGTTCGAGAAGGACGGGCAATGGCGCTTCACCCCGCCGGTGCAGGTGGTGGCCGCCCTGGTGGAGGCGCTGCGGCTGCTGGATGCGGAAGGCGGCCCGCCGGCCCGGCTGGCGCGCTACGCCGACAACCTTGCCGTGCTGCTGGCCGGGATGCGCCGGCTGGGCTTCGAACTCTTCCTGGAGGAGGCGGTGCAGGCGCCGGTCATCGCCACCTTTCGCCTTCCCGCCGACGGCTCGCTGCCCTTCGGGCGCTTCTACGACGCACTGGCGGCGCGTGGCTTCCTGATCTACCCGGGCAAGCTGACCCAGGCGGAAACCTTCCGCATCGGCTGCATCGGCGCGCTGGACCGGCAGGACTTCGCCCGGCTGATCGAGGCCGTGGCGGCGGTGCTGGGTGAGGTGCGATCCGCGTCGGCAGCCTGAGCAGGGGCATCCCGCCCCACTCGACTCCTGTCGCTCCGGGTGGTCAGGATCGCGGCGGAGCGGCGCGCCCCGGCACGCCGCGATGGCCGCCGGGCCGATGGTCCCGGTGGAAGAAACGAGGTCCCCGGCGCGGGGCGGCAGGGCGGCCCGAACCGCCCCCTCGCCGCGCGGGACCCGATGGAGGAATGCAGGAACCATGTCGCCCATGTCTCGCCGGGGGCTGCTCGGCCTCGCCGCCGCGCTGCCCGCCGCGTCCGGCACGGTTCGGGCGCAAACCGTCGCGGCGGGGTGGCCCCGGCGCCCCGTGCGGGTGATCGTGCCCTTCTCGCCGGGCTCCACCGTGGACATCGCCGCCCGCGCCGTGACCGCGCCGCTGCAGGCCGGTTTCGGCCAGCCCTTCGTGGCGGAGAACCGCACCGGCGCCGGCGGGATCGTGGGCGTGGATGCGATCGCCAAGTCCACGGACGGGCACACGCTGGGGGTCGCCACCAACGGCCCGATCGCCCTGGCCAAGGCGCTCTACCGCAACCTGCCCTACGACCCCGCGCGCGACCTGCAGCCGGTGTCGCTGCTGATGCAGGCACCGCAGATCCTGACCGTGCATCCCTCGCTGGACGTGCACGACGCGGCCGGGCTGGTGCGCCTGGCCAGGGAACGGCCGGGCGCGCTGAGCTATGGCAGCGTGGGACCGGGTGCCAGCGGCCAGCTGGCGATGGAGGCCTTCAAGACGATGAACGGCGTGGACCTCGTCCACGTGCCCTATCGCGGCTTCCCGGAAGCGGTGCTGGACCAGGTCGCCGGGCGGATCGACGCCATGTTCGCCGTGGCCGCCGCGGTGCTGGAACAGGTGCGCGACGGCCGGCTGCGGGCATTGGCGGTCACGGCCACGGAGCGCTTCACCCAGGCGCCGGACATCCCCACCCTGGCGGAACAGGGCATGCCCGGGCTCGTTTCCGTGTCCTGGGTCGGCCTGGTGGCGCCCGCCGCCCTGCCGCGCGACATCGTGGCCCGGCTGGCGCGCACGGCGCATGAGGGGCTGGCCGAGCCGACCTCCCGCCGGGCGCTGGAGCGGGCGGGGTTCGAGGTGGTCGGGTCCACCCCCGAAGCCTTCCAGACCACGATCGACGCGGAAGCCCGCGACTTCGGCGGGCTGATCGAGCGGCTGGGGATCAGGCTGGACGTGTGAGCGCGCTGCCGGCGCGGCGACCGGCACGCCCGGCAGGAAGGGCGGCGGCCGGACCGGCGGCTGCCGGGGAAACGAGGTGGCGAAGGTCAGCGGCGGCGAGGGCCGCAGTCCGGTCTGGCCGGGAGGTCGGCCAGTGCTGAGACCGTCGCCGGTTTTATCGAAGGGAAGGAATTGCGCATGAACCGTCCAACGCGCGTCGCCGTGATCGGCGCGGGCATCGGCGGGCTGGCCGCCGCGGCCGCCCTGCGGCAGCACGGCTTCGCCGTATCCGTGCACGAGCGCGCCAACAGCCTGGGCGAGGTCGGGGCCGGGCTGCAGCTGGGGCCCAACGCGGTGAAGGTGCTGCGTGCCCTCGGGCTGGAGGAGGCGCTGCTGCGCGTCACCTCGGCGCCGGAGAACTGGCTGTCGGTGCGCTGGAACGACGGCGGGCTGCGCTTCCGCGACCCGATCCTGAAGCCCGGCCGCGACTTCGGCGCGCCCTACCTGACGGCACATCGCGCCGACCTGCACCGGCTGCTGCTGGGCCTGGTGCCGGAGGAGGATATCCGCCTCGGGGTGCGCTGCCTCGGTGCGGAACCCACCGCCGAGGGCGCGGTGGCGCGCTTCGCCGACGGCAGCACGGTGGAAGCGGACGTGGTGGTCGGCGCCGACGGCATCCATTCCGCCGTGCGCGAAAGCCTGTTCGGCCGCGACCAGCCGCGCTTCACGCACCAGATCTGCTGGCGCGCCATGATCCCCATCGACCAGGTGCCCGCGGCGATCGGACCGGGTGGTTCGGTGCCGCTGGGCCCGGAGGAATATGTCGGCTGGCTCGGCCCCAATGGCCACGTGCTGTGCTACCCGATCCGCGCCGGCCAGACCTTCAACATCTTCGCCGGCCGCGTGTCGGACACCTGGGTGGATGATTCCTGGGCCGTGCCCAGCAGCCGCGAGGAGTTGCTCGAGGCCTATGCCGGTTGGGACGAGGCGCTGCTCGACATGTTCCGCGTCGCCTCCGACTGCCACAAATGGGGCATCCACGACCGCGACCCGCTGGAAACCTGGACGCGCGGCCGGGTGACGCTGCTGGGCGACGCCGCCCACCCGATGATGCCCACCCTGGCGCAGGGCGCGGCGATCTCCATCGAGGACGGCTACGCCCTGGCCCGCAACCTCGCGGCCTATCCGGGCGATCCCTCGCGCGGGTTGGCGGCCTATGACGCCGAGCGCGTGCCGCGCGCCAGCCGCGTGCAGCTGCAGGCGCGGCAGCAGTTCGAGAACAACCGCAAGGTCCCGGCGCCGCCGCCCACCGACCGCGACTGGATCTTCGCCCACGACGCCACGCGCGGCGAGGTCCCGGCCGCAACCGGCTGAGCGCCCTCCAACGGGCAGCGCGCGCTGCCCGGGCCAGGGCCGCACCCCCGCTGGACCTGCCGCGCCGAACCGTCGCACCCTGGCGGCCACCCCCGCCGGGAGGGCGAGCATGACCGATCTCGGCCGGCCCCTGGCCGGCGGCACCGAGGAGCCGCTGCAGGCGCAGCTGCGGCAGCGCATCGTGGCGGCGATCGGCGAAGGGCGGCTGGCGCGCGGGCATCCCCTGCCGCCCTCGCGCCGTCTGGCCAAGCAGCTGGGCGTCGCCCGCAACACCGTGGCCGCGGTGTATGACGAGCTGCGCGAGCGCGGGCTGCTCGCCTCCGCGCCGCGCCAGGGCATCTTCGTGGCCGCCGATGCGCCATCGCTGCCGCCGCTGCGCGCGCCCGCGGCGGCGGTGCTGCGCCTGCGGCTGCGCCCTTCCGAGCAGCGCAACATCGCCAAGCCCGCGGACTGGCAGAGCTTTCCCTTTCCCTTCGTTTACGGCCAGGTGGACCCCGAGCTCTTCCCGCTGGCGGATTGGCGCGCCTGCTCGCGTGAGGCGCTGGGCCGCTCGGCGGTGAACTGGTGGGCGGCCGACCACGCCACCGCCGACGACCCGCTGCTGATCGAGCAGATCCGCCGCCACATCTTGCCCGCCCGCGGGCTGCACGCCCGGCCGGAGGAGGTGCTGGTCACGCTGGGCTCGCAGCACGGGCTGTTCCTGCTGCTGCAATTGCTGGGCGGGCCCGGGGTCACCGTGGGGCTGGAGGACCCGGGCTATCCGGACGCGCGCAACATGGCGGCGCTGGGCGGCAGCGCGACGCGGCTGCTGCCGGTGGACGGGGAGGGGCTAATGGTGGGCCCGGCGCTGGAGGGCGTGGGCCTCGCCGTGGTCACCCCCGGTCACCATTGCCCGAGCATGGTCACGCTTCCCCCCGCCCGACGCGCCGCCCTGCTGCGCTGGGCGCGCGACAGCGGCGCCGTGCTGATCGAGGACGACTACGAGAGCGAGACCGCGCAGCCCGGCGCGCCGCCCTGCCTCGCGGCGGATGACACGGAAGGGCGCGTGCTGCACCTCGGCACCTTCTCCAAGGTACTGGCGCCGGGGATGCGGCTGGGCTTCCTGGTCGGCCCCGCCGCGGTGATCGCCGAGGCCCGCGCGCTGCGCCGGCTGATGCACCGCAGCGTGCCGCTCAACAACCAGCGCACCGCCGCCCTGTTCATCGCCGAAGGGCATTACGGCCGCTTGCGCCGCAGCCTGGCCGCCACGGCCGAGAAGCGCCGCATCGCCGTGCTGGCTGCGCTGCGCCGCGAATTGCCGCACTTCACCCCCAGCCCCGCCGCCGCGGGCAGCAGCCTGTGGCTGCGCGGCCCCGCGGGGCTGGATGGCGTGGTGCTGGCCGAGGCAGCGCGTGCCCGCGGCGTCATCATCGAACCGGGCGAGCCCTTCTTCGCCGACCCCGCCGCCGGCCGGAACTTCCTCCGCCTCGGCCTCTCCTCCATCCCCACGGAGCGCATCGCCCCCGGCATCGCCGCCCTCGCCGCCGCCGTGCGCGACGTACCGGGTCCCCGCGAACCGCCGTAATCGTCGGGCTCGGGCCGGGATGGCGGGCGCGGGTGGTGGTTGGTTGGTCTTTGGTGTTCGGGCCGTGGCCAGGGGCGCTGCCCCTGGACCCCGCCGGGGAGTTACGAACTCCCCGGACCCCGCGTTGAGTGCCTCCGGCGGGGGCGGGCTGGGCAACGTTGTCCGCCGCGACCGACGTGGATCATCCCGCCCCCGCCGGAGGCACTCATGAGGTCGAGGAGCCTAAGCTCCTCGCGGGGGCTCCAAGGGGGCAGAGCCCCTTTGGCCGCGGCCTGAACACCAGAGGCCGGCCGCCCCACTCGCGCCCATCCCCCCGCGCCGAGCCGAGCGATGACGGCCGCTTCGCCCGGCCGCGGCATCGTGCGTGCATGCGGGTGGCGTGGCGGCCATGATCCGCCGGATCGTTCTGGGGGAGACCTGTGATGCGCCTGCCTGCTCTCGTTCTGCTCGCGGCCAGCTTGGCCGGGCCTGCGCTGGCGCAAACGCTGCGCGTCGGCATCGCCTCCGACCCGAACGTGCTCGATCCCGCGCAGTCCACGGCCTATGTCGAGCGGGTGGTGTTCACCGCGCTGTGCGACCGGCTGGTGGATGTCGGCCCCGACCTGAACTTCCGCCCGGAACTGGCCACGGCCTGGGAATGGTCCGACGAGGGCCGCACGCTGACGCTGCGGCTGCGCGAGGATGGGCGCTTCCACGACGGCACGGTGCTGGATGCGGCGGCGGTGAAGGTCAACCTGGACCGCTACCGCACCGCGCGGGAGTCGCGCCGGCGGTCCGAGTTGGCGCCGGTGACGGCGGTGGAGGCGCCGGACGCGCGGACGGTGGTGATCCGCCTCAGCGAGCCCTACGCGCCGCTGCTGTCGGTGCTGTCGGACCGCTCCGGCATGATCATGTCGCCGACGGCGCTGGCGCGGCTGGGCGAGCGCATCCGCGACGAGCCGGTGTGTTCCGGCCCCTTCCGCCTGGTGCGGCGCGTGGCGCAGGACCGCATCGAGATGGAGAAGTTCCCGCAGCACTGGAACGCCGCCAACATCCACGTGCAGCGGCTGACCTTGCTGCCGATCCCCGACAGCAACGTGCGGCTGCTCAACCTGCGCTCCGGCCAGCTCGACCTGATCGAGCGCGTGACGCCGTCCGACGTGGCAGATGCGCGGCGCGACGCGCGGCTGCGCGTGGCGGAGGCGACCTCCATCGCCTACCAGCTCTTCTATATCCGGGTGAATGGCGGCGCCCTGCAGGACCCGCGGCTGCGCGAGGCGCTGGAGCTGAGCCTGGACCGCGACATCATCAACCAGGTGGCGCTGGAAGGGATGTTCGTGGCCAACAACCAGCCCGAGGCGCCGGGCACGCCGTACCACTTCCCCGACCTCGCCGCGCCGAAGCGCGACCTGAACCGCGCGCGGGCGCTGCTGCGCGAGGCCGGGCAGCCCAACGCCGCCTTTTCCCTGCTGGTGCCCAACAGCCCGGTGGAAAGCCAGGTGGCGCAGATCATCCAGTCCCTGGCGGGGGAGGCCGGCTTCCAGGTGAAGCTGGAAACGCTGGAGCCCTCGGCGCTGGTGGCGCGGTCGGAGCGCGGGCAGGACTATGACGCGGCCTTCGGCATCTGGTCCGGGCGCCCCGATCCGGACGGCAACATCGCGCCCTGGGTGGCCTCGGACGGGTTCCTCAACCGCATGAGCTACCGCAACCCGGCGGTGGACGCGGCCTTCCTGGCGGGGCGGCGCACCACCGACCCGGCTACCCGGCGCGAGGCCTATCACGCCGCCGCGCAGCAATGGCTGGCCGACCGGCCGCTGCTGGTCCTCTACCATTACCGCTGGTTCTGGGGGCTGCGCGCGGGGGTGACGGGCTTCGAGCCCTCGGCCGACGGGCTGATCCGTTTCGCCGGACTGCGCCTGCCGGGGTGAGCGTTGCGCGGCGGGTGGGCCGGCGGGGAGTGCTCGGGCCGGACCCCTCGCGGCGGGAGGTCGGGACGGGCTGCGGCATGTCCCGGCCCGGGCGCGGTCGCGCTGCGTGAGCTGGGACGGATGGGGCTGCCGGTCCGGGGCGGCGCTTCGCCTTACTTCCTTACTCTCTTACTTCCTTACCGAAGCCGGCCCGGCAGAGCGGTTTTCAAGAAAGTTATCCTACAACAACAAGGCCTTGGCCGTCAATCTCCGCGGCGCATGTGGCAGATTTCGCGATTTCTGCCACTTCCGGCCTGTTGTGCCACTTTCGCCGGTTCGATGGTGGCTTCCGGGGCAGGCACGGCGCCGTGGTGGCCTGCGCGAACGGTCGGCACGTCGCGCCCGGCGTGCCGGGGCGGGGTTCGCGCCCTGCCCTGGCCCAACGGGTTCACCCGCCGTGGCCCTATCGCCCGCACCGGCCGCACCCGCATGCTGCGGCGCAACAGCAGTTCGAGGGGAGAACGGGGCGATGAGCGGAGCCGCGATCGGACGGAGCAACGAGCCCTTCGCCCACCATTGGATGCCCTTCACCGCCAACCGCGCCTTCAAGGCGGAGCCACGCGTGTTGGTGCGGGCGGAGGGCGTGCACTACTGGAACGACCGCGGCGAGCAGCTGCTGGACGGGTTGTCCGGCCTGTTCTGCACCCCCGCCGGGCATGGCCGTCGCGAGATCGCCGAGGCGGTGGCGCGGCAGATGACGGAGCTGGACTTCGCGCCCCCCTTCCAGTTCGGCACCCCCGGTGCGTTCCGGCTGGCTGCGGAGCTGGCCACGCTGACGCCGCCGGGGCTGGACCGGGTGTTCTTCACCGGCTCCGGCTCGGAGGCGGTGGAAACCGCGGTGAAGATCGCCATCCAGTATCACCGCCGACGCGGCGAGGGGCAGCGGCTGCGCGTGGTGGGGCGCGAGAAGGCCTATCACGGCGTCAACTTCGCCGGCTGGTCGCTGGGAGGCATGGTGCGCAACCGCGACCAGTTCGGCCTGGGCATGCCCGGCGCCCTGCACATGCGCCACACCCACCTGCCCGAGAACCGCTTCCGCATGGGCGAGGGCGAGACCGGCGCCGACCTCGCCGACGACCTGCAGCGCTTCGTGGACCTGCACGGCGGCGACACCATCGCCGCCTGCATCGTGGAGCCGGTGGCGGGCTCGGTGGGCGTGCTGGTGCCGCCGGCGGGCTACCTGCGCCGGTTGCGCGAGATCTGCGACCGGCACGGCATCCTGCTGATCTTCGACGAGGTGATCACCGGCTTCGGCCGCACCGGCGGCAATTTCGCGGCGCAGACCTTCGGCGTGACGCCGGATATGCTGACCATGGCCAAGGCCATCACCAACGGCGCCGTGCCGATGGCGGGCGTCGCCGTGTCGCGTGCCGTGCACGACGCCATCGTGGAGGCCGCGCCCGAGGGTGCCATCGAGTTCTTCCACGGCTACACTTGGTCGGCGCATCCCGCCGCCTGCGCCGCGGCGCTGGCCTCGCTGAAGCTGTACCGGGAGGAGGCGCTGTTCGACCGGGCGCGCGAGATCAGCCCGTATTTCCTGGAGGCGGTGGCGGGGCTGCGCGACTTGGCCGTGGTGCAGGACACGCGCGGCATCGGCATGCTGGCGGGGATCGACCTGGCGCCCGCCGGGGCGCCGGGGGCGCGCGGCTTCGCGGTGCTGAACAGCATGTTCCGCGCCGGCGCCGTGGTGCGGGTGACCATGGACACGGTGATCCTGGCGCCGCCCTTCACCTATGAGCGCGCCGAGGTGGACCGGCTGATCGGCACCCTGCGCGACGTGCTGGGCGCGCTGTGATGGACACCCGCTTCCCCGAGGGTGGCCGCCCCCGCGCCGAGATCGATGCCGCGCTGGACGCCATGGCCGCGGGCGACGTGGACTGGCGCGGCGGGCGCGTGCCGCTCTACGTCTTCGGCGCCACGGCGGAGGTGGGCGAGGTCGGCCGCGACGCCTTCATGCGCTTCTTCACGGAAAACGCGCTGGGCGCCAAGCGCGCCTTCACCAGCCTGCGCCGCATGGAGGAGGAGGTCGTGGCCATGGCGCTCGACCTGTTCCACGGGCCGGAAGGCGCGGTGGGCGGCATGACCTCCGGCGGCACGGAAAGCATCCTGCTGGCGGTCAAGGCCTGCCGCGACGGGGCGCGCGCCCGGCGCGGCGATCCGGCGCATCGCGGCAACCTCGTGCTGCCGGTGTCCGCGCATCCCGCCTTCGACAAGGCGGCGGCGCTGATGGACCTGCCGGTGCGCCGCATCCCCGTCCGCGCCGACCTGCGGGCGGACGTGGCCGCCATGGCGGGCGCGATCGACGCGGACACGATCCTGCTCGTGGGTTCCGTGCCCTGCTTCCCCTACGGCGTGGTGGACCCGCTGCCGGAACTGTCGGAGCTGGCGCTGTCGCGCGATCTCTGGCTGCACGTGGATGCCTGCGTCGGCGGCTATTTCGCTCCCTTCGCGCGCGAGCTGGGGCGGCCGATCCCGGAATTCGACTTCGCCCTGCCGGGCGTGGCCTCGATCTCGGCCGACCTGCACAAGTTCGGCTTCTGCCCCAAGCCCGCCTCCACCGTGTTCTTCCGCGACGCGGCGCGGGCGGCAGGGCGGGGCTTCGACCTCGATGTCTGGCCCAACGGGCGCTTCGCCACCGCGACCTTCGTGGGCACCCGCCCCGGCGGCGGCGTGGCCGGGGCCTGGGCGGTGCTGAATTTTCTCGGCCGCGAGGGCTACCGCGCGCTGGCGGCGCGTCTGCTGGCGATGCGCGACGACTACGTCGCGGGCATCCGGGCGATCCCGGGCATGCGCGTCTTCGGCGAGCCGGACCTGTCCATCCTGGCCTTCGGGGCGGAGGCGCTGGACATGGGCGCGGTGGCCGCGGGCATGGAAGCACGCGGCTGGGTGCCGGGCCTGGTGCGCGAGCCGCCGGGCCTGCACATCATGATGTCGCTGCTGCACGAGCCGGTGCGCGAGCGCTACCTCGGCGACCTGCGCGAGGCCGCTGCCGAAGCGGCGCCGGCACAGGGTGCCGCGGTGCAGGCCGTGTACTGAGGCGCGCGCCGTGCCCCGCATCCTGCTCGCCGCCATCAAGCACGAGAGCCACACCTTCAACCGCTTCCCCACCACGCTGGAACTGTTCCGGCGCCAGGGCTACCTCCGCGACGCGGCGGTGCCGGCGCGCTTCCGCGGCACCGGCTCGGAGATGGCGGGCTTCCTGGATGTCGCCGAGGCGCGGGGCTGGGAGGTGTCCACGCCCATCGCCGTGTCGGCCGGGTCCGGCGGGCGGGTGACGGCGGAAGCGCTGGGCGAGTTCCTGTCCGTGCTGGAGGAGGGGCTGCGCCGCGCAGCCCCCCTGGACGGCGTGCTGCTGGCGCTGCACGGCGCCATGGTGGCCGAGGATGAGGACGACCCGGACGGGCTGATCCTGGAACGCGTGCGGGCGATCGTGGGACCCGGTGTGCCGGTGGCGGCGACGCTGGACCCGCACGCCAACCTGTCGGACCGCATGGCGGCGCAGGCCAGCATCCTGGTCTCCTACCGCACCAACCCGCACGTCGATCACCGCGAAACCGGGCAGCGGGCGGCGGAGCTGCTGGCGCGCGCGATCGGGGAGGGCGCCCGTCCCGCCACGGTCGTGGCCCGCGCGCCCACCCTGGTCGGCTTCGACCGCGCCCGCACCCATACCGGCCACGGGCCGATGATCGACGCGCTGGCGGCGGCAGCCGCGGCGGAGCGGGATGTGCCGGGCGTGTGGCACGTCAGCATCAATGGCGGCTTCAGCCATGCCGACGTGCACGATGCCGGGCCCAGCGTCACCGTATCGGGCACCGCCGCGCCGGCCGTGCTGCACGAGGTGGCCGCGGGGCTGATGGCGGAAGGCTTCCGGCGCCGCGCGGAGGAAACCGTGCGGCTGGCCAGCGTGGCGGAGGCCGTCGCCGCGGCGCGCGAGGGCGCCCCCGGCGGGCCGGTGGTGATCGCCGACTACACCGACGCCCCCGGCGGCGGCGCCTGCGGCGACAACACCACCCTGCTGCGGGCCATGATCGAGGCCGGGCTGGAGGACGCCGCCTTCGGCGCGATCTGGGACCCGCGCGCGGCGGAGGCGGCCCGGGCGGCGGGCGTCGGCGCGCGGGTGGCGCTGCGCCTGGGCGGCTGGGTGGACCCGGATTTCTCCGGCACGCCGATCGAGGCGGTGGGCGAGGTGCGCCTGCTGTCCGGGGGCGACTACGTGCATGACGGCCCCTATGCGCCCGGCGCCCGCGGCAGCTTCGGCGCCAGCGCGCTGGTGCGCTTCGGGGGCGTGGACGTGATCGTGGCGACCGAGAACCGCAACATCCTCGACCTCCGGCAGTTCCGCATCTTCGGCATCGACCCGGCCCGCTGCCGCACGATCGGGCTGAAATGCATGCACGGCTTCCGCGCCGCCTTCGAGCCGATCGCCGGGCGCGTGCTGTCCTGCGACGCCGGCGGGCTGACCACCTACGACTACGCCCGCCTGCCCTTCACCAGGCTGCGACGGCCGATCTGGCCGCTGGAGAACGTGTCATGACGCACCGCGTGCTCGCCGCGATGATCAAGCACGAGACCAACGGCTTCAACCGCACCCCCACCACCCTGCGGGATTTCCGCGACCAGAACTTCCACCTGGGCGAGGCGATCCCGCGCGTCTATCGCGGCACCAACCTGGAGATGGGCGGCTTCCTGGCCGCCGCCGAGCGGGAAGGCTGGGAGCTGATCCCCGCCGTGGCCGCCTCCGCCACCTCCTCCGGCCCCTCCACCGACGAGGCCTTCGAGGCGCTCTGCATGCCGCTGACCAACACGATCCGCGCGGCCGGCCGGCTGGACGGGGTGCTGCTCGGGCTGCACGGTTCCATGGTGACGGCCAGCCACGACGACGCGGAGGGCGAGATCCTGCGCCGCGTGCGCGAGCTGGTGGGGTCGGACATCCCGGTGGTGGTCACGCTGGACCCGCATTCCAACGTCACGCCGGAGATGGCCGCGCGCGCCACCGCCATCGTCGCCTTCCGCACCAGCCCGCACACCGACCAGGCGGAAACCGCCGAACGCGCCGCCGCCATCCTGGCCCGCACCCTGCGCGGCGAGGTGCGGCCGCGCGTGGTGCTGGCCCGGCGTCCCATGCTGACCGGCTTCGACGGCGCCCGCACCCATCACGCGCACGGTCCCATGCCGGACGCGCTGCGCCGCGCCCGCGCGCTGGAGGCGGAGGACCCCGGCGTGCTGTGCGTGTCCATCCATTCCGGCTTCTCGCGCTCGGATTGCCGCGCGGTCGGGCCTTCCGTGGCGGTGACGGGCGACGGCGAGGACCCGCGTTTCCGCAGCATCGCCGAGAGCTTCATGGACGAGTGCTGGGCGCGGCGGGGCGAAACCACGGAGCGCGTTCTTTCCGTGGCCGAGGGCATCGCCGCGGCCCGGGAATGGCGCCCCGGCGAGAAGCCGGTGGTGCTGGGCGACTACGGCGACGCCCCCGGCGGCGGCGCCTATGGCGACGGCACGGCGATCCTGTCGGCGCTGATCGAGGCCGGCATTCCCGGCGCGGTGGTGGCCAATATCTGGGACCCGGCGGTGGCGGCCCAGGCCGTGGCCGCCGGTGCCGGCGCCACGATCCGCGTCAGCCTGGGCGGCAAGCACGACCCGGAACACGGCGGCGGGCCGGTGGAGGGCACCGCGCGGGTGGTCGCCGTGTCGGAGGGCAGCTTCGTGTTCAAGGGGCGCTACGGCACGGGGACGCGCGGGCATTACGGGCCTTCCGCCGCGCTGGAGATCGGCGGGGTCACGGCGATCGTGACCACGAAGAACAAGGGTATCTACGACCTGGAACAGCTCCGCATCTTCGGGATCGAGCCCACGGCGCAATCGGTGCTGGCGGTGAAGTGCATGCACGGGCATCGTGCGGAATACGAGCCGATCAGCAGCCGCTGCCTGGACGTGGATTCCGGGGGCATCACCAGCGGCGACCCGCTGCTGTTTCCCTGGCAGCGCGTGGTACGGCCGATCTGGCCGCTCGATCCGGTTGAAGGAGGAACGCCATGACGACCCTGACCCGCCGCGGCCTGGCCCCGCTCCTCGCTGCCCCGGCGCTGCTGGCGCTGCCCTTCGGGCGCGTGGCGCGGGCGGCCACGCCGCGGGATTCGCTGGTGATCGTGCGCGAGATTTCCTCCATCGCGGACTGGGACCCGGCGGTGTCGCAGATCCTGGACGTGCAGGAGATCAACGGCGACCTGTATGACCGGCTGGTGGGCTACGACCCGCGGGTGGCGAACGCGCCGCTGGGGCCGATGCTGGCGGAAAGCTGGACCGTGTCGCCCGACGGCAAGCAGTTCACCTTCCGGCTGCGGGAGGGGGCGAAGTTCCATTCCGGCAATCCCGTCACCGCCGAGGACGTGGCCTACAGCTTCCGCCGCTTGCTGCTGCTGGAACGCGAGCCCTCCTCCTCCATGCTGCAACTGGGCTTCACCAAGGAGAACATCGCGGAAGGGGCGCGTGCGGCCGATCCGCGCACCTTCGTGCTGACGCTGGGGGAGCAGTTCGCGCCTTCCTACGTGCTGGCGCTGCTCTCGGCCGCGCCGTTTTCCGTGCTGGACGCCAAGCTGCTGCAGGCGAACGAGCAGAACGGCGATTTCGGCTCGCGCTGGGTGTCGCGGCGCACGGGAACGGAGCCCTCGGCCGGGTCGGGGGCGTATCGCATCGCGACCTACCGGGCGTCGGACATCCTGATCCTGGAACGCAACGACGCGTGGTGGCGCTTCCGCCCGGCGCTGCGTCGGGTGATCTTCCGCCACGTGCCGGAGGCCGGGACGCAGCGGCTGCTGCTGGAGCGCGGCGACGCGGACGTGGCCTTCAACCTGACCGCGCCGGATGCGGAGGCGCTGGGCGCCGGCGTCGCCGGGGTGCGGGTGGAAAGCAAGCCGTCGCGGCGGCTGATGTATTTCGGCTTCAACACGCTGACCAAGCCCTTCGACGACCCGCGCGTGCGCGAGGCGATGAAGTGGCTGATCGACTACCAGGGGATGGAGCGCACGGTGATGCGCAACCTCGGCCGCGTGCACCAGAACTTCGTGGCCAGCGGCTGGCTCGGCGCGGTGCAGGACAACCCGTACAAGCTGGACGTGCCCCGCGCCAAGGCGCTGCTGGCGGAGGCCGGGCATGCGGACGGCTTCTCCTTCCGCTTCACCGCCTATAACAGCAAGCCGGAGATGGACCAGGCGACCTCCTTCCAGAGCACCGCGGCGCAGGCCGGGGTGCGGGTGGAGGTGCAGAACATGCCGCCCTCCCAGTCCATCCCGCTGTACCGCGACCGGCGGGTGGAGGCGCTGCAGCTGTCCTTCTACGGCGGCTACGGCGACCCGCACGCCACCGCCAGCAAGTTCGCCTATAACCCCGCCGCCCTGCCGGGCGCCGACCCCAATTCGCGCTGGCCGTCGGAGCTGGCCTGGCGGCTGGGCTGGGCGCCGGCCGACCTGTCGCGCCGCGTGCTGGAAGCGACGCGGGAGCTGGACGAGGCGAAGCGCGGCGCGCTCTACGAGAGCCTGCAGCGCGACGCGCGGGCGCAGAGCCCCTTCGCCTTCCTGTTCCAGGCGACGCTGGCGATGGGGATGCGCAGCGAGGTCAAGGATTACCGCTACGGCACGCGCGGCACCGACACCAGCTTCGCCGCCGTGTCCAAGGGCTGAGGGGTGTCGGCCACCACCCGCGACGGGCGGCTCCCCGGGCTCGGCGTTGCCGGGCTGCTGGGGCGCGAGGCCGGCATGCTGCTGGCCACCTTCCTGGGGCTGCTGCTGGTCACCTTCCTGATCGGGCGGGTGATGCCGTCCGACCCGGTGATCGCGGCGCTGGGGGCCGACGTGCCGGAGGCGACCTACCAGCGCGTGCGGGCGGAGATGGGGCTGGACGACCCGATCTGGCAGCAGTTCGGCCGCTACGTCGGCGCCGTGGCGCGGCTGGATTTCGGCACCTCCATCCTGACCGGGCAGCCCGTGGTGTCCGACATCGCGCGGGTGTTTCCCGCCACGCTGGAACTGGCCACGGCGGGGGTGCTGATCGGCACGCTGCTCGGCGTGCCGCTGGGGCTGCTGGCGGCGGTGTTCCGCGGCACGGCGGTGGACGGCGCAGTGCGGGCGGTGACGCTGGTGGGCTATTCGGCGCCGGTGTTCTGGAAGGGGCTGATGCTGCTGCTGGTGTTCTACGCGCTGCTGGGCTGGACGGAAGGGCCGGGCCGCGTGTCCATCGCCTATGAGGGGCTGGTGGAGCCGCGCACCGGGCTGATGCTGGTGGACGCGGCGCTGGCCGGGGAATGGGACGCCTTTCACGACGCGCTGAGCCATCTGGTGCTGCCGGCGATCAGCCTGGGCTACGGGGCGGCGGCCTATATCGGGCGCATGACGCGCTCCTTCGCGCTGGACCAGCTGCGGCAGGAATACGTCACCGCGGCGCGGGTGAAGGGGCTGCCGGAATGGCGCGTGGTGCTGGGCCACGTGCTGCCCAACTGCGCGGTGCAGCTGGTGACCGCGATCGCCCTGACCTACGGGCTGCTGCTGGAGGGCGCGGTGCTGACCGAGACGGTGTTCGCCTGGCCGGGGCTGGGGCAGTACATGACCAAGGCGATGTTCAACGCCGACATGAACGCGGTGCTGGGCGGCACCTTCGTGATCGGGGTGGTGTTCGTGGCGCTGAACCTGCTGTCGGACGTGCTGTACCGCCTGCTGGACCCGCGCGCCCGATGAGCGCCGCCGCCGGACCGCCGCCGCTCGATCCCGCCGTGGCCGGGGACGTGCTGGCCGGCGCCGCCGAGCCGGGTTCGGCCCGGGCCGCGGCGCTGGGGCGGATCAGGCTGGGCTGGCTGCGCTTTTCCGCCAGCCCGGCGGCGATGATCGGCCTGGGGATCATCGCGGTGCTGGTGCTATCAGGGATCTTCGCGCCGTGGATCGTGCCGCAGGACCCCTACGCGCAGTCGCTGCCGGACCAGTTGCGGCCGCCCTCGGCGCAGCACTGGTTCGGCACGGACGAGTTCGGGCGCGACATCTTCAGCCGCGTGGTGCAGGGCACGCGCGTCACGCTGCTGATCGTGCTGCTGGTGGCGGCGCTGGCGGCGCCGATCGGCCTGGCGATCGGCTGCGCCGCGGGCTACCTGGGCGGGCGGGTGGACGCGGTGCTGATGCGGCTGACCGACATCGCCCTGGCCTTTCCGCGGCTGGTGCTGGCCCTGGCCTTCGTGGCCGCCCTGGGGCCGGGGCTGGACCACGCCATCCTGGCCATCGCGCTGACGGGCTGGCCGCCCTATGCGCGGCTGGCGCGGGCCGAGGCACTGACGCTCCGCCGGAGCGATTACATCGCGGCAGTGCGGCTGCTGGGGGCCTCGCCGGCGCGGATCATCCTGCGCCACGTGCTGCCGCTCTGCCTGCCCTCGCTGCTGGTGCGGGCGACGCTGGACATGGCGGGGGTGATCCTGATCGCGGCCGGCCTGGGCTTCCTGGGGCTGGGGGCGCAGCCGCCCACGGCGGAATGGGGGGCGATGCTGTCGGCGGGGCGGGAATACCTGCTGACGGCCTGGTGGGTGGCCACCATCCCGGGGCTGGCGATCTTCTTCACCAGCATGGGCTTCAACCTGCTGGGCGACGGGTTGCGCGACCTGCTCGACCCCCGGCAGGCCGGGTGAGGCGCGGCATGCTGTCCGGCACGCCGCTGGTGGAGGTCGAGGACCTCCGCATCCGCTTTCCGTCCCGCAGCGGCACCACCGAGGCGCTGCGCGGCGTGAGCTTCAGCATGGGGCGGGAAAAGCTGGGCATCGTGGGGGAATCCGGCTCGGGCAAGTCGCTGACCGGGCGGGCGCTGCTGGGGCTGGTGCCGCAGCCCGGGATCGTCTCCGCCACGGCGCTGCGCTTCGACGGGGCGGACCTGCTGCGGGCCTCCACGCGGGCGCTGCGGCAGCTGCGCGGGCGACGGATCGGGCTGATCATGCAGGACCCGAAATACTCGCTGAACCCGGTGAAGACGGTGGGGAACCAGATCGCGGAAGCGGCGCGGCTGCACGGCGGCGCCGACCGCGCCGCGGCGCGGCGGCAAACGCTGGAGATGCTGGCCGCGGTGCAGATCCGCGACCCCGAGCGCGTCTGGGGCGCTTACCCGCACGAGATGTCGGGCGGCATGGCGCAGCGCGCGATGATCGCGATGATGCTGGTGGCCGGGCCCGACCTGCTGATCGCGGACGAGCCGACCTCCGCACTCGATGTCACCGTGCAGGGTGAGGTGCTGGCGCTGATGGAGGGGCTGATCCGGCAGCGCGGCATGGGGCTGATCCTGATCAGCCACGACCTGCGGCTGGTGTCGCGCTTCTGCGACCGCATCGCCGTGATGTATGCCGGGCGGGTGATGGAAACGCTGGACGCGTCCGGGCTGGAAGCGGCGCGGCACCCCTACACGCAGGGGCTGCTGGCCTGCCTGCCGGCGATCGACCGGCCGCCCGGTCCCTTGCCGGTGCTGCGGCGCGACCCCGCCTGGATGGGCGCGTGAGCGCCGCCATGGCCAGCGTGGTGGCGGCCAACGACCAGCGCCCGGCCGTGCCGCTGCTGGAGGTGCGGGACCTTTCGGTCGCCTTCGGCCGGGTGCGGGCGGTGCGCGGGGTGGGCTTCGCCGTGCCGCGCGGCGGCGCCTTCGGGTTGGTGGGGGAATCCGGTTCGGGCAAGTCCACGGTGCTGCGCGCCCTGGCCGGGCTGAACCCGAACTGGGCGGGGGAAATCCTGCTGGACGGGCGGCCGGTGGCGCCGGTGCGCGACCGCGCCTTTCACCGCCGGGTGCAGATGGTGTTCCAGGACCCCTACGGGTCGCTGCATCCGCGCCAGACCGTTTTGCGGCAGCTGCGGGAGCCGGTGGCGATCCACCGCCTGCCGGACGGCGAGGCGCGCATCGCCCGGGCGCTGGACCAGGTCGGGCTGCCGGCGGCGATGCGCTTCCGCTATCCGCACCAGCTCTCGGGCGGGCAGCGGCAGCGCGTGGCCATCGCCCGCGCGCTGATCCTGGAGCCGGAGCTGCTGCTGCTGGACGAGCCGACCTCGGCGCTGGACGTGTCTGTGCAGGCGGAAATCCTGAACCTGCTGATGGCGCTGCGGCGCGATGCCGGGCTGACCTTCGTGCTGGTCAGCCACGACCTGGCCGTGGTGGCGACGCTGTGCGAGCGGCTGGCGGTGATGCAGGACGGGCGCATCCTGGAACAGCTCTCGGCCGCCGACCTGCGGGCGCGGCGCACGGCGACGGAGTACGCGGCGAAGCTGCTGGCGGCGGCGGGGGGCTGAGAAGAAAGCCGGGGGAAGGTATTCCCCCGGACCCCCATCTATTTTCGGGAGTTTGGGGGTGCCTCAAAAGGCACCCCCAAACTCCCGAAAGAAGGAGGGGGCTCGGGGGAGTTCACTCCCTCGACCTTCCCTACAGCAGCACCAGGTCGTCGCGGTGCACCAGCTCGTCGCGGCCGCGCCAGCCCAGGATCGCCTCGATCTCCTCCGAGCGGCGGCCGGCGATGCGGGCGGCGGCCTCGGCGTCGTAGGCGGAGAGGCCGCGGGCGATCTCGCGGCCGGTTTCGTCGCGGACCGAGAGCGGGTCGCCGCGGCTGAACTCGCCGGACACGCCGCGCACGCCGGCGGGCAGCAGGGAACTGCCGCGACCCAGGGCGCGCACGGCGCCGGCATCCACGGACACGCTGCCCAGGGGGGCGAGGCTGCCGGCGATCCAGCGCTTGCGGGCGCTGCGGCCCTCGGGGGCGGGGGAGAACCAGGTGCAGCGGGCGCCTTCGGCCAGGGCCTGCAGGGGGTGCAGTCCCGTGCCCAGCGTGATGGCCATGGCGCAGCCGGCACCGGTGGCGATGCGCGCCGCCAGCAGCTTGGTGCGCATGCCGCCGGAGGAATAGCCGGGGGGCGGTTCGCCGCCCAGCGCCATCACCTCGTCGGTCACCGCGGCGACCTCGGGCAGGTGGCGGGCCTGCGGGTCGCGGCGCGGGTCGGCGGTGTAGAGCCCGTCCACGTCGCTCAGCAGCACCAGCGCATCGGCCTGCACCATCTCGGCGACGCGGGCGGCGAGGCGGTCATTGTCGCCGAAGCGGATTTCCGCCGTGGCCACCGTGTCGTTCTCGTTGATGACCGGCACGGCGCCCAGCGAGAGCAGCGTGGCCAGCGTGGCGCGGGCGTTGAGGTAGCGGCGGCGGTCCTCGCTGTCCTCCAGCGTCAGCAGCAGCTGGGCGGCGTTCAGCCCCTGGGCGGCGAAGGCGGCCTGCCAGGCACCGGCGAGGCGGATCTGCCCCACCGCCGCGGCGGCCTGCTTCTCCTCCAGCCGCAGGCGGGGCTGGGTGAGGCCGAGGGCGCGGCGGGCCAGGGCGATGGCGCCGGAGGAGACCAGGATGACCTCCGCCCCGCCGGCGCGCAGGGCGGCGAGGTCGGCGGCGACGGAAAACAGCCAGGGCTCGCGCGGGGTCGCCGTCTCGGGGTCCACCACCAGGGCGGAGCCGACCTTGACGACGATGCGGCGTAATTTGGTCAGATCGTGAAGCACGGCCGGACTTACCTCGCGTGCTGAGCACGCGAAAGGAGGAACGCACCGTCATGCAGGGAAGCGTCCAGTCCACCTCGGAAATGCCGTTTTATCGCCTGAGAATGTAACTCATGGTTGCGAAACTGCCCAAAATATGAGACGGTCGATAACGAAATCGGGAGCGTAGTAGCTTTGCGGAACCTTCGAGTCTCGCGTCGTCAAGTCAGCAGATTAGGAATATTGTCGGTTTCAGGGTTGCTGATCGGGTGTGTGAACCACAATGACGCAGCGATGCGCATCGGAGCCGCACCGGCCAACGCAGCCGCACTCCGCGCCATGCAGATCGCACGTTTCTCCACCCGCGATGAAATTCTGCTGCTGACGGAAGCCACTCAGGTCCTCCAGGACCTTGGCTTCACCGTGGAAGAAAGCACGCCCGATGCGGGTTTTCTGGGTGGGAGCAAGAGCCGCGACGCCACCGAAGCCGGACAGGTTGCGGCGGCCGTCGCGCTCTCCATCGCTGCCGCGTTCTTTCTCGTGGTCGTTGCCCCTACCTGGGATGCCAACCAGACGATCCGGGTCGTGCTCACCTCCCGTCCCGTTCCCGATCGAGGGGGTACGGAGATGCGTGCCTCCTTCGAGCGTTCCGTGACGAACAACCAGGGCCAGTCCCGGTACGAAAATCTGGAGGAGCCCGGCATCTACGAGGAGTTCTTCCGTCTCCTGCGAAGCGGCCTTTCCCAGAGAGGGATCGCATGATGCGAAAGATCGCGGTCGCACTGCTGCTGGTCGGCCCAGCTGCCTGCGCGCCACAACAGAGGGATATGCAACTCATTCCCAGCGCCCGCAGCGCTGTTGAACTGAGGGCGATGCAGTCCAGGACCATCGATGGTGACAGGAGCACCATTTACCGCGGGACCATCGCCACGCTGCACGACCTTGGCTACCGCGTCACACGCGCGGAGCCTTCCGCCGGCACGGTCAGTGCCGTGAAGCTGAACCGACTCTACATGACCGTTGTTGTGCAGCCCCGTACGCCTTCGGCGATGGTCGTGCGGGCCAATGCCGCGGTGGCCATGTCGATCAGCACGCAGCAACAGGTCGATGTGCCGGAGTTCTATCAGCAGAACTTCTTTGCCCCGCTTGCCGGTACCCTGGGGACGCAGGCCTTTGCTCTGCCCGCCGGAACGGATGCGCCGGAGCAGCCGGCACTGCCGACGTCCGCATCGCCCACCCCGCAAGCAGCTCCGCCCGTTTCCCAGCCTTCATCGTCCAACCGACAACAGGAACCCGTTCGATGAGCATGCGACGCGCACTCCGATGCGTGCCGATCCTTGCCCTGATCCTCGCCGGCTGTCAGAGCGCGTCGGATCACGCTGCCCAGGTCGGCGCTGGCGGCACCGGTGACCGGCTGACAGTCGGCACGGTCCAGCGGGAGATCCGTGTGGGCATGCCCAGCAGCGATGTCGTGGCCGTTCTCGGCTCTCCAAACATGGTCACGACGGATGAGCGGCGTCGTGAGGTGTGGGTCTACGATCGCGTCGGAACCGAGTCGGTCAGTTCCGGTAGCGCGGGTGGCGCGAACATCCTGTTCCTGGGCGCCGTTTCCTCGGCCAGTGCGACCCGGCAGTCGCAGCGCACGCTGACGATCATCATCCGCCTGGATGAGCAGAGCCGCGTGAGGGATTTCTCCTATCGGTCGACCAGCTTCTGATGAGGTGGCTGGCTTTCAGCGCTGGACCGCTGCTCGCTCTCTCGGCGTGCCAGAACCTCCCGCAACAGCAGGCCGCCTACTTCACGACGACCGAGGCTGTTACAGGGCAGCGCGCCCGTCAGACGCGCCGCTTCGATACGCGCGATGAAACGCTCCTGCTGCAATCCACCGTGAGCGTGCTGCAGGATCTGGGCTTCACGATCGATGAAACCCGTCCCGGGGCCGGGCTGGTCACGGGATTCAAGGACCGGGATGCCGTTGAGGCGGGGCAGGCGGCGACGCAGTTGCTTCTGGTGATGCTGGCTGCCGCCAGCCGGACCCAGCATCGCATGGTCATGGACTCCAATCAGCGCATCCGAGTCCTGGTCGTGGTGCGTCCCGTGCCGGACGGGCGGGCATCCACGGCGCGCGTGACCTTTCAGCGGGTGGTCATCAACACGGACCGGCAGATAAGCCAGACCGAGACACTCGATGATCCAGCTTTGTACCAGGCCTTCTTCCGGCAGCTCGAACAATCAGCGTTCCTGACGTCCCATGAAATCTGATCGCGCTTTCCGCCTGTGTTTCGTCCTCCTGACGGTTCTGCATACGGCCGGATGTCAGCTGGACAGTCGTGACCAGGTGCTGGCAACCACCAACTCACAACTGGCCCAGCGAGCCATTTCGACGCGGGCCTTCGACACGCCCGACGTGTCCACCGTATTTCGTGCCACGATCTCTGCCCTGCAGGATCTCGGCTTCGTTGTGGACAGGGCCGACGATCGGCTGGGGACCATCAGTGCAACGCGCCTATCCAACGGCATAGTGCGTATCACGGTAACGATGCGTCCGCTGTCCGGGGGGCGGACTGCCGTGCGGGCGTCGGGACAACACAATTTGCAGGCGCTGACCGACCCGGCTCCTTTTCAGGCCTTCTTCAACACGCTCTCACAGGCGTTGTTCCTGGCGGCAAACGAGATCGACTGAGCAGGCCGGGTGGCTTCCTGTGTCGCGATGGGCACCCTCCGTCACCCAGCGCGCCTCGCCCGGTCGGCGGTGACCGCGTCCATCAAGGTGCGCAGCGCCTCCGGCACGCCCTCGCCCGAGGCGCCGCTGATCAGCAGCACGCGGTTGCCGGTGGCGCGTTCCAGTGCCTTGAGGCGGGAGGTGCGGGCCTGCGGCGTCATGGCGTCGGTCTTGTTCAGCGCCACGATCTCCGGCTTGTCGGCCAGGCCGCCGCCGTAGCCTTCCAGCTCGCCCTGCACGGTGCGCCAGGCGGCGACGGGGTCGGCCTGGGTGCCATCGATCAGGTGCAGCAGCACGGCGCAGCGCTCGACATGGCCCAGGAAGCGGTCGCCCAGGCCGGCGCCCTCGTGCGCGCCCTCGATCAGGCCGGGGATGTCGGCGAGGACGAACTCCTCCGAGGCGTTGAGGCGCACCACGCCGAGCTGCGGGTGCAGGGTGGTGAAGGGGTAGTCGGCGATCTTGGGGCGCGCGGCGGAGGCGGCCGCCAGGAAGGTGGACTTGCCGGCATTGGGCAGGCCGAGCAGCCCGGCATCGGCGATCAGCTTGAGGCGCAGCCAGACCCAGCGCTCCTCGCCCGGCCAGCCCGGGTCGGCGCGGCGGGGCGCGCGGTTGGTGGAGGTCTTGAAGTGTGCGTTGCCGTGGCCGCCGTCGCCGCCGCGGCACAGGGTGGCGCGCTGGCCGGGCTCCGTGAGGTCGGCGAGCACGGTTTCCTTGTCCTCGTCCAGCACCACCGTACCGACGGGGACCTTGATCACCACGTCCTCGCTGCCGGCGCCGGTGCGGTCGGAGCCGGCGCCGTTGCCACCCTTGCGAGCGCGGAAGTGCTGCGTGTAGCGGAAGTCGATTAGGGTGTTCAGCCCGTCCACCGCTTCCACGATCACGTCGCCGCCCTTGCCGCCGTTGCCGCCGTCGGGGCCACCGAATTCGATGAACTTCTCGCGCCGGAAGGCGATCACGCCGTCGCCGCCGTCACCCGCCTTCAGATAAACCTTGGCTTCGTCGAGGAACTTCATGGGCGGGTACTCGGGGGAGGGCGGAAACGCAAACGGGGGCCTTTCGGCCCCCGCTCATAGAAACGCGCCGCGGCGCGGGCAGAAATGCGGGGAGCGCGCTTACTCGGCGGCGACCGGCAGGGTGTCCACGGACACCTGCACCCGGCCCTCGGCCTTGCGCTCGAACTTCACCACGCCGTCGGCTACGGCCTGGATGGAATGGTCGCGCGACACCAGCACGTTGCGCCCGGGCAGCATCTTGGTGCCGCGCTGGGTGACGATGATGTTGCCCGACAGCACGCGCTCACCGCCGAACTTCTTCACGCCCAGCCGCTTGCCGGCGGAGTCGCGACCGTTGCGGGAGGAACCGCCAGCCTTTTTATGTGCCATGGTTGCTGTTTCCTGTGGTCTGGATCAGGCCGCGGCGATGTCGCCGATGCGCAGCACGGTCATGTGCTGGCGGTGGCCGTTCTTGCGGCGGCTGTTCTGCCGGCGGCGCTTCTTGAAGATGATGACCTTGTCGCCGCGCTTCTGTTCCAGCACGGTCGCGGTGACGGAAGCGCCGGGCACCACGGGGGCGCCGAGGGTCACGCCGGCCTCACCGCCGATGGCCAGGACGTCCTGGAAGGTCACGGTCTGACCGGGCTCGGCTTCGAGCTTCTCCACGACGAGCACGGCGTTCGGGGTAACGCGGTACTGCTTGCCGCCGGTGCGGATCACTGCGTAGGTCATCGGTACGCCTGCTGGTAGGACAAGGGGGCCGCGAGCGGCCATCGGCCGCACCAGGGGTGCCACCGCGAGGGGCCGCATATAGCGACCCTGCCGCCTGCGCGTCAACGGGCCAAGGGGGATTGCGCGCGTGGTTGCGCGCGGGGGCTGCCGCCCTTATACGCGCCCGGCCCGGCTGCGGAAGCGCAACCGGGCGGCGCGGAGAGGTGCCAGAGTGGCCGATTGGGCCGGTCTCGAAAACCGGAGTAGGGGCAACCCTACCGTGGGTTCGAATCCCACCCTCTCCGCCAGCAAGCCCGTCGCGGGCTTTCCCCGAACGTCCCAGCCACCGGTGGCCGAGCGCAGCCGTGGCATTCCATGGCCGCAATCCTGCGCCCATCGGCCGTGGTGCTTTGGCCGGACCGGGTAGCATCCCGGGTATGCGGCCGGGAAAGCCGGGTATTCCGGCCGGGCGCCGGACCTGGCGCTGACGGACCAGGAAGCGCGCATCGGCAGGAAGCTGGGCCGGTTCGCCGCCGCGGGAAGGACGGCCGGCACTGCCGGGTGGGGTGGGGCGAAGGGCCGGTGACCCTTCCCGGACGGAAATCCGCGGTCACCCTTCCGGAGCCAGGCGGATCGCGTCGTGCCCCGGGGAGGCTCCCACCGATGCGGGAGCGGTGCTTCCGGGCTGGCGCGGCCTGCGGGCGAGCACGGGGGCCTCGATGAACCGCCAGGACAGTTCGGCCAGCAGGAACGTGACCAGCAGGATTTCCAGCAGCCACACCACCAGCGGGAAGCCGGGGGTGAGCAGGGGAGCCACGAGCTCCAGCAAGCTGAAATGCACCAGGTACAAGCCGTAGGACCGCGTGCTCAGCCAAAGGATGACGTGGCGCAAGGCTCCCTGGGCCGTGGACCACCGCAGCGCCGCCGGGAAGAACAGCGCGAAACCCAGGGAGGTGAGGTTGAAGACCACGCTCCGCCACACTTCGTCCTTGAGGTCGAAGGCGTCCTGCCGCAGCCACCCGGCACACAGCGCCAGCAGCAGCCCGAGCCCGAGGCCGCCGGCCAGCGCCGCCACCCGGCGCGACACCGCCCGCCCGCGCAGCAGCCAAGCCAGCAGCACCCCGTAGGCGATGGCGTCCAGCCGCAGCGCGGCGACCTTTCGCACCGCCGTGTCCCAGGGCAGGTCGGCGGGCACGGCGGCGCGCGCGAGCAGCGGCAACAGCAGAAAGGCCGCCAGGACGATCCAGGGCCCCCGGCGGGGCAGCAGCGCCGCGCCGGCCAGGAACGCCGTTCCGAAGAGCAGGTAGAACCATTCCTCCACGGTCAGGGACCACGACACGGCGAACCAGTTATCCGCCGGCATCGGCCAGGCGAGGTTCTGCGTGACGGTGGCGAAGGCCAGCAGGTGGCCGGGCAGGTTTGCCGCCGGGGGCATCACCACCGCCAGCACCGCCAGCCAGGTCAGGTAGGCGGGCGCCGTCCGCATCACCCGGCGCAGCAGGAAGATGCCCCAGTCGCGCAGGTTCGGCCCGCGCCCGGCGATCCGCAGCAGCAGGTTGCCGATCAGAAAGCCGCTGAGGACGAAGAACAGCTCCACGCCGAAGAAGCCGGACAGCAGGGAAACGAGGGGCACGCTGCCCGTTTGCACGGAGGCGGCGTAAAGGCCGAAATGGCTGGCCAGCACCAGCAGGATGGCAACAGCCCGCAGGAGGTCGAGGCCCTGGTTGCGGTCCGGGCCGCCACTCTCCGATCTGGGTTGCATCCGCCACTCTCTGGCCAAGCTCCGAAGCGGGCGCAAGGTGGGCGGCTGCTGCCCTTCGGAAGGGCCGGGAATGGGGTGACGCGCCCCGCACCCGCAGGCCCGGCCACGAGGGGGAGGCGGGACACCGCCGTGGGAAAGTGCTTCGCCTCCCTGGCGGTCTGGCGGTCTGGCGGTCTGGCGGTCTGGCGGTCTGGCGGTCTGGCGGTCTGGCGACGCGATGCGGCGTCAGGCGCCGGGCCCGTCGGCTGGCCCCGCCCCGCCGGCCGCACGCCGTGCTTCCCGCTCCAGCGTGGCCCGCAGTTCCTGCACCACCGCCGGCCAGTCGCCGGGCCGCGGCTGCCGGAACTGGCGCAGCGTGGGGTACCAGGGGCTGTCGTCGCGCCCGTGCTGCCAGCGCCAGCAGGCATCGTGCCGGTTCAGCAGCCACACCGGCCGGCCGAGCGCGCCGGCGAGGTGCAGCACCGCCGTGTCCACGCTGATCACCAGGTCCAGCGCCGCCACCAGCGCGGCGGTGTCGTCGAAGCTGTCGCCGCGCATCGCCGGGCGCTCGAGGCGCAGCCGTGACGCCTGCTCCGCGGCGGGGCCGCGCTGCAGCGACACGAAGCTCACCCCGCAAAGCCCGGCCAGCGGGTCGAGCAGTTCCAGGCCGATCGAGCGGCGCGCATCCGCCGCCAGGGTGGGGCTGCCCGCCCAGCTCAGCCCCACCCGCAGGCCGGGCAGCGCGGCCAGCCGTTCCCGCCACTGCGCCGTTCGCCCCGGATCCGCGGCGAGATAGGGCGGCGCCGGGATGCCGGCCTGGGCGAAGTGGTGCGGCAGGCTGAGCAGCGAGCAATGCCAGGCCACGGCCGGCGCGGGGTCGTCCTCCGCGAGCACGGCATGCAGGCCGGGCAGGTCGCGCGCCAGCGGCAGCAGCGGCCGCGGCACCTGCAGGTGCACCCGGACATCGGCAGGAAACAGCGGCGCGTAGCGCAGGAACTGCAGCGTGTCGCCCAGGCCCTGCTCGGCGTGCAGCAGGATCGCCTGCCCGGACAGCGGCTCGCCCCCCCAGCGCTGGCCCGGAAAGCGGCGGGGCGTGGCCGCCCAGGGCATCGCCTGCCAGCGGTGCTCATAGGCCGCCCAGCCTTCCGCGTGGCGGCCGGTCTGCAGCAGCGTGAAGGCGAGGTTGACCTGCGCCTCGGCCAGGTCCGGCGCCAGATGCAGCGCCCGCCGCAGGCTGTTCTCGGCCTCCGCGAAGCGCCCGAGGTTGCGCAGCGCGTCGCCCAGCGAGTTGTGCGCCGCCGCCATCGCGGGATCGCGGTCCAGCGCGGCGCCGAACTGCGCGGCGGCGGCCTCGTAATGGCCGGCAGTGGCCGCGGCGATGCCCAGCCCCAGGCGCGGCCGCGCGTCGTGCGGGCCGATCTCCGCGGCGCGGCGGAAGCAGGACGCGGCCTCCGCGGGCCGGAGGGCATCGAGCAGCAGGTTGCCGAGCTCCAGCCAGGCGTCGAGCAGCTGCGGCTGCGCGCGCAGGGCGTTGCGCAGGCAGGTTTCCGCCTCGGCGCGGCGGCCGTTTCGGCGCAGCACCTCGCCCAGCCCGGTCCAGGCCGCCGCGTCGCCGGGATCGGCGCTCAGCACGGCGCGGAAATGCTCCGCGGCCTCCGGGCGCCGCCCCTGCGCCGCCAGGCAGCGGGCGAGGTTGCCGCGCGCGGGCAGGAAGTCCGGCCGCTGTTGCAGCGAGGCGCGGAAGCACTCCTCCGCCTGCGCCACCTCGCCGAGGTCGCGCAGCACGGCACCCAGGTTGTTCAGCGCTTCCGGGTAGTCCGGGCGCAGCTGCAGTGCCCGTCCCAGGCAGTCGCGCGCTTCCGCCGGCCGCCCGAGGTCGCGCAGCAGGTTGCCCAGGTTGCCCCAGCCATCCGCCCCCAGCGGCCGCAGCGCCACGGCGCGCCGCAGCAGGGGCTCGGCCTCGGCCAGGCGGCCCAGCGCGCCGAGAACGGAGCCCAGCGTACCCAGCGCCTCGGCGAAGTCCGGTTGCAGGGACAGGGCCGCGCGCAGCAGCGGCTCGGCCTGCGGGAGCTGGTTCTGCCGGAGCAGCCTCAGGCTGTTCTGGAACAGCTCCGCGGCCGCGGCGGGTGGGGCGGGCAGCGGCGGGGTGGTGGCCGTCATCCGGGCCGGCCTGTCACGGCGCAGCCGGCCCTGGATGACGTAATGTTATACTGTATGTATCCAAACGGTAACACTCCGGTGAGATAGGAGCGCCGCTGCCTTTGGGCGTCCCGCGGCGCTGGACCGCACGCGAGGTCGGGGGCCAGGATGCCCCGGTTTGGCGAATGCCATTCGCCGGACGGAGGGCAAAAGCCTCCCCCGCTGATGGATGAGTATCGGAGAAAAAAGCCTTGGCTCTGACAGCCGTGTCGCCCGAGAGCGGCAACGAATTCGTCGACGCGTTCATCAACAATGGACGCCATTATGTGAACGCTCCCAACCCGGACGGCACGCCGAACACTGCGCCCTTCGTCATCAACTACTACTTCGACGTGCTGAGTGGTACGGACGCCAACGGCAGGAACACGGCCTATACTTGGCGCCCCTTCGAGACCGCAGCGTGGGAAAAGGCCGTCCAGGGCTGGGAGCACGTCGCCAACGTCGACTTCGTGCGGGTCAACACCGCCGCCGATGCGCTGTTCCTCGAGCGCCTGGAAGACCAGGCCACCGCCGGCGGCACGGTTTCCGCCTCGCACAACCTGCCCAGCAACAGCACCACGGCGCAGTCGCGCGGCACCTACAACTTCGAGGCGGTGAACGTCCGCCAGTGGTCCCCGGACCAGCTGGAGCCGGGCGGCAACTTCTACCGCACCTTTATCCACGAGACCGGCCACGGGCTGGGCCTGAAGCACCCGCATGACAGCGGCAGCGGCGCCTTCGCGCCGAACTACTTCCCGGGCATCACCTCGGACGACACCTCGGCGGAGCGGCAGCGCTCGCTCGGCGTGCTCGAGCTGAACCACATGTTCGGCTCGGTGATGTCCTATATCCACGGCTACGAGTTCGACGAGCAGGGCCACGTGGACGTGGTGCCGACGCGGCAGCGCCCGGTGGCCGACGACTTCTTCCTCGACCACGGCTTCGCGGCCACGCCGATGGCCTACGACATCGCGGCCATCCAGTACCTGTACGGCGCCAACATGTCGTACCGGACGGAAGACAACGTCTACATCCTGCCCGATTCCAACGACCCACATCCCTTCGTGCGCGGCGAGCCCAACGAGGCGGGCGTGCCGGAGTCGATCATCTACCAGCCCGACACCGCCTACTGGGAAAGCATCTGGGACGCCGGCGGCATCGACGAGATCCGCTATGACGTGATGGACGCGGACGGCAACGCCATCGCCGGCAGCCGCAACGTCATCATCGACCTCACCGCCGCGACGCTGGACTATTCCGAGACCGGCTACGGCGTGCTGAGCTACGCGGCCTTTATCGGCGGCGGCTACACCATCGCCAACGGCGTGGTGATCGAGAACGCCACGGGCGGTGACGGCAACGACACGCTGCGCGGCAACGGGGCCGCCAACGTGATCCTGGGCCGCGGCGGCGACGATGTGATCACGGCCACCGGCGGGCTGGACACCGTGGACGGCGGCGCGGGCATCGACCGGCTGGTCTTCGCGAATTACGGGCGCGGCGACGTTTCCGTGTCCTTCGGCCTGCCCGAGGGCGCCAGCTCCATCGGCCGCGGCGCCGCGGACGTGACCACCTTCACCAACATCGAGCGCGCCGAACTGGTGGACGGCCGGGTCGAGTTCACCGCGGCCAGCGACGCGGCCTTCGTGGACCGGCTCTACAACACCGTGCTGGGCCGCGAAGGCGATGCCCCCGGCCTGGCGCTGTGGACCAGCCAGCTGGAGCAGGGAACGGCGCGGGCCACGGTGGCACAGGGCTTCCTGGACGCTGCCGCGGCGGGCGGCGCCCCGGGCGGGCTGGGCGGCCTGGACGATGCGGGCTTCGTGCGGGCGGCCTATTCCGCCCTGCTCGGGCGCGAAGCCACCGAGGAGGAGGTCGCGGTTCGCGTGCAGTCCTTCGGCGAGGGGCAGACCCGGGCCGACGTGCTGGCGCAGGTGGCCAGCGCGCCCGAGGCGATCGCCGCGGATGTCGGCGGCGCGGCGGCCGGGCTGGTGGTGGCGGACTACAACGTGCTGCTGGCGGAGCGGGCCTATCTGACCGCGCTCGGCCGGTCGGGCGAGGCGGCGGGCCTGCAGTTCCAGGCCGGCAGCATCGCCAACGGCACCATCACCGCGGGGCAGCTGGGCGAGACCTTTGCCGGCAGCGCCGAGTTCGCCCAGCGGCACGGCAGCCAGAGCGACGCCGACTTCGTCACGTCGCTCTACGGCGATGCCTTCGGGCGCGCCGGCACCACGGAGGAGATCGACTACTACACCAGCGTCCTCAGCGGCGGCGGCAGCCGCGGCCAGGTGGTGCAGTCCTTCCTCGACTCTCCCGAGAGCCAGGGCTACGTGCAGCAGCTGGCGGTGAACGGCCTTTCGCTGCAGCCGGACGCGCTGCTCGGCTAAGGCCCGACCCGGTACCGGCGCGCCGCCTGCGGGCGGCGTGCCGGCTACCCCCCGGAAACGCTCGCCGTCAGGGCCCAGAGCACCAGGGCGGTGACCTCCACCCAGACCGGCAGTGCCACCAGGCACCCCGCCCAGCCCGAGTTGCGCCGCGGGGCGTTTCGCGCGGCCAGCCGGTAGGCGGCGGCCCGATCGGCGGGCAGGGAAAGAAAGGCCAGCCAGCGTCCGAGCGGCGGCAGCACGCCTTCCAGGATCAGCGGCGGCCAGTCCAACAGCTCCACGGCCTCGCGCAGCGGGGACCGGTTATAGGCCCAGGCCAGCCAGGCCAGGCCGCGCGCCGCGAACCCGTTGCGGCGGTCAGCGGCCGCCAGGGCGAGCGCCTCGTCCGCCGCCCAGGACGGTGGAGCCGGCGCCATGCCGCGCCGCGCGGCGGCGATGGCACGCAGGGCGCAGCGGTCGTCCTCCGTCGGCCCGTGCAGCCCTTCCGGCCTCACCGGTCCGGCCCCGGTGGGGCGACGGCCAGGGCGCGCAGCGCGGCGCAGGTCGCGAACCAGAACAGGACGGCCAGCAGCACGGGCCAGGACGCCGCGACCGGCAGCAGCAGCAGCGCCCAGACCTGCCCCGGCAAGGGCGCCCCGAGCAGCAGGAGCAGCAGCACCGACAGCGCCGTCCAGCCCGGCGCCGAGGCGGGGGCGAGCAGGCCGCGCCAGGGCCGGCGGCGGCGCAGGATCCACCGGAGCAGCACCAGCAGGGGCAGCGCCAGCACCGCCAGCAGCAGCGCGTCGCCCAGCAGGCCGAAGCCGTGCGGGTCGAAGCGGTCCGCACCGACGCGCGCCAGCACCAGCCAGGAGGCGGCGAAGCGCAGGCCGTAGAACAGCACCGCCAGCAGGGCGAGCCCGAGGCGGCCGGGCCGCGCGGCCGGGGCGGGACGGGTCACGGCAGGGCGACGTGCCGGCGCAGCAATGCCTCGATCCCCGGCCGGTCGGGATGCCCTGCCAGCAGTGCCTCGGGCAGCCAGAAGGCGCTGATCCGGTCGGCCAGCAGGAACAGCATCCCGTCCTTCCGCGCCGCGCCGGTCAGGCGCGACCAGGGCACGAACAGCGTCCGGCTCGGGTTGCGCCACAGCAGCCCGGCCTCGCCGAGCAGCAGCTCATGGGCGCCGAAGATCTCGCCGCCCGCCGCGTGCAGAGCCCGCAGTGCCCGCCGCTGCCGGCCGCGCAGCAACAGCGCCATGCCCAGCAGCGTGGCCGCCACCAGGCCCAGCGCGGCCAGGAAAGCGCCCAGACCATCCAGCTCCCAGTTCCAGCCCGCGTGCCGGGTGCTGACCACCCAGAGCCCGGCCTGCAGGTCCCAGGCGGCGGCGAGATAGCCGCCCAGGCCGCCCACGACGCTGCCGCCGAGGAGCCCGGCGAGGTTGCTGCCCCAGCCCCGCCGGGGACCGGTCGCGGCGCGCAGCAGCAGGCCCTGCAGCCGGAGGTGATCCGCCGGCCCGAGCGCCGGCACCGCCAGGGCGTAGTGGACCGGGCCGAGTGCCGCCTCCACGCGCGCTCAGTTCCCCGCGCCGCCCCCGCCGCTGCCCGGGGCCAGCCGGACGGTGACCAGCACCCGCACGGAAACCTCCGCTTCCCCGGCCGCGGAGGCCATGGCCGGCACCGGCGCCCGGGCGCGCTCCATCCGCATCGCCACCGGGTCGCCGAAGGGCGACGGCAGGCCGGAGGGATCGACCTCGATCCGGCCCACGCCCGCCACGCGCGCGTCCGCCGCAGCGGCCACCGCGCGGGCCCGGGCCAGGGCGGTGCGGGTCGCCTCCGCCGCCAGTTCCTGCCGTGCGGCCTCCACTTCTTCCTCCCGCGGCAGGGAGCCGGATTGCGACAGGCCGGTGGCGCCGTTCTCCAGGCTGCCGGACAGCAGGATGGGCAGGCGGTCCGGCAGGGTACGGAAGGACACCGTGCCGCGGCCGGTGTAGCCCTTGATGCGGTCGGGCTGGCCGCGCACCTCCTGCAGCTCCGGCTCGAAGCCGGTTTCCTCCGTGCGCAGCCGCTCCGCCCCCTGGGCGCGCAGGAAGGTCAGCAGGGTCTGCGAGCGCTGCGCCAGGGCGGTGGCGGTGGCGCGGATGTCGCGCCCGTGCACCTCGATCGTGACGGCCGCGTCCGACACGGTGGCGGGCAGCCGGCGGCGGGCTTCCGCCCCCACGGCGATCACCCCGCCCGCCTCGGTGGGGGAGGGCGTCTGGCCCAGGGCGGGAAGGCTGGCGGGAAAGGCGGCCAGCAGGGCGAGCAGGCCCCAGGTCGAACGGCATGGCGCGCGCATCGGTTGATCTCCTCCGGCGCGGCGCATGGTCGCCCAGCGGCGGGGCAACGCCAAGCCGCGGCCTTCGCGGGGAGGCGGGGGGCCGGGGACGTTCCGGTGCAAGGGGCGGCCGCTCCCGGCCGCGGGGCTGCGGTGCGGATGGCGACGTGCCGGCCGTTCAGCCGCCCCAGACCTCCCGCGCCGTTTCCACCACCAGCCGCAGCTTGGCGAGCTGGTCCGCCGGGCCGATCGCGTTGCCCTCCACCACGCTGGCGAAGCCGCATTGCGGGCTGATCGCCATCTGCTCGGGGTCGAGGAAGCGCGCGGCCTCGTCGATGCGGCGCTTCAGCGCGTCCTTGCTTTCCAGCCCGGGATGCTTGGTGGTGACCAGGCCGAGCACGACCTCCTTGCCTCGCGGGATCAGCCGCAGCGGCTCGAAGCCACCGGAGCGCGGGTCGTCGTATTCCAGCAGGAAGCGGTCGGCCGCCAACTCGCCGAAGCAGGCTTCCGCCAGGCCGTCATAGGGCCCTTCGGACAAGGCGAGGCTGCGCGCATTGCCGCGGCAGATATGGATGCCGACCCGCGTGTCCGGGGCGCGGTCGCGGATGCAGTCGTTGACCAGCCGGACGTAGCGCCGCAGCCGCGCGTCCGGATCGTCGCCTTCCGCGCGCACGCCGTCGCGCATGCGGGGGCTGAGGAAATAGGCCAGGATCGGGTCATCGATCTGGATGTAGCGGCAGCCCGCGGCTTCCAGCGCCGCGATCTCGCGCCGGTACAGCGCGGCGACCTCGGCGAAGAATTCCTCGATGTCCGGATAGGCGTCGCGCGACACCGCGCCGCGCCCGCCGTGGAAGTGCAGCCGGGTGGGCGAGGGCAGGGTGACCTTGGCCAGCCGGTCCGTCGCCGCGGCCAGAAAGGCGTAGTCCGCCACGGTGACCGGGCCGTCCGCGCCGATGCGCGACACCGTCAGCACCTGCTTGGGCACGTAGCCTTGGGCATGACCATGGTCATGCCCGTGGTCGTGGTCGTGGCCGTGCTCGTCCGTGGCCGGGCCGCTCCCGGCGGAGGGGCTGGCGCCGTCGCGGATCTCGACGCCGCGGAGCCGGGACACGAAGTCGATCCACCAGTTTTCCCGCCGGAACTCGCCATCCGTCACCACGGGGAGGCCGACCTCCTCCTGCAGCCGCACGACCTCGCGGATCGCCGCGTCCTCGACCTGCCGCAGGGCCGCGGCATCGATCTCGCCGGCGGCGAAGCGGTGCCGCGCCTGGTGCAGCACCGCCGGGCGCAGCAGGCTGCCCACGGTGTCCGCGCGGGGCATCGGGCCCCGCGCCGGGCTGGTTTGGCTGGCCATGGCGGCTTCCTCCGTTTCGCGAGCCCCGCCGGGGGGGCGCCGGCAGCTTAGAACGCCGTCCCGCGGCCGGGGAGGCGTCCCGCGGCGCACCCCTGGCCGCGGGTGCTGGGGGTCCCGAGGACAGATTGATGTTCCCTTAATGTTCCAGTCTGCGCTAGCCTTCGCCCATGGCCAGCGACACCCTTCCTCCCCCCGATTCGCTCGACGTGCTGGCGGCCCGCGCGGCCGCCGCGCTGTTCCGCCGGGAACTGGCACGAGGCGCCCCCGAGGGCCTCGCCTGGGCCGCCGCGGTGGAACTGTTCCGCGACCATCACCCGGCTTGGCCGCTGCCCCTGGTGGAGCGCGAGGCGGCCCGCACCGTGGGTGCGCTGGTGGCGCAGCGGCCGCCCGGGTCGCGGGACGCGCCCGAGGCATGTGGGCCGCGCGACGCGCGCCGGCCGGTCGCCGTGCCACCGCGCGGGCTGCTGCGCGCCCTGGCTTGGCCGGTGCTGCCCGAGGGCGGCGCGGACGAGGAGCCGGACGAAGTGCCGGGACAATTGGCGATGCCGTTGCCGGTGTCCGGCCCGGCGCAGCCGGCGGGGAGCTACCGCTAAAAACCGGCTCCGGGCTGAACGTGCCGGCCCGGGAACCGTTCCGGCTCGGGGGCCGCGGACCCGCTTCGCCCTTGCGGCGGCTTCCGGCCGGCGCGGGTCCGGTCCGGTGCCCGTGCGGTCGCGGCAAACTCCGGCCGCGGCATGCCGTTCTGGGCAGGTCCCCCCGGGCCGGCTCCGCCGCCCGACTGCAGAGGCGTTTCCCCGATGATCCGATGGCAGACCATCGACACCGTCCCGAAATTCTCCCCCGATCCGGTCTGGCTGTTTGACGACGGCGAAGGGGTGGTGCTGGGCTACACCCGCTTCGTGGCCACGGAGGCCGGACCGCAGCCCGGGCAGGTCGCCGGCTACGACACCTGGGTCACGGCGGAGGACCCGCCGCGGGAGGTACGCCCGTCCCACTGGTCGCCGCACACGCCCGGCGAGCCCGTGCCGGAAGAGCCCGACGTGTGGTGACCCCGCTGCCGCGCGTCTGACGCGGGCGGCGCGGGCGCTCAGCCGTAGCCGCCGCCGCCGGGCGTCTGGATGCCGAAGACCTCGCCCGGCGCGAGTTCCGCCCGGTCGGTGCCACCCAGCGCCTCGCGCGAGCCGTCGGCGCGTTCCACCCATTGCAGTCCCACCGCGCCGGCCGAGCCGCCCGCCAGGCCGAAGGGTCCTTCGCGGCGGCGGGAGGCCACGATCACCGCCGTCATGGGTTCCAGGAAGCGCAGCCGCCGCGTCGCGCCGTCGCCGCCCTGCCAACGGCCAGCACCGCCCGAGCCGCGGCGGATGGAGAATTCCTCCAGCCGCACGGGAAAGCGCAGCTCCAGGATTTCCGGGTCGGTCATGCGAGTGTTGGTCATGTGCGTCTGCACCGCGGCGGTGCCGGGGAAGCCGGGACCGGCGCCGGTGCCGCCGCAGATGGTCTCGTAGTATTGGCGCGTGGCGTCGCCGAATAGGAAGTTGTTCATGGTGGCCTGGGCGGAGGCCACGGCGCCCAGCGCCCCGAACAGCGCGTTGCACACGGCCTGCGACACTTCCGTATTGCCCGCCACCACCGCCGCCCCGGACCGCGGCGCCAGGAAACTGCCGGGCGGGATGATCAGGTGCAGCGGCTTCAGGCACCCCTCGTTCAACGGGATGTCGCTGCCCACCAGGCAGCGGAAGGCGTAGAGCGTGGCGGCATAGGTCACGGCCAGCGGCGCGTTGAAGTTGTTGGGCCGCTGCGGCCCGGTGCCGGAGAAATCCACCGTGGCGCTGCGGGCAGCGCGGTCCACGGAAACGCGCACGCGCAGCGGCGTGCCGTCATCCATGGTGTAGCTGAAGGCGCCGTCCTCCAGCCGGTCGATGACGCGGCGGACGCTCTCCTCGGCATTGTCCATGACGTGCTGCATGTAGCGCCGCACCGTGTCCCAGCCGTAGCGCTCCACGACGCGGGCCAGTTCCGCCGCGCCCTTCTCGTTGGCCGCGACCTGCGCCTTGATGTCCGCCACGTTCACGTCCGGGCTGCGCGCGGGATAGCGCGCCGATAGCAGCAGCGCGCGGAACTCGGCTTCCCGGAACACGCCGCCATCCACCAGCAGGAAGTCGTCGATCACCACGCCCTCCTCCTCCAGCGTGCGGGAGTTCGGCGGGGTGGAGCCGGGGGTGAGGCCGCCGATATCGGCGTGGTGGCCGCGGCTGCCCAGGAAGAAGCGGATCTCCCGCCCGTCGGGGGCGAAAACCGGGGTGATCACGGTGACGTCGGGCAGGTGGGTGCCACCGTTGGAGGGGTCGTTCAGCGCCACCACGTCGCCGGGTTTCAGCGTGTCGCCGCGGCGGCGCAGCACCGTCCGCACGCTCTCCCCCATGGCGCCGAGATGCACGGGCACGTGCGGCGCATTGGCCACGAGGTTGCCTGCGCCGTCGAACACCGCGCAGGAGAAATCCAGCCGTTCCTTGATGTTGACGCTGAGCGAGGTGTTCTGCAGCACCACCCCGGCCTGCTCGGCGACGTTCATGAAGAGGTTGTTGAACAGTTCCAGCAGCACGGGATCGGCGCGCCCGCCCTCCGCCGCGACGGCGGTGGCACGCGGTTCCGCCCGGCGCAGGATCATGTGGTCGCGGGGCGTCACCTCGGCGCGCCAGCCGGGCTCCACCACGGTGGTGGCGGTGCTTTCGCGGATCAGCGCCGGGCCGGGGATGCTGTCGCCGGGGCGCAGGGTTTCGCGGGCCAGCACGGGGGTGTCGTGCTCGCGCCCGCCGCTCCAGACGCGGACGCGGTCGATGACCGTCGGCGTGCCCTCGCTGCGCGGGGGCGGGGCGGCTTCGGTGACGGGCTCGCCGCGGGCCGTGACCTCCACGGCGACAGCGCCGGCAGTGACGGGGCGTTCCGGCGTGGCGAAGCCGAAGCGGGCGCGGTGCGCGGCGGTGAACTGCGCCAGCACCGCGTCCAACTCGCCGAGCTCCACGGCCAGCGAGGCTTCCGTGCCGGCGTAGCGCAGGTGCAGCAGGTGGCGCCGTTCCACCCGGGCCGGGTCGGCGCCCTGTTCGGCCAGCACCCGCGCGGCGTCCTCGGCCAGGGCTTCGGCCTGTTCGCGCAGGGTAGGGATCGCCGCGGCGTCCAGCGGCACCTCCACCGCCTGCTCGCGTAGCACGGTCTGGTCCGCCAGCCCCATGCCGTAGGCCGAGAGCACGCCGGCGAAGGGATGCAGGAACACGGTGTCCATGCCCAGCTCGTCGGCCACCAGGCAGGCGTGCTGCCCGCCGGCGCCGCCGAAGCATTGCAGCGCGAAGCGGGACAGGTCGTGGCCCTTCTGCGTGGACACCTGCCGGATGGCGTTGGCCATGTTGTTCACGGCGATGCGCAGGAAGCCTTCCGCGACCTCGCGGGGATCCTGGGGGCGGCCGGTGGTGCGCGACACGTCCGCCGCCAGGGCGGCGAAGCCGTGCCGCACCGCGTCCGCGTCCAGCGGCTGGTCGCCGGCGGGGCCGAAGATCGCCGGGAAATGCGCCGGCTGCACCTTGCCGACGCAGATGTTGGCGTCCGTCACCGTGAGCGGCCCGCCGCGCCGGTAGCCGGCCGGGCCGGGATCGGCGCCGGCGCTTTCCGGGCCGACGCGGAAGCGGGCGCCGTCGAAGCGCAGGATCGAGCCGCCGCCGGCGGCCACCGTGTTGATCGCCATCATCGGCGCGCGGATGCGAACGCCCGCGACGGCGGTGTCGAAGGCGCGCTCGAAGCCGCCGGCGTAGAGGGCGACGTCGGTGGAGGTGCCGCCCATGTCGAAGCCGATGATGTCGTGCAGCCCCGCCATCGCCGCGGTGCGCGCGGCGCCGACGATGCCGCCCGCCGGGCCGGACAGGATGGCGTCCTTGCCGCCGAAGCGCGCGGCCTCCGTCAGCCCGCCGTGGGACTGCATGAAGAACAGCCGCGTGTCGCCCAGCTCCGCCGCCACGCCTTCCACGTAGCGGCGCAGGATCGGCGAGAGATAGGCGTCCACCACGGCCGTGTCGGCGCGCGGGATCAGGCCCAGCAGCGGGCTGACCGCGTGGCTGGCCGAAACCTGCGGGAAGCCTGCCTCGCGCGCCAGTTCCGCCAGCCGGGCTTCCTGGGCCGGGTATTTCCAGGCGTGGATCAGCGCGATGGCGCAGGACTCGATGCCCGCGGCGCGAGCGTCGCGCAGGGCGGCGCGGGCGGCGTCCTCGTCCAGCGCTTCCACCTCCGCGCCGTCCGCCGCCACGCGGCCGCCGATCTCCGCCACGCGTTCGTAGAGCAGGCTGGGCAGCGTCACCTGCAGGTCGAAGAGCCGCGGCCGCGCCTGGTTGCCGATGCGCAGCGCGTCGGCGAAGCCGCGGTTCACCAGCAGCAGGCAGCGCGCGCCCTTGCGCTCCAGCAGCGCGTTGGTGGCCACCGTAGTGCCCATCTTCACCGCGTCGATCAGGCCCCGCGGGATCGGCTGGCCGGGCGGCACGCCCAGCACCTGCCGGATGCCGGCCACCGCGGCGTCGCGGTAACGGCCGGGGTTCTCGCTGAGCAGCTTGTGCGTGGTGAGCGTGCCGTCCGGGGCGCGCGCCACGATGTCGGTGAAGGTGCCGCCGCGGTCGATCCAGAACTGCCAGCCGCTGCCATTCACCATCGCATCCCCCGCGGCCGGGACGCGCGCACACCCGATTGCCCAGCCAGGCCGGCTGGATACCAACCAATCAGCGCCCGCCCGTCAACGTGCCGCCCTCCCGTCCGGCCGTGGCGCGCGAGGGCGGCAGCCGGTGCCGGGAGGGCGGCGGGTTTCCCGGAAGGGCTGGTGATGCGGTTGCTCTCTGGCGGTCTGGCGTTGGCCAGGGGCGCTGCCCCTGGACCCCAGGGCAAAGGCGAAGCCTTTGTCCCGAGCCGGGGAGTTACGAACTCCCCGGACCCCACGTTGAGTGCCTCCGGCGGGGGCGGGTTGGACAGCGCGGTCCATTATGACGGCCGCCTGTCATCCCGCCCCCGCCGGAGGCACTCATGAGGTCGAGGAGCCTAAGCTCCTCGCGGGGTGTCCAGAGGGGCAGAGCCCCTCTGGTCCAGGCCCGAACACCAGGGAGCAACGGCCCCACCCGCCCCCGGACTCCGCCCGCCCACCGGCGAAGGCTCGCGCGCTCAGGCGACCATGCCCGGCGGGGTGGCGGCGAGGGTGGCGAGGTTGCGGTCCACGGCGCGCAACAGGCCCCAGTTCTCCGTGTAGCCGGCCGGGAAGCCGGGCGAGCCGGCGTCGGAGTCCTGCTGGCGGGCGTGGGCGTAGCTGGTCCATTTGCGGTTGGCGGGGCGGCGGTGGTGGTAGTCGTGGCAGGGCGCGTCGCCCACCATCACGAAGACCCGCGAGAACATCGTGATCGTCAGCGTGTTCAGCCACCAGCCGGCCCAGAGCACGGCGCCGCGCAGGCTGGCCGCGGATTCGTCGGGCGGCATGGCGCCGGGAAACACGCCGGTGGTGGAGGCGCAGACGAAGGCCTTGCCGCGGGCGGCGATCAGCTCGACCTCGGGGAAGCGGTGCTCGCAGAGGATGCGGAACACGGTGGCGATCTGCAGCAGCACGGTCACCGGCAGCACCCAGGCCACCAGGAACTCCGTCATCGTGCCGGTGACGGCGGCGAGGGCGAAGGCGCCGCCCCAGGCCAAGCGGCTGGTCCAGTCGTGCCGGCGGTCACCGCCGAACATCGCGGACTTGATGCGCTTGAACAGGAAGCGGCCGTGGAAAGCGGGGGAGACGAGGTTGATTGCCACGCGGCGCCACAGCTCGGACTTCGAGACGCCGGGTTCCAACTTGCAGATGCCGAACACGAAGCCGGTGAACTCGTCTTCCTCCGTCAGCAGCTTGTTGGCGCTGTGATGCAGCATGTGCTCGCGCTGATAATCCTCAAAACGCTTGAACAGGAGCAGAGATGAGACGAGACGGCCGACGCTGCGGTTGCGCTCGCGCGACTTGAATACGGTGCCGTGCGAGCAGTGGTGGAAGATCACGACCTGGAACACGCCGAGGCCCGAGGAGGTGGCGGTGAGGCCCAGGAACAGCAGTAGCCCGGCAACCGGCAGCGGCATCTGCAGGCGCAGCGCCAGGGCGCTGATGAGGGCGCCGGCCAGCGTCCAGACCAGCGCTTCGGTGACGAAGCGCGTGGCGGGACGTTCCGGCATCTCCTCGCCCGGGGCGGGCTTCGCGGTGAGCCAGGTCAGGAAGGGCTGGAGGAATTGCGGCAGGCGTTCCTCCATCACGCTGCGCGGATCGCGGCGGGACGTGGACAGAAAAAGATTGTCGGGCGATTCGGGTGCCAGTGTGGGCAGAAAAGACATTCTCAATCCTCGTGTTGCGGGGCGGGATGGTCCGGCTTCGGCGATATTTCGCAAAGCACCACGCCATCTCCGCGCAAAGGGAGGGCGGCGTGAACGCCTTGCGAGAATTACCCGGCGCCGAAACCATTGGGAGATGAAACTAACCCAGTCGGCGGGATGATGGGGGCCGGGCCGGGTCGCGCAATCTCCTGGGCGGCGTGTCGACGGCGTTGTGGCTATGCACCGAGCATTTCGAAACGCTAACGCCGCGAAAGCCGGAGGGACTCCGCGCGCGCGGAGTCCCTCCGGTGCGGCAATTGCGCGGGCGGGTGCGGCCCACAGGGCACCGCGTCGTGCCGGTGCCAGGCCCGGTTCGTCTAGATGCCCGGCGCTGGCGGAGGAGCGGGGACGGGCAGGAACTGGCAAGGTGCCGGCGATGCGGATCGCCCTGACCATCCTGCTGCTGGCACTCGCCTGGCCCACCTGGGCGCAGCCCGTCCTGCATGGCGGCCCCGTGCGGGTCCTGGCGCTGTCCGCGGATGGTGCGTGGCTGCTGTCGGGCGGCTTCGATGGCCGGCTGGTGGTGCAGGAGGCGGTGCCGGCCGGGGCGGAAGCCGCGCCGGCGCCGCGACGTGCCTTCCCGGACGGTGTTCCCGGAAACGGCCCGGAGGCGCCGCCGCGCGGTCCAGGCGGTCCGCCGCGCGCCGTCCTGGCGCATTCCGGCGGCGTGACGGCGGCGCTTCCCCTGCCGGATGGCGGCTGGGCCAGCGGCGGCGAGGATGGTCAGGTGATCCTCTGGCCCGCCATCGGGCCGGAGGCGCCGCCGCGGCGGCTGGAGGCCGCCGGCGCCCCGGTGGCCGCCCTGGCGTTGCGCGGGGCCACCCTGTTCTCGGGCGGGCGGGACGGCGAGCTGCGGCTGCGGAACCTCGGCACGGGTGAGGTGCGGCGGCTGGTTCCGGGCGCGGCCACGGCGCTGGCCCTGCGCGACGACGGTCAGCCGGTGGCGGCCGGGGCGGAGGGGATGGTGCGGCTCTGGCGGCCGGAGGGCGGGGTGGAGGTGCTGGCGCAGTTCGGCCTGCCGGTCACGGCGCTGCTGCCGCTGCCGGGAGACCTGCTGGTGGTCGGCACCGCCGGTGGGGGTTTGGTGCTGCTGGACCCGGACGGCCGGCGGCGCGAGCTGGCCGCCGGGACGCGGCCGGTGACGGCGCTGGCGGCCACGCCGGACGGGAGGCTGCTGGCGGCGGCCTCGCTGCCGGGGGTGGTGACGCTCTGGTCCCTGCCGGACGGGCGGTTGCGGCAAACCCTGGCGGGCGAGGGCGGGCCGGTCTGGTCCGTGGCGCTGTCGCCCGATGGCGGCACGGCCTGGACCGGCGGCAGCGACGGGCGGGTGCGCCGCTGGGCGGTGCGCGGCGGCCAGGCGCTGGACGGGCCCGGGCCGGTGGCGGGCGCCTCGGCGGAAGCGCGGATCCTGGCGGCGGACCCGCGCGGCGCCCGGGCCTTTCGCGCCTGCGCCGTGTGCCACGCGCTGGACGCGGCGGAGGTCCCCCGCGCGGGGCCGCACCTGGGGGGCGTGTTCGGCCGCCGCATGGGCAGCCTGCCGGGCTACGCGTATTCCGAGCGGCTGGCGCGGGGCGACATCCTGTGGACGCCCGACACGGTGGCGGACCTGTTCACCCGTGGCCCCGACGTGGTGACCCCCGGCACCCGCATGCCGACGCAGCGGGTCACCGATCCGGAGGAGATGGCGGCGCTGCTGCGGCTGCTGGGCGCCGCCAGCCCGGGGGCCGCGAGTGCGGCCCCGGGGGCCGCGGGTGCGGCGGCCACCAGCCCCGCGCTGCCGGCCGCGCCGCCGCCACGCTAGGCACCAGCGCTGCGCCGGGGCACGCCGCCGCGCTAGGGGCGCTGCGGGCGGCTAGGGGCGCTAGGGCGCTGCTGGTGCTGCCGGCACGGCGGAGGCCGCGGGCGTTCCGGGGGTGGCAGGCGGCGCGGGGGCTCCGGGGGCGGCAGGACCGGCGGCGGCGTTGCGGGCGCGCCAGCGGGCGACGTTGCGGTTGTGCTCGTCTAGTGTGCGGGCAAAGGCGTGGCCGCCGCTGCCGTCGGCCACGAAGTACAGCTCCTCCGTGACGTCGGGCCGGGTGGCCGCGCGGAGGCTGTTGCGGCCGGGAGCAGCGATGGGGGCGGGGGGCAGGCCGCGGTTGCGGTAGGTGTTGAACGGGTGGTCGCGGTCCAGGTCGGCCCGCGTCAGGGCGCGTTCCAGCACGCCGCCATCGGCGGCGGCATAGGCCACGGTGGGATCGGATTGCAGCGGCATGTTGCGGCGCAGGCGGTTGATGAAGACCCCCGCCACGCGCGGCCGCTCCTCGGGCTTGCCGGTTTCGCGCTCGATGATGCTGGCCAGGATCAGCGCCTCGCGCGGCGAGGCCAGGGGCAGGTCGGGGGCGCGGCCTTCCCAGGCTTCCGCCAGGGCGGCGTCCATGGCGCGCTCGGCCCGGCGCAGCAGCGGGGTGCGCGCGTCGCCCCATTGGTAGCTGTAGGTGTCGGGCAGCACCGCACCCTCGTCCAGGGCGGGGGTTTCGCCGGTCAGGCCCTCGGCGCGGTCCAGGAGGGCGGCGATCTGGCGGGCGTTCAGCCCTTCGGGGATGGTCAGCCGGCGCTGCACGGGGCGGGCGCGGCGCAGCACCTCCAGCACGTCGCGCAGCGAGGCGTGCGCGGGGAACAGGTATTCGCCCGCCCGCAGCGGGCCTTCCGCGCGGGTGACCCAGGCGGCCAGGGAAAAGGCGCGCGCGTCATCGATCACGTTGCGCTCACGCAGGGCGTCGGTGATGGCGCCGGTGCCGCCGCGCGGCACCACGACGGGGGTGGGTTCGGCCAGCGGGCCGGGGGCGCCGAAGCGCTGCCACCCCCACCAGGCGGCACCGCCCGCGCCCAGCGCGAGCAGGAGCAGGAGGAGCAGCAGGCTTCGCAGGAGGCGCATCCGCTGCCGTCTAGAGCAGAAGCCCGGCGCCCGGAACCGTCCGGCGAGGGCGGAGCGCGCCGCCGCCACACGGCGGGGTTGCGGCCGCCGCGCAGCCGTGCCGGCGCGTCACGGGCGACGCCGCATCGGGCGGCAGGTCGGCCATCGCGTGGGGAAGGTCGCAGGGCGGCCACCGCGAGGCGGGGGCGGAGGCGGTGCCGGGGCAGCGCCGCCGCGGGCCGGGTGGCGCCGCGGGGAGTAGCGGAGGCCAGGCGACGGGCGCCCGGCCGCCCCGGTTCAGGGGGCGCCGCGGAACAGAATGGACGCGTTGGTGCCGCCGAAGCCGAAGGAATTGCTCAGCACCACCTCGATCGGACGCTCCTGGGCCACCAGGGGCACGCGGTCCACCGCGGAGGGGCGCGAGGGCTCTTCGAGGTTCAGCGTCGGCGGCGCCACGTTGTCGCGGATCGCGAGCAGCGAGAAGATCGCCTCCACCGCGCCGGCCGCGCCCAGCAGGTGGCCGATGGCCGACTTGGTGGAGCTCATCGCCACCTTGTCGGCGTCGCCGTTCCACAGCTTCTCCACCGCTTCCAGCTCCAGGTCGTCGCCCATTGGCGTCGAGGTGCCGTGGGCGTTGATGTACTGGATATCGGTCGGGGCGATGCCGGCGGAGCGCAGGCAGGCCTTCATGGCGCGATAGGCGCCGTCATGGCCCTCGGCCGGGGCGGTGATGTGATAGGCATCGCCGGACATGCCGTAGCCGATCACCTCGCCGTAGATCTTGGCGCCGCGGGCCTTGGCGTGTTCCAGCTCCTCCAGCACCACGACGCCGGCGCCTTCGCCCATCACGAAGCCGTCGCGGTCCTTGTCCCAGGGGCGCGAGCCCTTGGCGGGGTCGTCGTTGAAGCCGGTGGACAACGCGCGGGAGGCGGCGAAGCCGGCCATGCCGATCTCGCTGACCGCGGCTTCCGTGCCGCCGGCCACCATCACGTCGGCATCGCCGAAGGAGATCAGCCGCGCCGCGTCGCCCAGCGCATGGACGCCGGTGGCGCAGGCCGTGACCACGGCGTGGTTGGGCCCCTTGAAGCCGTAGCGGATCGAGATGTGGCCGGAGGCCAGGTTGATCAGCGCGGAAGGGATGAAGAAGGGCGAGAGCCGCTTGGAGCGGCCCTGGCTGACGGTGACCGCCGCGTCGTAGATGGCGGGCAGGCCGCCGATGCCGGAGCCGATCATGACCCCGGTGACGTTGCGGTCTTCCTCGGTCTGCGGCACCCAGCCGCTGTCTTCCACGGCTTCCGCCGCGGCGACCATGGCAAGATGGATGAAGCGGTCCATCTTCTTCTGGTCCTTGACCGGGATCCACTCGTTCAGGTCCAGCCCGCCGCTTTCGCGCGTGCCGGCCGGGATCTGCCCCGCGATCTTGGAGGGCAGATCCTTCACGTCGAAGGACTGGATGGCGCGGATGCCGCTCTCGCCGGCCAGCAGCCGGCGCCAGACATTCTCCACGCCCAGACCCAGCGGGCAGGCGATGCCCATGCCGGTGACCACCACCCGCCTGGGCGTCGTGAGCTGACCGAACACTTCCTGTTTCCCCCAGTGGGCTTAGCCGTGGACCTGGAAAGACGGCCGGATCAGGCCGCCTTGTGCTCCTCGATGTACTTCACCGCGTCGCCGACGGTGGTGATCTTCTCGGCCGCGTCGTCGGGGATCTCGACGCCGAAGGCCTCCTCGAAGGCCATCACCAGCTCGACGGTGTCGAGGCTGTCGGCGCCCAGGTCGTCGATAAAGGACGCGCCCTCGGTGACCTTGGACTCTTCGACGCCGAGATGCTCGACGACGATCTTCTTCACCTTGTCAGCCGTGTCGCTCATGCGCGGTTCTCTTCTCCTGCGGCAGGGCCGAAGCCCACCTGAAACCCGGATCGGGCAGGGGTGCACCCACAGGGGCAGCCTGCACGGGCGGCGGGCCTTATCACGTAAGCTTCGGGTGGCCTAGGGGAAGAGGGGTGCTGGTGCCACGGAAATGCCACGGTTGCGGCCGGGGGCGGAGCTGCTGCCGGGCCGGGTCGCAAAGCATGGATTCGCCTCGTTTCCTCGCCGTCCGGCGGCCTCGCGGGGGCGGGCCGGCCGTGTCCGGCACGATGTTCGGGCGGCGGTGGGCGTGGCGGCGAAGCCACACCGGGGCGGCCCCGTCCGGCGCGGGGGCTTCGCGGCAGGGTCCGGGGCAGCGCCCCTGGCCTCGGCCGCGTCATCAGGGAGCAACCGTGTCCCAGCCCGCCGAAGCAGGCCGGCCGGTCAGATCATCGCCATGCCGCCATTGACGTGCAGGGTGACGCCGGTGACCCAGGCGGCCTCGTCGGAGGCCAGGTAGGCGACGGCGGCGGCGATGTCCTCGGGGCTGCCCATGCGCTGGGTGGGGATGCGGCCCATGATGGCGGCCTTCTGGGCGTCGTTCAGGGCGTCGGTCATGGCGGACTTCACGAATCCGGGGGCCACCACGTTCACCGTGACACCGCGGGTCGCGACTTCCTGGGCCAGGGCCTTGCTCATGCCGATCAGCCCGGCCTTGGCGGCGGCGTAGTTGCTCTGACCGGGATTGCCGGTGACGCCGACGATGGAGGCGATGGAGACGATCCGTCCGGCGCGGCGCTTCATCATGCCGCGCAGGGCGGCGCGGGCCAGGCGGAAGGGGGCGGAGAGGTCCACCTCCAGCACGTCGTTCCAGTCCTTGTCGCCCATGCGCAGCGCCAGGCCGTCGCGGGTGAGGCCGGCATTGTTGACCAGGATGTCCAACCCGCCGAGCTCGCTCTCCACCTTTTCCACCAGCGCGGCGGGGGCGGCGGGGTCGGACAGGTCGGCGGGGAGGACGATGACGCGCTCGCCGAGTTCGGTGGCGAGGGCGGAGAGTTCCGCCTCGCGGCGGCCGGTGACCGCGACCTCGGCGCCCTGGGCGTGCAGGGCGCGGGCGATGGCGGCGCCGATGTTGCCGGTGGCGCCGGTGACCAGCGCCGATTTGCCGTCCAGTCGGAACATGGGGTGGGGTCTCCTTGGGCGTGCCGGGGAAAAAGGAAGCCGGGGGGAGGTATCCCCCCGGGACCCCCTTCTATTTTCAGGAGTCTTGGGGAGCGCGGGTGGCCGGCGGCGCACCCGCAAACTCCCCGAAAAAAGGAGGGGGTCCGGGGGAGTTCACTCCCCCGGCCTTCCCATCAGAGCGACTTGAGCACCGCCTCGATCTCGGCGGGGGTGCCGCAGGCCAGGGCGGTGGCGTCGGGCGCGTTGCGCTTCATCAGCCCGGTCAGCACCTTGCCGGCGCCGAGTTCCACGAAGCGGTCCACGCCCATGGCGGTCATGGCGGCGATGCTCTCGCGCCAGCGCACCGTGCCGGTGACCTGCTGCACGAGGAGGTCGCGGATCGCTGCCGGGTCGGTGGCCTTGGCGGCGGACACGTTGGCCACCACGGGAACCGCCGGAACGGCGAGCTCGGTGTCGCCCAGCGCCTCGGCCATCGCCTCGGCGGCCGGGGCCATCAGGGAGCAATGAAACGGGGCGGAGACGGGCAGGGGCAGGGCGCGCTTGACCCCCTCTGCCTTGGCCAGCTCCATGGCGCGCTCCACGGCCGCCTTGTGGCCGGAGATCACCACCTGGCCGCCGCCATTGTCGTTGGCGACCTCCACCACCTCGCGTTGGCCGGTCTCGGGTTCCGGCGCGGCGCGGGCGCAGATGTCGCGGGCCTGCTCGGCTTCGGCGCCCAGCAGCGCCGCCATGGCGCCCAGGCCGGGGGCCACGGCGGCCTGCATGGCATCGCCGCGCAGGCGCAGCAGGCGGGCGGCGGTGGCGATGTCGAAGGAGCCGGCGGCGGCCAGGGCGGCGTATTCGCCCAGCGAATGGCCGGCCACCAGGGACACCTTGTCGCGCAGCGCGAAGCCGCCCTCGCGTTCCAGCACCCGCAGCACGGCCAGCGACACGGCCATCAGCGCCGGCTGGGCGTTGCTGGTCAGCGTCAGCTCCTCGGCCGGGCCTTCGAACATCAGGCGCGACAGGTGCTGCTTGAGGGTCTCGTCCACCGCCTCAAACACCTCGCGGGCGGGGGCAAAGGCGGCGGCGAGGTCGCGGCCCATGCCGACGACCTGGCTCCCCTGGCCGGGAAATACGAAGGCAAGGGCCATGGCGGGGAGGTTTTCCTGCAGGTTGCGCGTGGGCGGGCGGGGTAGCGGCGCGCTCCCGCCCCTGTCAACCGGGCGTATGGCCGGCAGGGTTGCCGGAGTCCGGCCGCCAAATCGCCCTGGAATTGCCGGGAACCCACAGCAGCATCCGGGAGTTGTGCCGCAGCGACCGGCGTTTCCGGCGCTTTCTGAGGAGACTTCTGATGCAGCGTGGAGCTTCCATCGCCCTGGTTCTGGCGCTCGCCCTGGGCGGCGCCGGCCTGTCCGCCACCGGCGCGGCTGCCGCCCCGGTTCCGGGCGCCGTGCTGGGCCTTTCCACCGCCACCGCCGAGGAGGGCAACGGCCTGCTGCAGGACGTGCGCTGGGTGACGCGCTGCCGGCGCGTGGTGGTGCAGCGCCGTGGCCCCGACCGCGTGCGCGAAGTGTGCCGCCGCGTGTGGGTGGAAGGCCGCGGCCGGTACTGAGTTCAGCCCCAGCCTGGGAAAGCCGCCGCGGTTCGGGCCGCGGCGGCCCTTTGCCGTCCGGCGGGTGGCCGGGCATATCGGCGGCGCCGTCCCGACAATCGCGTGATCGGCCGTCCCTGCCGCAACGGCGGGGTGCCGCCGTCGCTAACCCTCCGCGTTTTTTGTTTCACCACGCGGAGCGAACCCCATGAAGGCACTGACTTGGCACGGCCGCGGCGATATCCGCTGCGACACGGTTCCCGACCCCACGATCCAGCACGGGCGGGACGCCATCATCAAGGTCACTGCCTGCGCCATCTGCGGTTCCGACCTGCACCTGATGGGCGGCTTCGTGCCGACCATGCAGAGCGGCGACGTGATGGGCCACGAGACCATGGGCGAGGTGGTCGAGGTCGGGAAGGACAACAAGAAGCTCAAGGTCGGCGACCGCGTGGTGGTGCCCTTCACCATCTGCTGCGGCGAATGCCGGCAGTGCAAATGGGGCAACTGGAGCTGCTGCGAGCGCACCAACCCCAACGGCGCGATGCAGGCGGAGCAGTACGGCTATCCGCTGGCGGCGCTGTTCGGCTTCTCGCACATCACCGGCGGCATTCCCGGCGGGCAGGCGGAATACCTGCGCGTGCCCTATGCCGATGTCGGGCCGCTGAAGATCCCCGAGGGGCTGAGCGACGAGCAGGTGCTGTTCCTCAGCGACATCTTCCCCACCGCCTACATGGCCGCCGAGCATTGCGAGATCAAACCCACCGACACCATCGCCATCTGGGGCTGCGGCCCGGTGGGCGTGCTGGCGGTGAAGTCCTGCTTCCTGCTGGGCGCTAAGCGCGTGATCTCCATCGACACCGTGCCGGAGCGGCTGGCGCTGGCGCGCCAAGCGGGCGCCGAGACGATCGACTTCGCCGAGGGCAAGGTCCAGGAAACCCTGATGGAGATGACCCAGGGCCAGGGTCCGGACGCGGTGATCGAGGCGGTGGGCCTGGAAAGCCACGGCGCCGACACGCTGATACAGAAGGTCGCGTCCAGCGTGATGAGCCACACCGTCAGCCTGGAGCGGCCCTTCGCGCTGAATCAGGCGATCCTGGCCTGCCGCCCCGGCGGCATCGTGTCCATGCCGGGCGTCTTTGCCGGGCAGGTCGGGCCGGTGGCGCTGGGCGCCTTCATGCAGAAGGGCCTGACCTGGAAGACCGGCCAGACCCACATGATCCGCTACATGCAGCCGCTGCTGGAGCGTATCCAGAAAGGCGAGATCGACCCGTCCTTCATCATCAGCCACCGCACCACCAAGCTGGAAGACGGGCCGGAACTGTACAACACCTTCCGCGACAAGAAGGACCATTGCACCAAGGTCGTGATGCGCCCGCACGGGTGAGGGCGAGCGGGGCGGGGCGCGCGGTGCGTCCCGCTTCCCGCCGCTGGGTTCAGCGCAGCCCGGCCTGCACCACCAGCGGCAGGGTTTCCGCCTGGAAGCGGCGCATGTCCTCCAGGTAGCGCGGCCAGCTCAGCAGCGTGCCGTCGAAGCCGGCGCGGGCCAGCGTCTGCAAGCCGTCCACGATCTGGTCGGAGGTGCCGATCAGCGGGAAGCCGACCCAGCCGGCGATGAAGTGCTCCTTCAGGTTTTGCAGCGCCGGCGCCGGGATGGACTGCGAGTTGATGCCCATGATGGAGACGAGGTTTTCCACGCCTTCCCAGTCGCCGCGCTCGTGCACGGTGTGATGGTAGTAGCGGCGGGCATCGGCTTCGGTGTCGCCGTGGAAGATGTAGGAATTGGTCCAGACCTGGATCTCGCGCCCGTATTCCTTGCGCGCCAGCTCGCGGAAGCTGTCCACCTTGGCACGCAGGCTGTCGAGGTCGTGGGCGTCGAGGTTGGTGAAGCCGACATCGGCGTATTTCGCGGCGAAGTGCCGGCCCTTGGTGGAGGCGCCGGCGCTCATCACCGCCGGGTGCGGCTTCTGGATCGGCTTGGGGCGCACCACCGCCTGCTTGAGGTGGTAGAACTCGCCGTCGAAGTCGAAGGGCTCGTCCTCCGTCCACAGGCGCTTGATGACGTGCAGCCATTCGGCGGCGCTGTCGTAGCGCCGGTCGTGCTCCATCATCGCCGCGCCGAACATCTCGATCTCCGGCTGGTACCAGCCGGTAACGACGTTGAGCGTGAAGCGGCCGTTGCTGACATGGTCGATGGTGGTGGCCTGCTTGGCCGCCATCAGCGGGTGGATGGTGGGCACGTGCGAGGTCGCGAAGATGCCGGAGTGCTTGGTGGAAGCGGCCATCGCCGAGGCCCAGGAGAAGCACTCGAAGCCGGCGCCGTTGAAGTCGGTGCTGCCGCCGAAGCCCTTCCAGCGGCCCACCGGCACGATCGCCTCGAACTCCATCGCGTCGGCGAGCTGCGCGAGCGCCAGGCTGCTGGGCCAGTCGGCCTGCAGGATGCCGGGGATGTCCGACATGGTGCAGCCGCCGCTGAGGTTGGTGCAGAAGGTGCCGAGCTTCAGCTTGCGATCGTTGAACAGAGGGTTGCGCGCGGTGCGCAGGGCTTCGACCCGCTGGTCCATGGTCCCTCCCGGTGGTGCCCGTTTCCCGGGAGCCTGCCGGGGGCGGGCAGGGTTGTCGAGGGTGCGTGGCCGATGCGCGGGGCGGCGTATCGATCGCCGGGCTGTGGCGCGGTTGGTTCCGGGGGAACTGGCGTCGGCCAGGGGCAGCGCTCCTGGCCGACGCCGGAACATTCCGGGCCAAACCCCCACCAGCCCCCCGAACACCGCGCTTGTCGAGAAGCCGGACCGAGCCGCCGGAACGCGAAACCCGGTGGAGCGGGAAGGGGCCGGCCGGCGGCGCCGCGCGGTGAAGGTCAGGCGGGCGTGCGGGCGGCGTCGCGCTGGGCGGCGGCTTCGGCGCGGCGGAGGACGCGCTGGGCGCGCTGCACCACGGGTTCGTCCACCATGCGGCCGTCCACGGTGACGGAGCCGCGGCCCTGGGCTGCGGCATCGGCGGCGCCGTCCACCACGCGGCGGGCGGCGGCGACCTCCTCCGCGTCGGGGGTGAAGGCGGCGTTGAGGATGGGCACCAGCTTGGGGTGGATGCAGGTGGCGCCGCCGAAGCCGAAGCGGCGGGCGCGGCGGGCCATGGCGGCGACGTGCGCCTCGTCGCCGAAGGTGGCGACGGTGCCGGGCAGGCCCAGCGCGGTGATGCCGGCCGCGGCGGCGGCCACCACCATGCGGTGCTTCAGCGGCAGCATGACCTCCTCGTCGGGTTCGCAGCCGATATCGGCGGCGAGGTCCTCCGTGCCCAACAGCAGGGCCACGACGCGCGGATCGGCGGTGGCCATCTCGTCGAAGCGGGACAGGGCACGGGCGCTCTCCGCCACCGGGACGAGGCGGGTGGTGCCGGGGGTCTTTTCTAGGGAAGCGACGGCTTCGGCGACGAGGCGCAGGTGCTGCGCCCCTTCGCACTTGGTAACCAGTAGGCCGTGGGCGCCGGCGGCCATCGAGGCCTCGATGTCGCCCACGGCTAGGCGCAGCGGCTGGTTGATGCGCACCAGCACTTCCGCACCGCCGGCCGCGATCGCCGGCACGGCCTCGGCCAGGGCGGCGCGGGCTTCGAGCTTGCGGTCGGGTGGGACGCTGTCCTCCAGGTCCAGGATCACCGCGTCGGCCCCGGCGCCGGCCGCTTTCGCGACGAAGCGGGGGACGTTGGCGGGAACGTAGAGGAGGGAGCGCCAGGTAACGGCGGTGCGGGGGATCATGCGGCCTAGTCTGCCTTGACGGCGGCCCGGCGCACCAGGGCGGTCCAGCGTTCGCGCTCCGTGCGGATGAACTCGCCGAAGGCTTCGGGCGTGCCGGGATCGGCGTCGGCGCCCTCGGCTTCCAGCCGGGCCTTGAGGGCGGGCTCGCGCAGGATGCGGATGGATTCCGCGTTCAGCTTGTCGATGATGGCGCGCGGCGTGTTGGCCGGGGCGACCAGCCCGTACCACTGCACCGCGTCGAAGCCGGGCACGCCGGATTCCGCGATGGTGGGGATGTCGGGCGCGCTGCTGAGGCGCTGCAGGCTGCTGACGCCCAGCGCCTTGAGCTGCCCGGCGCGCACGGGCGGCAGGGCGGGCGGGCCGCCGGTCAGGGTCATGGACACCTGCCCCGCGATCACGTCCGTCATCATCGGCGCCGTGCCGCGATAAGGCACGTGGGTCATCTGCGTGCCCGTGGCCTCGTTGAAGGCGACCATGGCGATATGCGCGGCGCTGCCATTGCCGCCCGAGCCGTAGGTGAAGCGGCCGGGTTCGCGCTTGGCCAGGGCGACCAGCTCCCCGACATTGGCGGCGGGCACGACGCGCGGGTTCACCGCCAGCACGTTGGGCACCACCGCCACCAGCACCACGGGAGCGAAGGCGGTGGCGGTGTCGAAGCTGAGGTTGGGATAAAGGCCCGGGTTCACCGCCAGCGTGCCGATATGGCCCATCATCAGCGTGTAGCCGTCGGGGGCGGAGCGGGCGACGTTCTCCGACCCCAGCGTGCCGCCGGCGCCGCCGCGGTTTTCCACCACGAAGGTCTGCTTCAGCTCCTCGCCCAGGCGCTGGGCCATGGCGCGGGCCAGGATGTCGGTGGAGCCGCCGGGGGTGAAGGGCACCACGATGCGCACGGGCCGGTCATCGGGCCAAGCGGCGCGGGCGAGGCGCGGGGCGGCGAGCAGGCCCGCGGCGCCGAGGCTGGCGGCGAGGAGGTGGCGGCGGGGCAGGGGTGGAGTCGCCGCGGCGGGGCTGCCGGCCTGCGGGTCGGGGGCAGGGTGCTGCCAGGGTTGCTCGACCATCTCGTATTCCTCCCATTGCGGCCGGGCCTGCCTGGGGCCCGGTTCCCTGCTGCTGCGTCCTGCTGGCCGGCGGGGCGCTTCCGTGCCACGGAAACATCTCATGCCGGCCCGTCGTCCCGCCCGATTCCGCCTGCTCCTGCTGTTGCCAGCGCTGGCGGCCGGCTGCGCCGTGGTGCCGGAATGCGGCCCCGGGCAGGGCGACGTGGTGCCCGTTACCTTGGACCGAGGGCTGCCGGTTGTGCCAGCCCGCTTCAACGGGCAGGACGCGCGGCTGCTGCTGGACACCGGGGCGGCCGGGCTCTTCCTGACGGCGCCGGGTGCGGCGCGGCTGCAGCTTCCGGCTGTGCCGGGGATGTTCGCGCAGGCCCGCGGCTCGGCCGGCGAGGTGCGGGCGTCCGTGGTCGCCGTGGCGCGGTTCGAGTTCGCCAGTCTGCGGCGCGACGCCCTTTCCTTGCCGGCATTACCGGTGCCGCTGATGGAAAACGTCTTCGAGGCTCCGGTGGACGGCTTCCTCGGCGTGGACGGGCTCGGGCCAGGCGCGGTGGAACTGGACTTCTCCCAGCGCCGCGCCGTGCTGTTCCCCGCCGATCGCTGCCGCCTGGAACGGCCCGCCTGGGAAGGGGGCGCCACGCAGCTGCCGTCCTGGCAATCCGCCAACGGACGGCTGGGCGTGCGGGTGCTGCTGAACGGCCAGAGCCTTCCGGCCCTGCTGGACACCGGCGCCCAGCGCACCCGGATTTCCCGTCGCGCGGCGAGCCTGCTGGGCGTGCCCCTGCCACCCGCGACGGCGCGGCCCAGCCGCGTGGTCGGCATCGGCGACACCCCGCCCAACAGCTACGGCTTCCGCTTCCGCGAGCTGCGGATCGGCGACGAGGTCCTACGCGGGCCGGTGCTCAGCATCGTGGACGGGTTGCCCCAAGCGGCCGAGATGGTGATCGGCGCGGATCTCCTGAACGGGCGGCGCGTGCTGCTGTCCTACGCCACGGGCCAGGTCTTCATGCAGCCGCCCCGGACAAAGCCGGTTCCGCCGACGGCGGTGCCGGTGCCGCCGGCCGCGTCCGGGCACTGACGGACTGACGGGCAGCGCCGGCGCGAGACCGGCGGAGGCCATGTCGCCCGGCCGCGGCGTGCGGGCTGCGGGGGCCCGAAACCTGTTGCGATGGGCGGGCGGATCATGGAGGCGGCATGACCCTGCTCGAACGGCTCGGGGTAGCGATCCCCGTTGTCCAGACGCCGGCGGGTTCGGGTGGGTTCGGTCGGTTCTTTGGTGTTCAGGCGTTGGCCAGGGGCGCTGCCCCTGGACCCCAGGGCAAAGGCGAAGCCTTTGTCCCGAGCCGGGGAGTTACGAACTCCCCGGACCCCGCGTTGAGTGCCTCCGGCGGGGGCGGGTTGGCCAACGTCGTCAGTGATGACCGACGTGGATCATCCCGCCCCCGCCGGAGGCACTCATGAGGTCGAGGAGCCTAAGCTCCTCGCGGGGGCTCCAAGGGGGCAGAGCCCCCTTGGCCTCGGTCAGAGCACCAAAGGACCAACCGGCTCCACCCGATCTCGCCCCCGTGAGACCATGCGGAGGGCGGCCCGAGCGGATCAGTGCGGCTCGGCCGGTTCCCGCAGCGCGCCGCTCTCGCGCAGGGCGGCGACTTCGGCCTCGGTGAAGCCGGCGTCGCGCAGCACGGCGGGGCCGTCCTCGCCCAGGCGGGGGGCGGCGCGGCCGGCAGGGGCTTCGCCGCCGGACAGGCGGTTGGGCGAGCCGATGGCCCAGGTGTCGCCCTGGGTGGGATGGCGTTCTTCCCGCAACATGCCGGTGGCGCGCAGCTGCGGGTCGGTGAGCAGGCTTTCCAGCGTGTTGTAGGGCGTGGCGGGCACGTCCAGCCGGTCGAAGATCTCCAGCCATTCCGCGCTGGTCTTGCCGCGCAGCGCGGTGGCGCGGAGGGCGAAGTAGTCCTTGGTGTTGGCCGTGCGGGCCGAGAGGGTGCTGAAGCGCGGGTCCTCCTTCAGCTCGGGGCGGCCCACCGCGTCCAGGAAGGCGAAGGCCTGGGCGTCGGTGTTGGCGGAGACGCAGATATGGCCATCGGCGGTGGGCAGGGGGCGGGCCTCGGGGCTGAGGACGCGCTGGTCGCCGGGCGGGCCCAGGGGCGGGCGGAAGGTCATGGCGCCCAGGTGCTCCATCAGCACGAAGGCGGCCATGTTCTCGAACATCGGCACCTCGATGGCTTCGCCGGCGCCGGTCTTCTCGCGGCGATACAGGGCGAAGCCGATCAACTGTGCCGCGATCAGGCCGCAGATGTGGTCGGCCATCACCATGGGCACGTAGCGCGGCTCGCCGGTGGAGGCCTCGAAGCAGGCAGCGACGCCGGAGATGCCCTGGATCACCGTGTCGTAGGCGGGGCGGCCGGCATAAGGGCCGCCGGTGCCGAAGCCGACGATGGAGCAGTGGATCAGCCGCGGCGCCGCCTCGCGCAGGGCGGCGGCGTCGATGCCCAGGCGGGCCTGGGCCTCGGGGCGGATGTTGGTGGCCAGCACGTCCACCCCGGCCGCCAGGCGCAGCAGCGCCGCCTTGCCCTCGGGGCGCTTGAGGTCGAGGCAGAGCGAGCGGCGGCCGCGGTTGAAGTTGAGGAACTTGCCGGACATGCCGGGCTCGCGCCCCTTGCCGCCGAGGCGGCGCAGGAGGTCGCCGTCGGGACCCTCGATCTTGATGACCTCCGCCCCGTGCTCGGCCAGCACGCCCGTGCAGGTCGGGCCCACCACCACGGAGGTGAGGTCGAGGACCCGCAGGCCGGAAAGCGGGCCACTCATGCGCCGTACTCCGCGTCGATTCGCAATGCCGTGGCGCCGCCGGCGTCCACCACCCGCAGCGCGGCGCGGCCCTCTGCGTCGGGAGCGGTGCCGCGCAGCAGGGCGCGGCGCCCGGCAAAGAGCGGCTTGGCGGTGCGGGCGGCGTAGCCGCGCAGGGGCAGCGAGCCGGCGCGGCGGGCGGCGGCTTCCAGCAGCATCATGGTGCTCAGCCCCCCGTTCACCACCAGTGCGGGATAGCCTTCCACGTCGCGGGCATAGTCGGCGTCGTAGTGGATGCGGTGGCCGTTGAAGGTGAGGGCGGAATAGCGGAACAGCAGCACGGGGTCGGGGTCGAAGCCTTCTTCCCATTCGCCCGGGGCGGGGTCCGGCTCGGGGACGGGAGGCGGCGGGGCGGCGCCGTCGCGCACCGCCTCGCGATAGGCGATGTCCTGTTCCTCCACCGCCACCACGCCGCGCGGGCCGGTGGTGGTGTGGCGCAGGGACACGAAGATCAGCCGGCCGCTGCGGCCGTGCTTGGGCACGATGGCCGTGATCTCCGACCGGCGGGTCAGGCGGTCGCCGATGCGGGCCGGCTGCTGGAAGGCCATGCGGCGGCCGGCCAGCATGCGGCGCGGCAGCGGCACGGGGGGCAGGAAGTCGCCCTTTTCCGCGTGGCCGTCAGGCCCGAGCCGGGATTGCGGCGCGGCGTCGTCGAACAGCACGGCCAGCCAATGCGGCGGCACGGGGGAGCCGTGTTCCAGCGGCAGGCCGGGGCGGTCCAGGGTGGCGGCCAGGCGGCGCATGGCCGGGGCGGTGAGCTCGTCCATGCTCTCGCGCGCACGGCCGATCCAGCCGTCCAGCCCCATGCCCACCAGGGTTTCCGCCTCCTCCCGCGTATCCGCCATGCCGTCGCGCGCTCCGTTTTCCCGTGGCGGCGGATCATTCTGCCCGCTGCGAGCCGGCGTCAAATCCGCCCCTGTGCCGCGGCGGGCAGCCGCGCGGTCCGGGCGGTGCGATGCCCCGGGGCGGGCGCTTGCGGCATCGCGCTCTTCGAGCAAAGCAGGAACATGCGACCTCAGGACCGACGACCCGGCCAGCCGCGCCTGGCCCTGGGCGCAGTGGGGCACCACGCGGGCGCTGCGCCGGGTCGGCACGCTGGCCGGGTCGCTGAACGGGCGGCATCGGGCGGACGGAGGAACTGGCGGCCGAGTTCTGGTCGGCGGATTGGTCGCCCTGGCGGGCCCTGCTGTGACGGAACTGGCCGGCGCTGCATCTCGAGCTGGTGCCGCACCACGGCGATGGCTGGGCTGGGCACGGCCGCGGAGGCGGACGAGCCCCAGGCCGCCGCTGCCAGCGCAGGCGGGCAGGGGACACCGCAGCTGAGTGTGGCGGGGTTCGAGGGCCCGCTGGACTTCCTGCTGGAGATGGGGATGTCGTCATATGTGGCACCAAGCCGGATGCATTTCCGAGCGGCTGGCGCCCGCCGGCAATGCACCAGATTCCCTTCGCCTCCTGATTCCTGTTTGATCCGCAACAACCCGTTGTCCGTAGTGGTTGGCCGGCACGCCAACCTCCGGCACTGAAGGAGATCCGATGAAAATTTCCGAGATGAACTGGATGCAGGTCGAGGAATGGCTCCGGTCCGACAACCGCGCGGTGGTGCCGGTCGGCAGCACCGAGCAGCACGCCTATCTCAGCCTCGGCGTGGACAGCATCCTGTCCGAGAACGTGTCGCTGGAAGCGGCAGCGCCGCTCGGCGTGCCGGTCTTCCCCGTCCTGCCCTACGGCATCACGCCGGCATTCGCCGCCTATCCCGGCACCGTGTCGCTGCGGACGGAGACGCATCTGCGGGTCGTGCGCGACGTGCTGGATAGCCTTTATCGTTCCGGATTCCGCCGGATCCTGCTGGTCAATGGCCATGGTGGCAACCAGCCCGCGGCGGCGGCTGCGCTGGAATTCATGGTCGACCATCCGGACGCCCGCGTCCGCTTTCACAACTGGTGGAACGCGCCGCGCACCATCGCGCGGGTGAAGCAGTACGACACGGTGGCCTCGCACGCCTCCTGGATGGAGAACTTCCCATGGACGCGGCTGCAGAATCTGCGGCAACCCGAAATCCAGAAGCCCATGGTGGACCTGGACCACCTGCGCAGCCTGGCGCCGGCGGAAGCCCGGGCGCTCCTGGGCGACGGCAATTTCGGCGGCTTTTATCAGCGGCCGGATGAGGAGATGCTCGATATCTGGAACGTCGCGGTCGAGGAGACCCGCGAGATCCTGCAGGATGGCTGGGCATGAGCCGTGACACCCTGCCGATTGGGTGGGCGGGCGCGTCGTGGTGGGGAAACTCTGATGACGAAGGCAAGGCCCGGATGATGCAGAACATTCACCGGCGCCGGCTGGGCGAGGTCGGAGACCCCGCCGACGCAGCGCCGTTTTGCGCCCCGCCCGCCTCTGCCCGGGGCCCGGGCCGGACCCTCCCGGTGGATGGGAGGCGCTCGTGACGCTCGACCTCGCCGCCGTGGAAGCGCGGCTGCTGCGGCGGCTCGATGGCCTGCTGCGGATTCCCTCGGTCAGCACCGACCCCGCCTATGCCGGGGCGATGCGCGACGCTCAGCGATACCTGCTGGCCTGGCTGGGCGACTTAGGCTTCGCCGACATGCAGGTGCTGGAAGGCGGCGGCCATGCTGCGGTTTTCGCGCAGCGGTTGGAGGCGCCGGGTCTGCCTACCCTGCTGGTCTACGGCCATTACGACGTGCAGCCGCCGGACCCGCTCGACCTTTGGAAGTCACCGCCTTTTGAGCCGACGCTGCGGAACGGTCGCCTCTACGCGCGCGGGGCGGCCGATGACAAGGGGCCCGTCGCCATTGCCCTGGAGGCGATCGGGGCGCTGCTTGAGCGCGATGGCAAGCTGCCCGTCAACCTGAAGGTGCTGCTGGAGGGCGAGGAGGAAGTCGGCAGCAGGACGCTGCCGGTCATCGTGCAGCAGAATGCAACGCTGCTGGCCGCCGATGTGGTGCTCTCGGCCGATGGCGCCCGCTGGCGCGCCGACCTGCCGACGGTGACGGTGGCCACACGCGGCAATACCGGCTTCGGGTTCACCGTCCGCACGGCGGCAAAAGATCTGCATTCCGGCCGGTATGGCGGCACCGTGCGCAACGCGCTGCATGTCGTCGCCGAGCTGGTCGCCGCGCTGCACGATGCCGAGGGACGCATCGCCGTGCCGGGCTTCTACGACGGCATCGTCGACCCCGATCCGACAGAACGCGCAGCGGCCACCGGCGCCATTCCCTTCGACGAAGCGGCGCTGTTCGAGAGCATCGGCGCCGCGCCTTACGGCGAGGCCGGGCATGGCACGCTGGAGCGGCTCTGGTTCCGTCCGACGCTGGACGCGAACGGCCTGTGGGGCGGCTACCAGGGGCCGGGCTCCAAGACCGTCATCCCCTGCGAGGCGCATGCCAAGCTGACCATGCGGCTGGTCCCAGGGCAGGAGCCGGAGGCGGTGAAGGCCAAGGTCATGGCCCATCTGCGCTCGCTCTGCCCGGCCGGCGTGTCGCTGGAGATCGGGGAAACCCGTGCTGGTGCCCCGGCCTACCAGGTGCCGGGCGACCACCCTGTGTTGCTCGCCATCGAGGAAACCCTGGCGGAAGTGCACGGCGTGCGCCCGCTGCGGGTGCGCATGGGCGCAACCCTGCCGGTAAACGCCCTGTTCCGGGACGCGCTGGGGGCGGAAACGCTGATGCTCTCCTACGCCACGGCGGACGAGGATTTCCACGCGCCGAACGAGTTCATCCGGCTCTCGGCCATCGGCGAAGGCCTGCGGGCCTGGACCCTGCTGCTGCAGCGCCTCGGCACCGCTGGCCGGCTTCGTAGCCAACCGTGAGTGCTGCATCGCTGCATATTCGATGACGTCACCTGCGGGCCGCCTTGGGCTTTCCGCCGAAACAGCGGCTCTGCGATGGTCCCGACGCGGTGCAGGGCGACCTGGGACAAACGTCGGCTCGTTCCTGGAGCGGTGGATGCACGAGAGGCTGCTCCTTCGCACCCGCAGGGACAAGGCGGTAACAGCGCCGGCCAGCCGGATGGACCGGTGCAAAGGCGGACGGGCAGAGATCTGGATTGGCCGTCTGCCTTCTTGAACAGTGGGGAACTCGGAACGGTCGCGCAGTGTGGCCTGCGCGTCCCAGCCATCGCCGGTTGCCAAGTGGGGAATGCTGCCGGACTATCGGGCCAGCTGCCGGACCTACCGGCCCATGCCGAAGGGGCTTTTCAATGCGATCCCGGTCAAGCCTGCTCATCCCCGCCCTGCTCGCCATCGGCCTCGTTTCCGGGGCTGCCGGGGCGCGAGGCGCAACGGTGCTGACGGTCGGTCTCGCGGGTGATCCGGGCGTGCTCGATCCGGCCCAGAGCGGCAACTTCATCGATCGCAACGTCTTCGCCGCCCTCTGCGACAAGCTGATCGATACCGATGCCGAGATGAACTACGTGCCCCAGCTCGCGACGAGCTGGGAATGGTCGGAGGACCGTCGCACGCTCACCCTGCGCCTGCGCGACGGCGTGCAGTTCCAGGACGGCACGCGCTTCGATGCCGCAGCGGTGAAGGTGAACCTCGACCGCTTCAAGACCATGCCGCGAAGCGTGCGAAGGGCGGAGCTGGCGGCGCTGGAGCGGGTGGAGGTGGTGGACCCCCTGACCGTGCGGCTCCAACTCTCCGTGCCCTACGGGCCGCTGCTGGCGGTACTGGCCGATCGATCCGGCATGATGCTCTCGCCCACCGCGATTCAGCAGCAGGGCGAGGCCATCGCGCAGCGTCCGGTCTGTGCGGGACCCTTCGCCTTCACCGAGCGCGTAGCGCAGGATCGCATCGTGGTAGACCGGTTTCCGGGCTATTGGAACGCTGCTGCGATCACCATCGATCGGATCATCTACCGCCCGATCACCGACAGCACGGTCCGGCTGGTCAATCTGCAATCCGGCCAGTTGCAGATTGCTGACCAGCTTGCCCCGACCGACGTGCCGGCCGTGCAAGCCAATCCTAGGCTGCATTTCGCCCGTCACGTTGCGGCTGCCTACCGCACCCTGCAGTTCAACGTTGCCCATGGCCCACGTGCTGACACGCCGCTGGGGCGCGACCCGCGCCTGCGCCAGGCACTGGAGAAAGCGATCGACCGCGAGGCCATCAACCAGGTCGTGTTCAACGGCTTGTTTGTGCCGAGCAACCAGACGGAAGCGCCTGGGAGCCGATACTGGAACCCCGACCATCCCGTGCGTGGCGTTGACCTGGCTGGCGCCAGGGCGCTGCTGCAGCAAGCTGGCGTGAGCCGGAGCAGCTTCACCCTGTCACTGGCTAATAGCCCGATCGACGCACAGATCGGCGAGGTCATCCAGGCCATGGCGCGGGAGGCCGGTTTCGAGGTCAAGCTGCAGCAAATAGAGTCCAATGCGGGAAACCAGCAGAACCTCGCCGGGGAGTTCGACGCGGCACTCCTGACATGGAGCGGACGGTCCGATCCGGACGCCAACCTGTCCATCTGGATGGCCTGCAACGGACCCTTCAACTTCGGCCACTACTGCAATCCCAGGATGGATGCTCTGCTGACCGAGGCCCGCTCTTTGAGCGAACCATCAAGCCGCATTCCACTCTACCGGCAGGTGGTCGACCTCTATCGTGCCGACATGCCCCAGATCATCCTCTACCATTACACCTGGCTTTGGGGACTGAGCGAGCGCGTGGAAGGGTTTGTGCCCAATGCGGACGGTCTGATCCGTCCCCAAGGGCTGAAGCTGCGGCCTCAGTAGGCTCGCCAAGCTGCTGTCAGGATGGCGATGATGGCGACTTCGAGAGGCCAGATCAGTCGGCTCAGGACGCTGAGGCGCGCCCTGTATGGCCGCGCCGGGGCGGAGGCCAGTCTGCTCTCCCTCTGCTCCAGCCCGCAGCACCGAGACTCATGAACGCTTCCTCGTTCGTCTGGACCCCTACAGGGTCCTCTGGTCACCCAGGCACGGCGTCGGTTCCGGAGCAAACGGCATTGCGGTCTGATTGTCCTGCCTCTTGCGAAGATGGATCGTGGCAGAGGCGGCGACTTACTCTGCCTTGATCTGCGCCGCGTCGGGCCCGGCCATTACCACCGCGGCTGGCACGGCACCGGCACCATCGGCGCCTTTGCCGCCGCCGCGTCCCGCCTGCTGCGGCTGGACGAGGCGCAGATCGCGCAGGCCCTCGCCCTGGCCGCGGCGCAGTCCGGCGGGCTGCCGCGTGGTGCCGCGGACTGAGGGGCGCTGCCTCGGCCAGGCGACGGTGCTGCAGGACCGCGAGGGCGGCCATGGTCATCGGCGCGTGTCGGTGCAGCCCGGTCCGGGACCGTCCCTCGAAGTGGTCGAGGCCGAACTCTTCCTTCAGATGCTGGTGCGCCTGCTCACAGGTCCAGCGCCCCGGCCAAAGGATCTTGATGACAGGGCGTCTTCTGCTCTGGGCACGGCTCCCATGCCACCGCACGGAACGGGCACTCCGAAGGCGTTCGCGGCGGCGCGTTCCACCTGGCCGCCGTGGCACAGCGGCGAGGCAACGGAAGAAACGGATAGCACGGTCATAGAGTCCTCCGATCCCGATTACGTCACGGCATTTGCCCGCGGGCTTGCCGTCATCCGCAGCTTCGGACGGGGTTCTGATAACGCGTGATCCGCCGCCGCGCGAACCGCGGGCCCGGCGCGGGCCCGCGTGCCGGTCAGGGGCGGGGCGTGCCGCCCAGCGCCGCCAGCAGCGCCGCGGAATCCGCCACGAAGCCGAAGCACTGGCGGATGTTGTACAGCGTGGCGTCCGTGCAGAAGGACGGCGAGGTGGTGGCGGCGCAGTCCTCCACCAGCACGCAGTCGTAGCCCAGGAAGTTGGCATCCTGCAGCGTGCACAGCACGCACTGGTCCAGGTTCACCCCGGCGAAGAGCAGCGTCGTCACCCCGAGGTTGCGCAGGATGCTGTCCAGCGGCGTGTCCGGGAAGCCGGACATCCGGTACTTCGAGACGTGGATGTCGCCGGGGGCGGCGGGCAGCTCATCGACCACCGCGGCGGCCCAGCTGCCGTGCTGCAGCACCGGCGCGCCGCGCCCCGGCAGCGGGTCGCCCAGGCCGACCCCGGTGCCCTGCGGCTTGTAGACGTGCAGCAGCGAGGGGCTGAGGTTCAGCAGGTCCGGCCGGTTGCCCCAGTTGAGCCAGACCACCGGCACGCCCGCCGCGCGCAGCGCCGGCAGCAGGGCGCGCAGCGGTTCGATCGGGCGGCGGGCGGGGGCGATGTCCACGCCGATGCCGGCCAGCCAGCCCTCGGGGTGGCAGAAGTCGTTCTGCATGTCGACCACCACCATCGCCGTGCGCGCGAGGTCGAGGGTGACGTGCTGCGGCGTGGCGGCAAAGGCGAGCGGGCGCGGCGAAACGGGCGGGCGCACCATGTTCACCCGCGCGGCGTCCACGCGCCAGCGGTTGCCCGGCGCGCTGCCCAACGGGTTCAGGGCAGCGCCCGGCGCTGCTGTGCCGCCGGTGGGTACCGCGGTGCCGATCGGCGAGGCGACGCCAGCCGCGGAAGGAATGTCGCTGCCGGCGAGGCTCGCGGCATCCGCCGCGGAGAGGCCGGGTGGGGCGGGGATCGGCGTATCGGGCACCGCGGCGCGCTCCCCTCAGCCGCCCAGCACGGCGCGGTCCTCGTCGTCCAGCTCCACGGGCTGGCCGGCGCGGATCAGCTCGGCGAAGCCCTCGTTGGGGCACATCACCGTCAGGGTGTAGAGCTTGTTGGGGCCGGTGTTCTCCACCACGTGCTCGGCACCCGGGCGCACCAGCAGCGCGTCGCCCTGGCGCAGCGGCGTGGACTCGCCGTTGCACCAGGCCATGCCCTCGCCGGACAGGACGAAGAACAACTCGTCCGCCGCGACGTGGGAATTGGGCGGGGTGCGGCCGCCCACGGTGAAGATCTCCACCACGCAGACCTGCTGCGTGCCCTCGCCGGCCTCGTCGAACAGCAGGACGAAGTAGTTCGTGTCGTTGGGGGCGATGCGGAAGGCTCGCGCCTCGCGCGCAGATTTCTTGAAGAAGGCGCTCACGCCGCGTCCTCCACCGTGAAGCTGCGCATCTTGCCGGGGTTGAGCAGGCCCCGCGGGTCCACCTGCCGCTTGAAGCCGGCCTGGTCGCCGGGCAGGCGCTTGTAGCGGGTGCCGTCCTCCAGCGTGTAGGCGTGCGGGTTGGAGATCATCACGCCGTGCGCCTCGTGCAGCGCCATGATCTCGTTCAGCCGCGCCTCCGTGGTGTAGCGGATCACCTGCAGGGCGGAGCAGGTGACGCGGCCTTCCACGCGCACGAACTCGACGTGCAGCAGCACCTCGTCGCCGAACAGGGCGCGCATCTCGGCCAGCTTGTCGATCGTGCCGTCGGCGGGAAACAGGCTCTGGATATAGGTGACGGAGCGGTCCTGCTTGAGCACCTGGAGCGTGGTGTGGTTCCAGGTGAACTCGTAGATCGGGGTGCGCGCCGGGTCGGCCTCGGCCTCCGCCGTGTCCTCCTCGTGCACGATGCGCCCGCCGTGTTCCGCGGCCAGGGCGGCGGTGGCTTCCAGCCCGGCGGGGGCGATCATCAGCAGCGCCGCGGCGTGGCCGTCGGGGATGGCCTCGCGCAGCGGCTTGAAGAAGGGCGTCAGCCCGCCCTCCACCACGGAGCAGAGCTTCTTCTCGATCGCCGGCAGCTTGGCCAGGGCATGGGCGAAGCGGGCGGCGTCCAGCACGTCCGCGAAGGCCACGGCCAGGCCGCGCCAGCGCACCGCCGGCTGCACGGGGATCTCCACCTCGTCCACCAGCCCGGTGGTGCCGTAGGTGTGGTTGACCAGGTTGCAGTCCGCGCCGCGCAGTTCCAGCACCCGGGGTGCTGCTTCCGCCGTGACGATGCTCAGGGCGAGGAGGTTGCCCGGCTCCTTCAGGCTGCCCCAGGAGATCGAGCCGACGCCGGCGAAGCCGCCGCACACGTAGCCGCCGATCGTCGCGGTGCGCTTGGTGGAGGGGTAGATCCGCAGCTCCCAGCCCTGCTGCCGCAGGGCGGCGTCCAGCTCGCCCATCTTGGTGCCGGCCTGCACGCGGGCCACGCCGTCGCGCACCCAGAGCAGCCGGTCCAGCGCGGTCATATCGACCACCACGCCGCCGTCCATCGGCACCGCCTGGCCGTAATTGCCGGTGCCGCCGCCGCGCGCGGTCAGCGGCACGCGGTGCCGGTGGGCCGCCGCCGCCAGCCGGAGGAGGTCGTCGCGGCCGCGCGGCGTCACCACGGCCTCGGCCACCTTGCCGTCCAGCAGGGGCTTGAGCACCGGGCTGTACCAGTAGAAGTCGCGGCTCTTGCGCTTCAGCGTCGCGGGGTCGCGCGCCACGGGCATGTCCCCCAGCGCCGCCAGGAAGCCGCCGAGGCCGTCCTGCTCCGCCGCCGGTGCGAGGTCGCGGGCGGCGCTCACGCCGCGCATCCCCGGCCGGCAAGCGAGATGATCCTGATCATGGCAATCCGAGCCCGTGCTGGTGTCGATCCCCGATACCCCAGCAAGAACCCGGCCGCGCCGGGCCATCGCGGCGGCCCGCCCCGGCCCTGCGGCTCCCACTCTGCAGCCCCCGGCGCGAGAGGGCCGGGGGCTGCAGGGTGGGGGCTGGCTGCCCCGGATCAGGCCAGCTTGCGGAAGGAAACCTGGGCGGTGCCGACCTGAAGACCGTGAAAGGACACGGCGGCGCGGGACAGGGCATTGGTTTCGTCCAGCCGGACAAACCACTGGTCGAAGCTGAGGCGGCGGGTGCCGCCGCCCGGGCGAGGCATGTCCAGCGTGTGCAGCAGGTGGAAGCCGTTGCCGCTTTCGGTGGCGGTGACCTCGCCCACCGCGTCGGTGGCGGTGCCGCGCCAGCGGTCCGGGGCGTCGCGGCGCAGCTCCCAGGAGCGGCGGTCGACGAAGCCGTTCTCGTAGTGGAAGACCTCGTGGAAGCGCAGCATTGTGCCGTCCCAGGAACCGTCCAGCTCGGCGGTGAACCAGCTGTCCAGCGCGCCCAGCCGGGTCACGAACAGGCCCTGGCTGCGCAGGCGGCCGCTGAAGAACTCCTCCGGCCGGAAGGGCGGGCCGTGCCCGGCAAAGGTCTGGGCGGAGATGCTGCCGCAACCCGCCAGGGGCAGCGCCGCGGCGCCCAGCAGCAGGGCGCGGCGGCGCAACGGTGTGGGCGCCCGGCGGGGCGAGCCGGCTGCGGGGGAGGCGGTTGTCGGGAAGGGAAAGGTCATCGGGAAGGGGCGACCGCCCAGGATGGCGCGGTCACCAGGGCAGGTCCACCCAGGACAGGTGCCCGCCCTTGCCGGCGCCGGTGTCCATGAACACCGCAGCCCCCCCGAGCGCCCCGACATGGGTCAGCGGCCGCCCGTCGGAGGAACGGACCTCGTGGCCGCAATACACGGTGATGCCGGGGGGGATGCGGTCCACCCAGTCGTGCAGCCGCTCGGGGAAGCCGTCCTCGCGCATGCGGCTGGTGACCTGGCCGAACAGGGCGCGGGGCACCAGGCCCTCGGGGCGATGGGCGCCGGCATCGGGCGGCGGCAGGGCGTGCAGCATGCGCGGGTGGAAGCCGGCATGAACGAAGACCCGCTGCTCGATCCGCAGCCAGGCCGGGGCGCGGCCGACTTCCAGCAAGGTGCGCTCCCGCAGGGCAGGGCCATCGGGGGCAGCGTCCAGCTGCGCCAGGGTGGAACCGAGGCCGGCGGGTTCCATCCGCACCTTGGCCCCGGCCAGGGCGCGGCGCAGCTTGTGGTCGTGGTTGCCCAGCAGGAACAGCCCGGCGCGGTCATCCAGCATGGCGAAGGTGCGGCGCAGCACTGCCGGGGCATCGGGCCCGTGGTCGGTGAGGTCGCCGAGCTGGATCACGAACAGCTTCTCGGCCACCGCGCCGTCCAGCGCGGCCTGCAGGGCCTGGGCGTCGCCGTGCACGTCGCCCACCACGCGCAGCCCCTCGAAGCGGGAGCGCGGCGGCGTCACGGGGCCTCCGCTTCCGCCGGCGGCAGGCGCAGCGTGCGCAGCGCGGCCAGGGCGCGGGCGCGGCCGGTGGCGTGGTCGACGATGGGGCGCGGATAGGTGTCGCCCAGGCGCACGCCGGCGGCGCGCAGCGCGGGTTCCGGCGCTTCCCAGGGCGCATGGATGAAGGCGGTGGGCAGCTTCCGCAGTTCGGGCACCCAGCGGCGGACATAGGTGCCTTCGGGGTCGAACTTGCGGGCCTGGGTGGCCGGGTTGAACACGCGGAAATAGGGCGCGGCATCCGTGCCGGCGCCGGCGATCCACTGCCAGGAGGCGCTGTTGTTGCCGAGATCGGCATCCACCAGCGTGTCCCAGAACCAGGCGGCACCGTCCTGCCAGGGCTGCAGCAGGTGCTTCACCAGCAGCGAGGCCGCGATCAGCCGCACCCGGTTGTGCATCCAGCCGACCCGCCAGAGCTGGTGCAGCCCGGCATCCACGATGGGATAGCCGGTGCGGCCGCGCTGCCAAGCCGCCAGCAGCGTGGCGTCGGGGGCGAAGGGGAAGCGCTCGAAACTCGGGCGCAGGGCATGCTCCGGCATCTCCGGGCGGTGCCACAGCAGGTAGCCGGAGAATTCGCGCCAGATCACCTCGCGCAGGAAGGGTTCGGCGCGGGTGCGGTCGCCGCCCATGGCCGCCACCGCGGCGTGCCAGACCTGGCGCGGCGACACCTCGCCCCAGCGCAGGTGCGGCGACAGGCCGGAGGAGCCCTCGATCGCCGGGTCGTTGCGGCGCTGGGCGTAGTGGCCCAGGCCGGTGCCGACGAAGCGGTGCAGCCGCTCCTGCGCCCCGGCCTCGCCGGGGGTCCAGACGGTGCCGAACTCCGCCGCCCAGTCCGGCACGGGCGGGCGGGGCAGCAGATCCAGGGCCGCCAGCGGCAGGGAGGAGATGGGGGAGGGAGCGCCGTGCAGCCGCGCCGGTGCGGGGATCGGCGGCGCGGGGTCGCCACCCGCCAGCAGCTTGCGCGCGAAGGGGGCGAAGACGCTGTAGGGGTTGCCGCTGCCGGCGCGCAGCTCCTTCGGGTCACGCAAGGTGGTGGACCGGTGCAGGTGCAGCGCCCGGCCGTCGCGCGCCAGGGCGGCGGCCACGGCGTCGGCCTGGCGGCGCGCCCAGGGTTCGGGCAGCTGGCCGGCCTGCACCGCAGCGGCGCCGCTGCGGGCGGCGAGCTCGGGCAGCAGCGTCGTAGTGTCGCCGCGCAGCAGGATCAGCGGGGCGCCGCGTTCCGCCAGCGCCCGGCCCAGCGCGTCCAGCGAATGGTGCAGCCACCAGCGCGCCGCGCCGCCGGTGGCCCAGCGCCCGGCCGCGGCGTCGTCCAGCACGAAGACCGGCAGCACCGGCGCGTCGCCGGCCGCGGCCAGGGCGGGGTTGTCGGACAGGCGGAGGTCCTGCCGGAACCAGACGATGTGCGCGGCGGTGGTCATGGCAGGGAGGTAAGAAGGGCGTCGGAATGCGCCAGCCGTTTCGCCGGGCCCATCGGCGCGGCGTAGAGCCGGTCGCGGCCCAGCAGGAAGGCGCGACCGCCGCGCGGGAACAGCGTGGCGATGGCCGGGTCGCGCACGTCCAGCCCGCCCGTATAGGTGCCGAAGGAGGGCAGGATCACCCGGCGCGGGTCGGCGGCGAAGCAGGGGCGCGTCACCCCGCCGGCCCGGGTGGCCATCGTGGCCTTGGGGTGGAAATGGCCGCTGAGCTCGCCGCTGCCGTTCGGCAAGGCCGGGGCGGCCTGGTGGCGGAAGGTGAGGGGGCCGTCGCGGAACTCGTCGCAGTTCTCGCCCGGCAGGCCCTCGGGCGGCACGGGGTCGTGGTTGCCCAGCACCCAGACGGTGCGCTCCACCGCGTCCAGCGCGTGGCGCAGCGCCGCCGCATCGGCCGGCAGCATGCGGGAGAAACCCTCGGCGTCGTGGAAGGAATCCCCCAGCAGCACCAGCACCCGCGGCGAGTGCCGCCGGATCGCGGAGGCCAGCCGGGCGATCGTGTCGCGCGTGTCGTAGGGCGGCAGGAAGGCGCCGCGGCGGGCGAAGTGGCTGCCCTTTTCCAGATGGAGGTCGGACACCGCCAGCAGCCGCCGCGCCGGCCAGGCCAGCACGCCCGCCGGGTCCAGCAGCAGCCGCTCGCCCGCGAGGTGGAAGGGCGCGGGCGTCATGGCTCGCGCGATGCGCCGCGGGGGGCCGTGCGGTTGAAGCGGGGGTGACGGGGTCTGTCACGGTGTCTGGGGCGGTCCACCACACCGGAACGCACGCGGATGCCTTCCGTCACCTCCGAGAGTACGTCGGCGAAGTGATCGGTGCCGTCGGTGGCGTCCTCCACCAGGGCGGCGGCCTCGGCCAGCAGGGCGTCCTCGGCGCCGCCGGCGACCCATTCGCGGCCTTCCTCGATCAGCGCCGGCACCGCCAGCGGCGACACGCGGTCGAGGCGGCGGTGGCGGATGCGCCCCTGCACGCGCGCCAGCAGGGTGGCGATGCGGCGCACGTCGGTCAGGCCGAAGGCGGCTTCCTGGCGGGTGGCGCGCAGCAGGATGTGCTCGGGGTCGTGCTTGCGCAGCACGTCGTAGATCAGGTCGGCGTTGACGGTCATGGCGCGGCCGGACGTCTCGGCGCCGGGGTGGTTCTTTTCCAGCAGCCCCGCGATGGTGGCGATGCTGCGGAAGGTGCGGCGGAGCATGGAGCTTTCGGCGATCCATTCCTCCAGCTCCTCGCCCAGGATGTCCTCCTCGAAGAGCTGGGCGGGGTTTGTGGGCTCGAAGGCGCTCCAGGCGGCCAGGACGTAGTCGGTGGCGAGGTAGCCCAGCGGGCCGAAGCCCAGCCGTTCCATCCGCTTGGTCACCAGCATGCCCAGCGTCTGGTGCGCCAGCCGCCCCTCGAAGCAATAGGCCACCAGGAACCAGCGGCCGCCGCGGGGAAAGGTCTCGATCAGCAGCCCGTCGCGGGAGGGGAGTTCCGAGCGCTTCGCCTGCAGCCGCAGCCAGTCGCGCACTGGCGGCGGCAGGGCGGCCCAGCGCTTCGGGTCTTCCAGGATGCCGCGCACCCGCAGCGACAGGTTGGTGGAAAGCGGCAGCCGGGCGCCGGCATAGGTGGGGACACGCGGCTCGCCCTCGCCGCCGCGCGACACCACCGCGGCCAGGGCATCCATGCCTTCGTAGCGCAGACACTGCCCGGCGAAGATGAAGCACTGGCCGGGTTCCAGGGTGGAGATGAACCATTCCTCCACCTCGCCCAGCACCGGGCCGCCGCGGATGCGGACCTTGAGCATCGGCGTGTCCACGATGGTGCCGAGGTTCATCCGGGCGGTGCGGGCCACGCGCTCGTCGCGGACGTGGATCAGGCCCTCGCTGTCGCGGAACAGCTTGCGGAAGCGCTCATAAGCGCGCAGCGCGTAGCCGCCATCCTCTACGAAGCGGATCACGTCGTCGAAGTCGCGGCGGGTCAGGGCGGCGTAGGGGGCCGCCTTGGTGACCTCGGCGTAAAGGTCGTCGGGGTGGAAGGGGGCGTGGCAGGCGGTGGCCAGGACGTGCTGGGCGAGGACGTCCAGCCCGCCGGCGCGCGGCGGCTCGCCGTCCAGCTCCTGCGCCGCGACCGCCTCCGTGGCGGCGACGCACTCGATCACCTCGAAGCGGTTGGCCGGCACCAGCACGGCGCGGGAGGGTTCGTCCATGCGGTGGTTGGAGCGGCCGATGCGCTGCATCAGGCGGCTCACGCCCTTGGGCGCGCCGACCTGGATCACCTGGTCCACCGCGCCCCAGTCGATGCCGAGGTCCAGCGAGGCGGTGGCCACCACCGCGCGCAGCTTGCCCGCGGCCATGGCGGCTTCCACCTTGCGCCGCTGCTCGATCTGCAGGGAGCCGTGGTGCAGGCCGATCGGCAGGGTGTCGTCGTTGAGGCGCCACAACGCCTGGAACACCAGCTCGCTCTGCGCCCGGGTGTTGACGAAAACGATGGTGACGCCCGCGCCGCGGATGCGGCGGTAGATCTCGGGGGCCGAGGCGAGGCCCATATGGCCGCCCCAGGGCAGGTGCCCCTCGGGCAGCACGAGGTCCAGCTGCGGCGACGCACCCCCCTGGCCCACCACGAGGCGCACATCCTCCGCCCGCGCGCTGGGGGACACCCAGGCGCGCAGCGCGTCGGGGTGCGCCACGGTGGCGGAAAGCCCGGTGCGGCGCAGGCCGGGCGCCAGGGTTTGCAGGCGGCTAAGGCAGAGGGCCAGCTGGTCGCCGCGCTTGGAGCCGGCCAGGGCGTGCGCCTCGTCCAGCACGGCCTCGCGCAGGTTGCCGAACAGCGCATCCGCCTCGGGGGAGGAGAGCAGCACGGCCAGGCTCTCGGGCGTGGTGAGCAGGATCTGCGGCGGGTCCTGGCGCTGCCGGGCGCGGCGGTTGGCGGGGGTGTCGCCGGTGCGGGTTTCCACCCGGATCGGCAGCCCCATCGCCTCGATCGGGTCGAGCAGGTTGCGCGCGATGTCCACCGCCAGCGCCTTGAGGGGCGAAACGTAGATCGTGTGCAGCCCCGGCCGGGGTGCCGCCGCCAGGGCGGTGAGCGTGGGCAGGAAGCCGCCCAGCGTCTTGCCGCCGCCGGTGGGCGCCACCAGCAGGGCGCTGTGCCCGTCGCGGGCGGCGTCGAGGAGTGCCAGCTGGTGCGGGCGCGGCGTCCAGCCGCGGGCGGCGAACCAGCCCGCGAAAGGTTCCGGCAATGTTCCCATGCGGCGGGATATAGGGCGGTCCGGCGGGATTGGCACGGGGCGGGAAGGCGGGTCCGCCTTACTTCCTTACCATCTTACTTCCTTACCGCGGCCCCCGGACGGCCGCCCGTTTTCAGAATATATTCCTATCATTCCAGGGGTTTGGCCGTCAAGCCCGGCGCGGGATGTGGCACGAACGGGCCAATCTGACACTTTTCAGGGTTTTGGGCATTGGGGGGACTGGACTGCCCGGGTTGCACCAGTCCCCGAACCGTTCGGGCGCCCCCGCCAGGATGATGGGGGGTTCCCTTGCGCCTGGAGCGTGTTCCGGACCTGGCCAGTGGTTGTGAGTGAGAAGAGGGGCGCTTTGCCTGCCCCGGCTGGTGTCACCCAGTGCAGACTATCGTCGCCCTCCCAACCGGACCCCGGCTTTCCCAGAAAGGATGGTCGTCCGGGAAATATGGCATTGCAGTCGGGAAAGATCATGATGTCAGAAGCGTCGCTCCCGACTGAGCTTTTGCCTCACTCAAGTCGTCGTGAGATCGTCCCGTGCGGTCCATTCGAAGAATTGCTCGGGTCTGTTTGATCGCTGCGTCGTCGCCTTGCTGTAACGCGGCATGAACGATGTCCGCATAAAGGCCTTCATGGTCGTCGGCATCGCCGGACGATCGTCGTGGAAGCGGACCCTGCCGTCGTTCAACGCTTCAAGCGTCTGCGTATCGTCCAGCCATCGCTCCAATGAACCGAACCGCTGCAGGAACCCCTGTTCGACCTCTGGTCGGTTCCTGTCGATAAAGCGGTAGTCCACCGGATGGCCTATTTCCTGGGTCATGATGTCGGCGATTTTCGACATCGAGTAGTCGGCGCCCAATTCATGCACGATGCGATGCTGGCCGGTCGGATTCAGCAACTGACCGACGGCGAAATCGGCGATGTCATCCGTGGCGACCCACGGTGTTTCGACGTCGGGGCCCAACGACCAGGCGATCCGGCCATGCTCCACAACGGCGTCGATGAAGCCGAACAGATTCTCCATGAACCAGCCGGCTTGCAAATGCACCAGATCGATGTCGCTCAGGCGGTTGAGAATCTGATCGAGCTGGTAGAACGGCTGGAAGTGGCCGGTGCTTCCTCTGACCTCCGACCCCATGGCCGTCAGACTTACCGCGTGCTTGACCGGGGAGTGGCGCAGAGCATCGAAGAACCGGAGAGCGACCTCCGAGTAGTGGCCGTGGATGTTGTTCCAGTCCGTCTTGACCATGAGGAACGCGGCATCGGCATCCTGGAAAAAGTGATCGAGGTTTCCTGTCCCGGCGTCGAAGCTCCCGATGAACGGCTCGGCACCGATCTCGACCAGGGCGTCGAGGGCCGGACCGCCTCTCGACAGGGCCCTGACCTGATGGCCGGCGTCGAGCAGGCTTCGCGTGAGCTTCGCACCGATCCGTCCGGTTGCACCGACAACAGCAATTCGCATGGCCTTCTCCATCACTCGCGATGGACCTTACCGAGTTGCCGCGTGGGTGAAATTCGCGATAATGCCATATGATCGTCAGATTAGGCCAACTTGCTGGGCGTGACGCATCTTGCCATACGGCGGTCGTGCCGGACGGGCCGGACCGGCCGGCGACCGCCTTTCATCTCGACTTCGCCGACTACGGAGCGGAGATGCCCCACCATCATCATCGGCAGGGCCAGCTTATTCTGGCCTTGCATGGCGCCGTGACCTGCACGGCCGCCGATGGCCTGTGGATCGTGCCGCCAACATGCGGGGTGTGGATCCCGGGCGGCGTGCCGCACAGCAACCACCCCACCCCCAATGCTCGGCTTGCGTACCTTTTCGTGGAACCCGGCGCAGCGCGCATGCCGCAGAACTGCTGCACGCTCTCGATCTCGCCGATGGTCCGCGAGATGATTCTGCGCCTGGCGGACGCGCCGGCGGCGTCCGTGGCGGACGACCATTTCGGCCGCCTCGCACGGGTGCTCCTCGACGAGTTGATGCTGATGCCGGCAAGCGGTCTCAGGCTACCCACGTCTGCGCATCCCAAGATCGCCCTGGTGACCGCGCTGCTTGCCGCAACGCCGGCAGATTGGCGCCCATTGGGTGAATGGGCGAAACACGTCGCCATGAGTGAGCGTTCCTTTAAGCGGCTCATGGTTCAGGAGACGGGGCTCAGCTTCGGGCGATGGCGACGACAGCTCCACCTTCTCGTCGCGCTACGGGAACTCGCGAGCGGCGCGAGTGTGCAGCATGTGTCCGGCATCCTCGGATACGAGTCACCCACCGCCTTCATCGTCATGTTCAAGAAGGCGATGGGCATGACGCCAGCACGGTATCTCGCACCGTGATCCGTGGTACGGCGCGTCACGAAGGATCCGCCATACTCGTTCCCGATTAGAAAAGGTGTAGCGGGACGGCCGCTGGGCGAGGCAGCACAGTCGCAGTCTGTGCCGCTTTCCCGAAACCTGTCCCCAAATCACCTTTCCTAAAATTTCCGATTGAGATGGAAAAACGGGAAACGGCCCAGATACGGCCAGGGCTCTTTCCCCGGACAGAGGCTATGAACGCCTTGCACCCGAGCGACCCTCTCGCTTGCCCTGCGCAGAACCTTTGATCAGACCCGCAACACCCCCTAGCGCGGGGCGGTGCCGTCCCCCTTGGCATCGAACTGCGCCCGCGCCGCGCCGATCTGGTCGAGGTTGGCGAAGGCCCAGTCGCCCAGCAGCTTCACCGGCCCCGCCAGCGAGTGCCCGATTTCCGTCAGCTCGTAGTCCACGCGCGGCGGGATGGAGGGGGTGACGGTGCGCGTCACCAGCCCGTCGCGCTCCATGTTGCGCAGCGTCAGGGTCAGCATGCGCTGCGAGATGCCGCCGATGCCGCGCTTGAGCTCGTTGAAGCGGTAGCCGCGCTCGCGCAGCAGGATGATCACCAGCACCGCCCACTTGTCACCGATGCGCCCGATCACCTGCGTGACCCGCAGGCAGGCGGCGGTCTGGTGCCGGACGGGCGGGGTCGCGGGGGCGAGGTCGGTCACATCCGTGTGCCTTTGATATCAAGCCTGTGCGTTCTTGCGCGGCGTTGCGGGGCAGGCAGATACCACGACCGAGGCACAAATCGGAACCTGGATCACCATGAAGCTCCTCCACGTCGACAGCAGCATCACCGGCGGGCGCTCCGTCACGCGCGAACTCACCGCGCTCATCGTCCGCCGTCTGGCCGGCGAGGGCGCGGCGGCCGTGACCTATCGCGACCTGGTCGCGGAGGAACTGCCGCACTTCACCGCGGCCACGGCACCCACCGCGCACCCGATGTCCAAGGCGGCGCCGGTGCTGGACGCGGCGCAGCAGGCGCGGCGCACCAACAGCGACGCCATCCTGCAGGAGTTCCTGGACGCGGACGTCGTGGTGATCGGGGTGCCGATGTACAATTTCAGCATCCCCTCCGAACTCAAGGCCTGGTTCGACCGCCTCGCCGTGCCGGGCGTGACCTTCCGCTACGGCGCCGCGGGGCCCGAAGGGCTGGCCGGCAACAAGCGCGTGATCCTGGCCATCGCGCGCGGCGGCTTCTACGGGGCGGACACCGCCCGCTTCTCCGCCGAGCACGCGGAGTCCTTCCTGCGCGCCGGCTTCGGCTTTCTCGGCGTCCGGGATATCGAGGTGGTGCTGGCCGAGGGGCTCAACATCGACGAGCACACCAAGGGGCGGGCGATCGCCTCGGCGCGGGACGCGATCGGGCAGTTGGCGGCGTAGCAAGGTTGGGAGAGTGAACTCCCCCGATCCCCCTCCTTCTTTCGGGAGTGTGGGGGTGCCCAGAGGGCACTCCCAAAACTCCCGAAAATAGATGGGGGTCCGGGGGAATACTTTCCCCCGGCTTGCTTCCGCGTCAGCCCGCCGCCCCGATGCCGTTCAGCGCCGCCATCGCCTCCGCCGGCAGGTCCAGCTCCGCCGCGGCGAGGTTTTCCCGCAGGTGCGCCACGGAGGAGGTGCCGGGGATCAGCAGGATGTTGGGCGAGCGGCGCAGCAGCCAGGCCAGCGCCACCTGCATCGGCGTGGCGCCCAGCTGCGCCGCGACCTCCGACAGGGTGGAGGATTGCAGCGGCGAGAAGCCGCCCAGCGGAAAGAACGGCACGTAGGGGATGCCGTCGCGGTTCAGCGCGTCGATCAGCGCGTCATCGCCGCGATGCGCCAGGTTGTACTGGTTCTGCACGCAGGCCACCGCGCAGATGCCGCGGCCCTGCGCTACCTGCGTGGGCGTGACGTTGCTCAGCCCGATGTGGCGCACCAGGCCGCGGCGCTGCAGCTCGGCCAGGGCGGTCAGCGGTTCCTCGATGGAGCCCTCGGCGGGACCGTGCACGTCCAGCATGATGCGCAGGTTCACCACCTCCAGCACGTCGAGGCCGAGGTTGCGCAGATTGTCGTGCACCGCCCGCTCCAGCGCCTCGGCCGAGAAGGCCGGCAGCCAGGCGCCCTTCTCGTCGCGCCGCGCGCCGATCTTGGTGACGAGGGTGAGGTCGGCGGGATAGGGCGCCAGGGCTTCGCGGATCAGCTGGTTGGTGACGTGCGGGCCGTAGAAGTCGCTGGTGTCGATGTGGTCCACCCCGGCCGCCACCGCCGCGCGCAGCACGGCCAGGGCGGCGTCGCGGTCGCTCGGCGGGCCGAACACCCCCGGTCCCGCCAGCTGCATGGCGCCGTAGCCCAGCCGCCGCACGCGGCGGCTGCCGAGGCGGAAGCTGCCGGCCCGGGCGATGCCGCGGGCGACGGGATCGGCAGCCTCGGCGGTGCCGGTGGCGGGGGTGGTGCGGCCGAGGGTGTCGCTGCTGGTCATGGGGAAATGCTCCGTGCTGATGACCCCTAGCTAGGCCGTGTCGCGCTGCGCGATAATCAGGCACAATCCGCACGCCCTGTGCGGGAAAACGAACGATGCGGGCGGATCTCGGCGACCTCCATGCTTTCCTCGCGGTGGCGCGCGCCGGCGGGTTCCGCGACGGGGCGCGCGCGGCGGGCAGCAGTGCCTCGGGGCTGAGCGAGGCGGTGCGGCGGCTGGAAGCGCGGCTCGGCGTGCGGCTGCTGCACCGGACCACCCGCAGCGTGGTGCCCACCGAAGCCGGGGCGCGGCTGATCGAGCGGCTCGGCCCGGCGCTGGGGGAGGTGGAGGCGGCGCTGGACGTGGTGAACGGCTTCCGCGACCGGCCGGCGGGCACGCTGCGGCTGAACGTGCCGGTCAGCGCGGCGCGGCTGGTGCTGCCGCGCATCGTGCCGCCCTTCCTGGCCGCGTTTCCCGAGATCCGGCTGGAGGTGACGGTCGAGGACAGCTTCGTGGACCTGCTGGCCGCCGGCTGCGACGCCGGCATCCGCTACGACGAGCGGCTGGAAGGGGACATGATCGCGGTGCCGATCGGGCCGCGGGTGCAGCGCTTCGCCACCGCCGCCGCGCCGGACTACCTGCGCCGCCGCGGCCGTCCCGCGCACCCGCGCGAGCTGCTGGACCACGCCTGCCTGCGCGGCCGCTTCAGCAGCGGCGCGATGATCGTGTGGGAATACGAGCGCGACGGCGAGGTGGTGCGGGTGGAGCCGGCGGGGCCGCTGCTGGTCAGCGTCGGCGCGGGCACCGACCTAGCGGTGGAAGCGGCGGTGGCCGGCACCGGCATCATCACCCTGTTCGAGGACTGGCTGCGGCCCTACCTCGACAGCGGGGCGCTGGAGCCGGTGCTGGAAGACTGGTGGCCGGCCTTTTCCGGGCCCTTCCTGTACTACCCCGGGCGGCGGCTGGTGCCGGCGCCGCTGCGGGCCTTTATCGAGTTCGTGCGGGGGCTGGGCGGTTAGGCAGTGGCCTCAGGGGCGGCCTCGGGGGCGGAGGAGCGCAGGGCTGCCGGACCCGTGGTGCCGGCGCGCGGCGCAGCGGCCCGGGACCCGTGCCGCGATGGGCCGGCCGATCTGGCGCAATGCGGGTGGAATGTTACGCTCGGCCAGTCGGGCGCGGCACGGCCGCCGTGCCGCCCGCCCGGATGGCGCCGCATGCCGGCCGCGTCACCCACCACCGCCGAGGACACACGCACGCATGATCCGCGCCGCCATGATCGGGCTGGGCACCTGGGGACAGAACCTCGTCCGCAGCGTACAGGGCCGCAGCCCGGCCATCCGGTTCACCACCGCCGCCACCCGCACCCCCGACAAGGCGCGCGACTTCGCCGCCGCGCAGGGCATGCGGCTGCTGCCGCGCTTCGAGGACGTGCTGGCCGACCCGGAGGTGGACGCGGTGGTGCTGGCCACGCCGCACTCCCTGCACACCGAACAGATCGTGGCTGCCGCCGCGGCGGGCAAGCACGTGTTCAGCGAGAAGCCGCTGGGCGTGGATGCCGCCAGCGCCGAGCGCGCCGCGCGCGCCTGCGCCGAGGCCGGGGTGACTCTGGGGGTGGGCTACAACTGGCGCTACCAGCCGGCGCTGCAGCGCATCCGCCAGCTGATCGACGACGGCACGCTGGGCCGGGTGCTGCATATCGAGGGCAATTTCTGCGGCCCCAGCGCCTACCGTTTCCCCAAGGGCCACTGGCGCCACGACCGCGAGGAGGTGCCGGCGGGCGGCATGACCGGGCGCGGCGTCCATGTTGTGGACGCCATGCTGTTCCTGGCCGGCCATGTCGAGCAGGTGACGGCGCAGAGCGTCCGGCTGGTGCAGGATTTCGGCGTGGACGACACGACCTCGATGCTGTTCCGCTTCGCCGGCGGGGCCACGGGCACCCTCGCCACGGTGATCGCCACGGCGGAAACCTGGCGGATGCAGGTCTTCGGCAGCGAGGCCTGGGTGGAGGTGGGCGATGTCGAGCACCTGACCACCTGGGAGCTGCGCCTGTGCCGGCTCGACCGGAACGCCATCACGGTCAAGCAGCGGCCGGAGGTGATCCGCTTCCCCGAAACCAGCACGGAACGCGCGGAGCTGGAGCATTTCGCCGAAGCCGTGGCCGCGCGCCGCCCGCTGGTGCTGCCGGGCGGCGACGCCGTGCACAACGTGGCGCTGCTGGAGGCCATCCTGGAATCCGTCCGCTCGCAGGGGCCGGTGCGCCTGGGCTGAGCACGCCGACCGCGGCGGGGCGCGAAACCGGTCCGCCGCGTGCATGCGCTTTACAGAACACCGGGCCGGCGCGGGCGGGGGCTGGCCCGCCGGGAACCGCGTTCCGGCCGATGCGAAAAGGGAAAGCTGCGTGAACATGCCGCGATGGAGCCGACGGAACTGGATGCTGGGGGCGGCCGGGCTGGGCGCCGCCAAGCTGGGGCTCGCCGGGCCGGGCTGGGGCGCCGGGGCCTGGGCGCAGGGCGCCGCGGAGTTCCCCAACAAGCCGATCCGGGTGGTGGTGCCCTCGCCGCCCGGCGGGCCGCCGGACCTGATCCTGCGCGCCATCCTGCCCCGGCTGACGGCCACGCTGGGCCAGCCGGTGGTGATGGACAACCGCGCCGGCGGCGGCGGGCTGGTGGGCACGGCCTTTGTCGCGCGGCAGCCGGCCGATGGCTACACCTGGCTGTTCACCACGGCCTCGCACACCAACATCGTGCCGTTCAACGACAACGTGTCCTACGACCCCGTGCGCGACTTCACCCACGTCACGCTGGCCGCGCAGAATTTCGGCCAGGCGCTGGTGGTGCATCCCGCCGTGCCGGCCCGCAGCGTGGCCGAGCTGGTCGCGCTGGCGAAGCGCGAGCCGGGCAAGCTGACCTACGGCAATGCCGGCAACGGCACCGCCAGCCACATCCCCGCCGAGGTGATGAAGACCATGACGGGGACGGACATCCTGTCCGTGCCCTATCGCGGCGTGGCGGAGGCCACCACGGATCTCCTCGCCGGGCGGATCGACATGTTCTTCGTGGGCACGCAGATCGCCCTGCAGCACGTGCAGAGCGGCGCGCTGCGCGCCCTGGCGATCACCGGGAGCAAGCGCTGGAAGGGCATGCCCGATACCCCCACCATGGACGAGGCCGGGCTGCCGGGCTTCGAGGTGGTGAACTGGTTCGGCCTGTGGATGCCGGCCGGCGCGCCGCCCGCCGTGGTGCGCAAGGTGCAGGCCGCCGTGGCCGCTGCGGTGGGCGAGCCGGAGGTGAAGGCGCAGTTCGACACGCTGGGCCTGGAGGGCGTGGCCATGCCGCCGGACGACTTCGCCCGCTTCGTGGCGGACCAGGCCCGCATCGCCCAGGAGATCGGCCGCCGCGTGAACGCTGCGCCGAAGCCCTGATCCGGCGGGGCATCGCGCGGGGGTGGCTGCGTCCCGGTCAGGCCGGATCGTTGCGGGGAATTCCTAGGCTGGCCGTTCCAGCGGGTCGGGTCCGTAGCGGTTCGGCCCGCGCGTGCCGTCGCGGCAGCCCAGGCTGATGAACAGCCAGATCCAGCCGATCACCGGCACCAGCACGAGAAGGTTCCACCACCCGCTGCGTCCCCGGTCGTGCCAACGCCTGGTCATGCCGGCCAGTCCCGGCAGCCCGGAGGCCCAGGACCACACGGCCGTGACTGGGCCGCCCAGGTGCAGGGTGTACTGCGCCGGGGCCGCCTGGACCGTGGGCACGGGCGTGGGAACCCTGATCCAGGTGGGCGCGCCGAACAGGGCCAGGTCGATGCCGAAGGCGATCCAGTAAAGGGCGAAGAGCGGCAGCACGTAGGTCAGCCAGTAGGCCCCCAGGGAGATCCGCCCCCCGAAGCTGATCCAGCGCAGCAGGAACAAGCCGGTCTCCCCGTGATGAGTCGCGGGCGCATCGTAGCGGGCAAACACTGTGCCCGGAATGAACGGAACCGTTGCCCCGGCCATTGGGTTGCCGGGCAGGGTCCGGCCCGGGCCGGTCCCGCCACGGTCGGCGTGTCCGCCAGGAGGGGGGCGCGGCGCGCCGGCCGGTACGCGCATCAGGCCAGGCGCCCGTGGCCGTGACTGGTGTCGGCCAGGGTCTCGATCACCCGGCAATTCGACACCTGGCCGGAGGCGCACTGGCTGAGCATGCGCTCCAGCTCGGCCTTCAGGGCCTGCAGGCGGGCGATGCGCGCTTCCACCTCGCCCAGGCGGGCGCGGGCGATCTCGTCCGCGGCGGCGCAGGAGTGCTGCGGGTCGTCCTGCAGGGACAATAAGGTGCGGATCGCCTCCACCGCGAAGCCCAGCTCGCGCGCGTGGCGGATAAAGGCCAGGCGGCGGAGGTCGGCGGCGTCGAACAGCCGGCGCTGGCTGTCGGTGCGGGCGGGGGCGGGAAGGAGGCCGATCTCCTCGTAGTAGCGGATCGTGGGGACCTTCACGCCGCTGTGGCGGGCGGCCTCGCCGATGGGAACGGGCGGCAACATCGGGGCTTGCTCCTCGAGTGGCTAGAGGATGTAGCTCTCGCGGCACTGCAGGAAAGGGGTGCCGCCATGACCGCCACGACGACGCGGAGCCGCTACCGGATCGGCGGGATGGATTGCGCCGGCTGTGCCGCCAAGATCGACACGGCGGTGCGGCGCATCCCCGGCGTGGAGGAGGCGGCAGTTTCCGTCACGGCCGGCACGCTGAACCTGCGGCACAGCGGCGACACCGACCTGGCCGCGCTGGAACGGCGCGTGGCGGGGCTGGGCTACAGCATCACCCCCATCCCTGCGGCGGGCGAACAGGGCCGCGGGCACGACCAGGGACGCGCCCATGCCTGCGGGCATGACCAGGCGCAGGCTGATGGCCAGGGGCATCGCCATGACCACGCCGATGGCCACGGACACCACCATGACCACGCCGATGGTCATGGCCACGACCATGCCAGCGGTCACGATCACGGCGCGCGACCTGGGGGCGCGGCGAAGAACGGCCATGACCATGCCGCGGGCGGCCTGAGCGGGCTGCACGGGCACGACCACGGCCCGACCACCGGCCCCTGGTGGCGCAGCGGCAAGGGCCTGCTGACCATCGCCAGCGGCGTGGCGCTGGTGGCCGCCTATCTCGCCGGCCAGGTGCTGCCGGGCGCGGGCGAATGGTTCTTCCTGGCGGCGATGCTGGTGGGGCTGGTGCCCATCGCGCGGCGGGCGGCCACCGCGGCGCTGGCGGGCACGCCCTTCTCCATCGAGATGCTGATGACGATCGCCGCGATCGGCGCCGCGATCATCGGCGCCGGCGAGGAAGGCGCCGCCGTGGTGTTCCTGTTCCTGGTGGGCGAGCTGCTGGAAGGCGTGGCCGCCGGCCGCGCCCGCGCCAGCATCCAGGCGCTGACCGGGCTGGTGCCGGCGGTTGCCCTGCTGGAACGCGACGGCCGCCTGGAGGAGGTGCCGGTCGCCACCCTGCCGGTGGGCGCCACGATCCTGGTGCGCCCGGGCGACCGCATCGGCGCCGACGGGGTGGTGCTGGAGGGCGAGAGCGCGGTGAACGAGGCCCCCGTGACCGGCGAGAGCGTGCCGCGCCGCAAGGTGCCGGGCGACGGCGTCTTCGCCGGCACGGTGAACGGCGACGCGGTGCTGCGGCTACGGGTTTCCGCGGCGGCGGCCGACAACACCATCGCCCGCGTGGTGCGGCTGGTGGAGGAGGCGCAGGAAAGCAAGGCGCCCACCGAGCGGCTGATCGACCGCTTCTCGCGCTGGTACACGCCGGCGGTGGTGGCCGTCGCCGTGCTGGTGGCGGTGCTGCCGCCGCTGCTGTGGGACGGCGACTGGAACGGCTGGGTCTACAAGGGCCTGGCAATCCTGCTGATCGGCTGCCCCTGCGCGCTGGTGATCTCCACCCCCGCGGCCATCGCCGCCGCGCTGTCGGCGGGGGCGCGGCGCGGGCTGCTGGTCAAGGGCGGGGCGGTGCTGGAACGGCTGGGCTCCGTCACCGCGGCCGCCTTCGACAAGACCGGCACGCTGACCCCCGGCCGCCCGGTGGTGACGGAGATCCGCGGCTACGGCCGCGACGAGGACGCGGTGCTGCGGCTGGCCGCGGCGCTGGAGAATGGGTCGAGCCATCCCCTGGCCGTGGCCATCCTGGCGCAGGCGGCGGCGCGGGGCGTGGCGGTGCCGGCGGCGGTGGGCAGCCGGGCGCTGGCCGGGCAGGGCGTGGCCGGCACGGCGGAGGGCGAGGCGCTATTCCTGGGCTCGGCGCGCGCTGCGGCCGCGCGCGTGCCGCTGGATCAGGCGCAGGAGGCCGAGGTCGCGGCGCTGCACGCGGCGGGGGCGACGGTGTCCGTGCTGCTGGCGGGCCACGCCGTGGCCGGGCTGATCGCCCTGCGCGACGAGCCGCGGCCGGACGCGGCGGCGGGGATCGCGGCACTGCAGGCGGCGGGGATCACGCCGGTGATGCTGACCGGCGACAACCCCCGCACCGCCGCGGCGCTGGGCGGCCTGCTGGGGCTGGAGGTGCGGGCGGAACTGCTGCCGGAGGACAAGCAGCGCCTGGTGCGCGAGATGCAGGCGCGCGGGCAGGTGGTGGCGGTGATCGGCGACGGCATCAACGACGCCCCCGCGCTGGCAGCGGCCGATGTGGGCATCGCCATGGGCGGCGGCACCGACGTGGCGCTGGAAACCGCCGATGCCGCGGTGCTGCACGGGCGGGTGGGGGACGTGGCCGGGCTGGTGCGGCTGTCGCGCGCGGCGATGGCCAATATCCGGCAGAACATCGCGCTGTCGCTGGGGCTGAAGCTGGTGTTCCTGGTGACCACCGTGCTGGGGGTGACGGGGCTGTGGCCGGCCATCCTGGCCGACACCGGCGCCACCGTGCTGGTGACCGCCAATGCCATGCGGCTGCTGGCCTGGCGGGGCGAGCCGCGGGGCGCGTAAGCGCCGCGCCGGCAGGCCCCGGCGGGGCGCCGCCGGAACCGTGGCGCCGTTCCCGAACGGCGCCGCGACGGCGGTGGCCAGTGCTTGCCCGGCCTTCCGCGCCGCGTGCCGCCGTGGCGCGGAACAGGGGCCGGATCGGGGCGGAAAGCCCTGCCGCTTCCGTGGGTTAGCGCTGTTCGGGAATTGAAACGGAAGTGCCGGATCACCATCTTCCACCCACGGGAAAATCGGAGATCCACATGCAGTTCAGTCCCCTCATCGCGCGGGGCCGGGTGATCGCGGCCGCACGCATGCTGGCCGGGCTCGACCAGCATCAGCTGGCCGAAGCGGCGGGCCTGTCACCTTCCACCATTTCCAGGATCGAGCTGGGCCGGCGCAACGTGCGCCAGGACACGCTGCGTGCCGTCAGCACGGCGCTGGAGCGCCTGGGCATCGACCTGACCCAGAACAACCGCACCGGCCACCACGCGGTCGGCACCAGCTACGCCTGATCCGGCCGCGGCTGCGCCGGTTTCGGCGGCTGCAGTTCTCTGTCCGGGTTGTCTCGGTTGGTCTTTGGTGTTCGGGCGTCGGCCAGGGGCGCTGCCCCTGGACCCCGCCGGGGAGTTTAAACTCCCCGGACCCCACGTTGAGTGCCTCCGGCGGGGGCGGGATGGCCAACGTTGGCCCCCCGGATAAACCTGTCCGAGCCCGCCCCCGCCGGAGGCACTCATGAGGTCGAGGAGCCTAAGCTCCTCGCGGGGGCTCCAAGGGGGCAGAGCCCCCTTGGCCCAGGCCCGAACACCAAAGACCAACCGAAGCCACCCGGGCGAGGGAACCGCGCCACCGCACCGACGCGGCCAGGATCAGCCGGCGCGGGCCAGGACGCGGTCCACGAAGGCGCCGGCGCTGCCGAGGTAGCCGGCGGGGTCGGTGAGGCGGGCGATGGCGGCGGGGTCGAGCCGGGAGGACACGGTGTCGTCGCGGCCCAGGGCTTCTGCCAGGGGCAGGCCTTCGGCCAGGGCGACGTCGCAGGCGTGGTGCACGGCGTCGTGGGCGGCGCCGCGGCCCAGCACGGGGGCGAGGCCCATCATCACGGCCTCCGCCACGATCAGCCCGCCGGTGCTGTCGAGGTTGCGGCGCATCCGGGCGGCGTCCACGGTCATGCCCTCGGCCACCAGCACGGCCTGGCTCAGGGCGCCGTGGGTGAGGAGGAGGGCCTGGGGCAGGGCCAGCGGCTCGGCTTGCCAGGGACCGGTGCCGCGTTCCTGGTCGTGCGCCACGGCGGCCAGCATCTGCGGCACCAGGGCGTGCACGCCGCGGGCCTGGGCCAGGACGTACTCGCAGGCGATCGGGTTGCGCTTCTGCGGCATGGTGGAGGAACCGCCGCGGCCGGGGGCGTGCGGCTCGGCCACCTCGGCGATCTCGGTCTGCATCAGCAGCATGATGTCGGTGGCGATCTTGCTCAGGCTGCCGCAGAGCAGGCCGCACCAGCACACCGCCTCGGCCAGGCTGTCATGGGCGACGTGCCAGGGGATCTCGGGCTCGCCGAGGTCCAGTTCGCGCGCCAGCTCGCGCAGCACCTCCAGCCCGCGGTCGCCCAGCGAGGCCAGGGTGCCGACGGCGCCGCCGAACTGCACGCGCAGCGCGCGGGGGCGCAGCTCGCGCAAGCGTTCGCGGGCGGTGAGCAGCGGCGAGAGCCAGACGGCGACCTTGTAGCCGAAGGTCACGGGCAGGGCGTGCTGCAGGTGGGTGCGCCCGGCCATCACCGTGTCGCGGTGCTCGAGGGCGCGGGCGGCCAGGGCGGCGCAGAGGCGGTCGAGTTCCGTGCCCAGCAGGTCCAGCGCGTCGCGCAGCATCAGCACCGTGGCGCTGTCCACGATGTCCTGGGTGGTGGCGCCCCAGTGCGTCCAGCGGCCGGATTCCGCGCCGGCGGCGGCGGTCAGCTGCTTCACCAGCCCCACCACGGGATAGCCGGTGTTGCGGGTGGACACGGCCAGCGCGGGCAGGTCCAGAATGTCAAAGCGGGCGGCGGCGGTGATGGCGGCACCGGCCTCCGCGGGGATGATGCCCAGGCGGGATTCGGCGCGGGCCAGGGCCGCTTCCACGTCCAGCATGCGGGACAGCAGGGCGCGCTCCCCCACCGCGGCGCGCATGGCGTCGGTGCCGTAGAGCGCGCCCAGCACGGCGCCGTCGGCGGGGTTCACGCTCATCGGGTCACACCGCCATCCAGACGGTCTCGTTCTCGCCCTGCAGCCGCAGGTCGAGGTTCCAGGTGCCGGGCTCCACCTGCTTGGCGATCAGCGTGCCGCGCCGCGCCGGGGGCACGGAGGAGAGCACGGGGTCGCTGTCGTTCAGCGCCTCGCCCTCGAAGTACAGGCGGGAGGAGAGGTGGGTCAGCAGGCCGCGGGCGAAGACCGCCAGGGCGATGTGCGGCGCCTGCTTCGCGTTCTCGCCGGGCCGGCCGCTGACCGGCACCGGGCCGGGCTTGAGCGTCACGAAGCGGAAGGAGCCGTCGCGGTTGGTGGCGCAGCGGCCGTAGCCCTGGAACTCGCCCGGCGGGCCCTCGGGGTCGGGGTATTCGCCCTTGGGGTCGGCGTGCCAGATCTCGATCATGGCGTCGCCCACCGGCTCGCCGGCGCCGTCGGTGACGCGGCCGGTGAGGGTGATCTTCTCGCCCGGCGGCACCTGCCCCGCGAAGTGGCGGGTGGTGTCGGCCCATTCCGGGAAGTCCACCAGGTGCCAGTAGGGCCCCGCGGTCTGCGCGGCAGAGGCGATGGGAACCTGGGTGGCGCCCTGTTCGGGGGTGGTGGTCTCGGTGGCGTCAGCCATGGTCGTGGTTGTCCTCCATCGGCGTGGCGTCGCGGCCGCGCAGCACCACGTCGAAGCGGTAGCCCAGGGCCCATTCCGGCTCGGTCAGGTCGAGGTCGAACTTGGACACCAGCCGGTCGCGCGCGGCCTTGTCGGGCACGGTGTTGAAGATCGGGTCGATCGGCAGCAGCGGGTCGCCGGGGAAGTACATCTGCGTCACCAGCCGCTGCGCGAAGCCGGCGCCGAACAGGCTGTAGTGGATGTGGTTCGGGCGCCAGGCGTTGTGGTGGTTGCGCCAGGGATAGGCGCCCGGCTTGATCGTGACGTAGCGGTACCAGCCCTCGGCATCGGTGAAGACGCGGCCGCGGCCGTCGAAGTTCACGTCCAGCGGGGCGTCGTGCTGGTCGCCCTCGTGGTTGTAGCGGCCGGCGGCGTTGGCCTGCCAGACTTCCACCATGGCGTTGCGGATCGGGCGCCCGTCCTCGTCCAGCACGCGGCCGGCGACGATGATGCGCTCGCCCATGGCGTGGGAGCCGTCCTTCTGCACCGTCATGTCCACCCGTTCCGGGTAGCGCTCGGGCGAGAAGCGGGGGGAGCTGGTTTCCGTCAGTGTATGCGGCAGTTCCAGCAGGCCCGCCTGCGGGTGGCGGTACCGGGTGGAGCCGTATTCCGGCGAGTTGTAGGCCGGCTGCGTGCCCGCCTTGGGCTGGCGGTAGCCGAGGATGTCGCTCATGCGCCTTGCTCCATCTGCTTGAGGGTGTCCTTGGCGATTTTCAGCGCGTGGTTGGCGGCTGGCACGCCGGCGTAGGCGCCGACCTGCAGCAGCACCTCCGCGATCTCTTCCGGCGACACGCCGGTGTTGCGGGTCGCGCGGACATGCAGCGCGAACTCGCCCTCCCGCCCCAGCGCCGCGGTGACGGCCAGCGTCAGCAGGGAGCGGGTGTGGCGCGGCAGTCCGGGGCGGGTCCAGATAGAGCCCCAGACGCTGCGGGTGATGTAGTCCTGGAAGGCTTGGTCCAGCGGCGTGATGCCGGCGGAAGCGCGGGCGACGTGCGCTTCGCCCAGCACCGCCTTGCGGACCGCCATGCCGGCCTCGAAGGGGTCGCTGCCGACCAGCCCGGCGAAATGCGCCAGCAGGGCGGCGTTCACAGCCTCCGCCGCCTCGAAGGTCGGGATGTGCGAGGCGCGGGGGATCACCACCAGCTTGGCGCCGGGAATGGCGTCGCGGATGGCCTCTGCCTTGTCCGGCGGGCTGGCCGGGTCGTCGGCGCCGACGATCACGGTGGTGGGGGTGCTGATGCGGCCCAGCAGCGGCGCGGCGCGGGCGTCGCGCAGGGCGGCGGCGCAGGCGGCGTAGCCGTCCACGGAGGTCGCCAGCAGCATCCGGCGCAACCCCTGCGAGGACGCGGAGGACTGGTCCAGCACCCAGCGCGGCATGACGCCGTCCACGATGGCGGCCATGCCGCCGGCACGGATGGCGTCGATGCGGGCCTGCCAGGATTCCGGCGGCAGGAATTCCAGCGCGGTGTCGCAGGCCACCAGGGACAGCACGCGGTCCGGCGCGGTGGCCGCGATCTCCAGCGCCACGCGGCCGCCGATGCTGAGGCCCACGACGTGCGCGGCGTGGACGCCCAGCGCGTCCAGCACCGCCAGCGCGTCGGCGGCGAGGTCGGCCATGCCCGCCTCGCCCGGCAGGGTGCCGGACAACCCGTGGCCGCGCAGGTCGGGGCGGATCACGCGGTGGGTGCGGGCGAGGGCGGCGGCCTGCGGGTCCCAGACGCGGCCGTCGGTGCCGATGCTGTGCAGCATCAGCACGGCGGGGGCGCCGGGCGGGCCTTCCACCTGCAGGTGCGTTTCGAGATCGCCGGCTTTCAGGAACATGCGCGGAACCATTCCCCCCGTTTCGGCGCGAACCTAGTCCCGGCTGCCCCGGCGAGCCATGCCCGCGACGGCGCCCCTGATATCGCGCCGCGTCGGGAATGCAACGCGCGCGGGGGCTCGGGGGCTGCGCCGGGCGGCGCGGGGCGCCCGGCGGGCGGGGGCGGCAGCGGGGCGATGGCCGGAGCCGAGGGCGGCGGGGCGGAGGCCGAGGCCGCCGGCCGCGCCTCGGCCGGCGCCCACCGCGGCGCGGCGGCCGGGGCCGCTGACGCTGCCGGGGCCGCGGACGCCGCCGACACCGTCACCCTTCCGCGCCCATCCCGGCCAGGTGGTAGCGCGCCTGGGCGGCCAGGCGGACGCCAGCATTGGCGGCGCCGAACTGGCGGTAGCCGTTGCGGCGCTCCACCACCTCCAGGAAGAAGCGGTCGGCGAAGGAGGCGGTGAAGGCGTGCAGGAACTCGCCCCCCGCGGCGTCGCGGTCGTAGAGCAGTTCCAGGCGGCGCAGCTCCTCCAGCGCGGCGTCGTCCAGGCCGAAGCGGGCGGCGAGGTCGTCGCGGTAGTTCTCGGGAATGTGCAGCAGGGCGGCGCCGCGCGCCCGGGCGGCGGCCACCGCGGCGGCCGCGTCGGTGCTGCGGAACGCGATGTGATGCACGCCCGCGCCGGAAGAGGCGGACACGAAGCGGCCGGTGGCGGTGCGGCGGCTCTCGCTCACGTTGAGCGGCAGGCGCACCGCGTCGTCGGCGCTGACCATCGCGCGGGAGCGGACGATGCCGTAGGGGTCGGGCAGTTCCAGCAGCGGCTCCGCCTGCAGGCCGAGGATGGCGCGGTAGAACAGCACGAAGCGGTCCATCTGCCCGGGCTCCAGCGCCTGCGCCACGTGGTCCACCGCGGTGAAGGCGCCGGGGCCTGCGGGCGGGGCGGGGTCGAGGCGGAAGTCGTCCTCCCAGATCGAGCGGCCGGACGGGTCGGGCTGCACCAGGTGCACCAGCGTGCCGTCGGGGGCGCGCAGGGCGGGGATGGCGCGCTCGCCCTCGCCCAGGCGCTCGCGCCAGCTGGGCGCTAGCAGCGCTTCGGCGCGGCTGAGGGCGCGGGACGCGTCGTCCACCCGCAGCGCCATGGCGCAGATGGAGGGGCCGTGCATGGCGAAGCGTTCCGCCGCGGCGCTGTCGGGCTCGGCGTTGAGCACGAGGTTCACCGCGCCGGAGCGCCACAGCTCCACCGCCTTGGAGCGGTGCGTGCCGGCGTGGTGAAAGCCCAGGCGCCCGAGGAAGCCGGAGAGGGACTTGCCGCTGGGCTCGTCCACCGCGAATTCCAGGAACTCGATGCCGTCCAGGGCGGGGGGCGGCGGCAGGGCGGCGGCGGCCACGGCCGGCACGGGGTCGGGTGCGGCGGCCAGCCCGGCGGTGAGCCAGCGCAGCGAGCGCAGGCCGTCGCGGGCATGGGCGCGGGCGGGGGCGGCGCGGAACTCGTCGTTGAAAATTTCCAGCGACAGCGGGCCGCGGTAGCCCGACGCCAGCACGGCGCGGGTGAAGCCGGCCACGTCCAGGTCGCCCTGGCCGGGGAAGCAGCGGTGGTGGCGGCTCCAGGACAGCACGTCCATGTCCAGCTTGGGCGCGTCGGCCAGCTGCACGAAGGCGATGCGGTCGCCGGGGATGTCCGCGATGCCGCGGAAGTCGTCGTTCAGGCACAGGGTGTGGAAGCTGTCCACGATCAGCCCCAGCGCCGGGTGGTCGGCCCGCTGCACGATGTCCCAGGCCTGACGCCAGCGGTTCACATGGCGGCCCCACGCCAGCGCCTCGTAGCCCACGCGCAACCCGCGGCGGGCGGCGCGCTCGGCCATCTCGCGCAGGTCGGCGGCGGCGCGGGCGGGATCGTCCAGCGCCGCGGGCTGGGTGTTGGAGCAGACCAGCACGAGGTCGGTGCCCAGCGCCTGCATCACGTCGAACTTGCGCTCCGCCCGGTCCAGCGCCTGGGCGCGGCGGGGCTCGGGCAGCGCCTCGAAGTCGCGGAAGGGCTGGTAGATCGTCACCGCCAGCCCGAGGTCGCGCACCATCCGCCCGACCTCGGCCGGGGTGCCGTCGAAGGTCAGCAGGTCGTTCTCGAAGATCTCCACCCCCGCGAAGCCCGCCGCGGCGGCCGCCTGCAGCTTGTCCGGCAGGTTGCCGCCCAGGCACACCGTGGCGATGGAGAGCGGAAGCGGATCCGTCATGAACGACACCCTGCACGCGCATGGCCCGCCGCGGAGCGACGCACCGGAGGACGGGAGCCCGCGCCCCGCGGTGGCAGCGGGGTGGGCCTGGTGGTTCGGGCCGGGGCCAGAGGGGCTCTGCCCCTCTGGACACCCCGCGAGGAGCTTAGGCTCCTCGACCTCATGAGCGCTCCGCGAGGAGGGGCCATGACCGACGTTACGCCACGGGCGAACCGTATCCCACAGCCCCTCCTCGCGGAGCGCTAAACGTGGGGTCCGGGGAGTTTAAACTCCCCGGCGGAGGTCCAGGAGGCAGAGCCTCCTGGCCACGGTCGAACCATCGAGCACCCACCCCACAGCGGCCGAGGGAGCGAGCCCCCGGCCGCCCGGCGGTGTCACTCCGCGGTGATGCCGCGGGTGCGGATGACTTCGCCCCACTTGCTGCTCTCGGTCGCGAGGTAGGCCGGGAACTCGGCGGGGCTGCCGGGGGTGGGGAAGTTGGAGGCCTGGCGCAGGCGTTCCAGCGTGTCGGGGTCGCGCAGCGTGGCGAGCATGGCGGTGCTGAGGCGGCCGATGATCGGCTCGGGCGTGCCGGCGGGGGCGAGCAGCGCGAACTGCGAGGAGCACTCGAAGCCCGGCAGGCCGGATTCCGCCACGGTGGGGATCTCGGGCACCAGCGGGTTGCGCTGGAGGGAGGACACGCCGAGCGGCACCACGGACTTGGCGGCGATCAGCGGCAGGGCGGTGACGGCGTCCACGAAGGCCATCTGCACCTCGCCGGTCAGCAGCGCCTGCACGGCGGGCGCGCCGCCGCGGTAGGTGACGTTGAGCACGTCGATCTCGGCCATCTTCAGGAACAGCTCGGTGGCGAGGTGCGCGGAGGAGCCGGCGCCGGAGGAAGCGTAGCTCAGCTTGCCCGGCTGGCGCTTGGCGGCGGCGATCAGACCCTGGACGTCGCGCACGCCCAGCTGGTTGGAGGCGCAGAGGAAGATCGGGGTTTCCGCAACGCGGCCGACCGGCGCGAAGGAGCGGGCGTCGTCGTAGCCCTTCTGCGGGAACAGGTGGGTGGCCATGGCGTAGGTGGAGTTCACGCCCATCAGCAGCGTGTAGCCGTCCGGCCGGGCGCGGGCGACAAAGACGTGGCCGATGGTGCCCGAGGCGCCGGCGCGGTTTTCCACCACCACCTGCTGGCCGAGTTCCTTGCTCATGCCCTGGGCGAGCAGGCGGGCGACGAAGTCCGTGGAGCCGCCGGGGGCCCAGCCGACCACCAGGGTCACGGGGCGGTTGGGGAAGGGGGCGTTGCTGGCCGCCGGCGCGGGGGTACCCTGGGCCAGGGCGGCGCGGGCCAGCGGGGTAGCGAGCACGGCGCCGAGGGCCGCACGGCCGAGGTCGCGGCGATTCAGGGACATGGGTTTCCTCCTGTTCCGGTGGCCGGTTGGGACGCCCGTAGCGCCTTCCGTGCCGTGATTGCGGACGTACTAGTTCGTACATTACGTGGCAAGAAGATTTTCGGGCGGGTGGAAGCCCGCCTTGGCCCAAGGCAGCTGCCGGAAGGACACGGGCCCGGCGCCCTGCGGGACCCCGGACCGGCCGGTCCGGAGCCGACCGGGGGATTCCTACTCAGGCCGGGCCGGCGCTGTCCACCGCGGCGCGCAGGCGCTGCAGGGATTGCAGCATGTCGCGGCCGGCCTCGGTGACCTCGGACTGTTCCATGCGGCCGCGGTTCAGGTTGGCGAAACGCTCCCGCATGTGGCGCGACACTTCGCCGAAGGTCGGGTTGTTCTCGAAGCTGGCGGGGGCGCGGCCGACGGCTTCGCGGGCGTTGATCACCGACTGCATCAGCTGGATGGCGTCGGGCGACATGGCGCCGGTCTGGGTCGGGCGGGCGCCGCCTTCCACCTTGGCCAGGGAGTCGCGCACCTGCTGTTCCACGGTCTGCAGCATGCCGCGATAGGCGCCGAGGTCGGCGGCCTTGGGGTTGGGCGTTTGCAGGTTGGGCTCGCCGGCGCTGGGCGGCCGGGCCGGGCCGGCCCCCGGTTCGGTGGTGGGCGGCACCACCGCCTGGGCCAGGGCAACGGAGGCGAGGGGGCCGAGGCTGAGTGCCAGGGCGGCGACGAGGATCCGTGACGTTCCGGGCATCGGCTGGGTTCCGTGGTTTTGGGGTCCGCTTCGAACGCCCGGCCGGGCGCGCCAGTTGCGGGCGCCGCCCGGCACGCCTCGGGGAGAACCGGGGTGGCGGTTCGCCGGCGGGCGCGTCCGGCGGGACGGTCCGTGCCGCCGGCCAGCCGCGCCAACGGCCCGCTGCCCAGGCCGCCAGCCGCGCGACGGGCCGGGTCAGCCCGCTAGAGGCTGTTGTGGACCTGCTCCAGGTTGAGGAGGTTCTTGAGCATGAGGCAGGCGAAGGCGACGAGATGCAGGCCCGCGAGGGTTTCGGGGAGGCGCTCGTAGTCACGGACGAGGCGGCGAAAGCGGGTGGCCCAGGCGAAGGAACGCTCGACCACCCAGCGGCGGGGCAGGAGCACGAAGCCGCGCTTGGCCTCGTGGTGGCGGATGACCTCGAGTTGGATGCCGTGCTCGGCGGCGGCCAGGGCGGGGCGCTCGCCGGTGTAGCCCTGGTCCACGAAGGCGACCTCGACGTGGTCACCGGTGGCCTGCTGGACGGCATCCGCCAGGTGGCCGACCTCGGCG
>NZ_JBLLEB010000039.1:0-33684 GCF_047690175.1 Roseomonas sp. BN140053 | reverse complement strand
CCTCAAGGACTTCGCCCGCCTCGCCCTGCGGCGCGACAAAACACGCTCCAGCTGGTTGGGCTTCGCCCATCTCGCCGCCACCCTCCTCAACCAGCGCTCCTCTCACTTCAGTCACACACCCTAGGCTCCTCGACCTCATGAGTGCCTCCGGCGGGGGCGGGATGACAAACGGCAGCCATGATGGACCGCGCTGTCCAGCCCGCCCCCACCGGAGGCACTCAACGTGGGGTCCGGGGAGTTTAAACTCCCCGGCGGGGTCCAGGGGCAGCGCCCCTGGCCACGGTCAGCAAACCCAAGCGCCACCTCGCCCCACGGAACCCCGCCCCGGTCGGGAGAGCGAACGACGCCCGCCGCTCAGCCTTCCGGCGGCAGTCCGGCGCGCAGCAGGGCGGCCGCGGTGTGTTCCAGGGATCGCGCGGCGGCGTCGTTGCCCAGGGAGGGCGCGAGGGCGAAGGCGCCTTCGATGGCCAGTTGCAGCGCGTCGCCCAGCTGCTCCGGCTCCGCCGCCCCGGCGTCACGGCAGAGCTGCCGCAGCTTGTCGCGCATCGCCTGCTTCTGGGCGTCGGCGACCTGCCGCACGGGGTGCTCGGGGTCGGGGAACTCCACCACCGCCAGGCCCAGGGGACAGCCGCGGAAGCCGGGGATGCGCAGCCGTTCCGCCGCGGCGGTGATGTAGGCCATCGGCCGGTCGCGCGGCGGCAGGGACGGGTCCAGCGCCCCGCCCAGGCATTCCTCGTCCACCGAACAGGATTCCCGCAGGATGGCCTCCACCAGCGCGTCCTTGGAGGGGAAGGCACGGTACAGGCTCATCTTGGTGGCGTTGGCGGCGCGGCACACCTCCTCCACCCCCGTGGCGTGGATGCCCTGGCGGTAGAACAGCTCGCGCGCCGCGTCCCGCACGCGCTCCGCCGCGGGGCGCGACGGGCGGGCCGGGGTGTCTTCCACCTTGCTCACGACGCGGCACTCCCCGCCCGGCGCTGCGGATCGGTGGCGGGGCGGCGCGATCCCGGGCGCGCCGGTGCGTCGTGCAGCGGCACGAGGGCGGCGAGCAGCCATGCCGGCCGCGATGGGCAGCTCGGAACGGAACGGGACACGGACACGCGATGATCCTCCACGACAGGTGAAGCGCGGCGGGATGGGAAGTGTTGCGGCCCGACCTGGGCGATCCCTTTCCGACGCGGCACGGAAACAGCCCCCCTTGCAATGGTACTGACCGGTTCGTATCCATACATGTGACCGGTCGGTCTCATCCGACCCCGGAGATAGGTGATGCGACCCTCCCCCCGCAAGTCCCTGGCCGCGCTGGCCCTCGCTCTGTTCGTCCCCGCCCTGGCCCTGCCGGCCGCGGCCCAGCCGCATGGCGGGCCGCCGCCCGCCGTGACCGTGGCCCAGCCCCTGCACCGCAGCGTCACCGAATGGGACGAGCACCTCGCCCGGCTGGAACCTTCCGCCCGCGTGGAGCTGCGCGCCCGCGTGTCCGGCCAGGTGGAGAGCGTCCGCTTCCGCGACGGGCAGGTGGTGCGTTCCGGCGACCTGCTCTTCACCCTGGACCGCCGGCCCTTCGAGATCGCCGTGGAAGTCGCCCGCGCCGCCGTGGCCCAGGCCCAGGCCCGGCTCGACCTCGCCCAGCAGGAAGTGGACCGCACGACGCCGCTGGTGCGCGACCGCATCGCCACCCCGGCGCAGCTCGACACCCGCCGCGCCGCGCAGCGCGACGCCGCCGCCCAGCTCGCCTCCAGCCGCGCGCAGCTGCGCCAGGCGGAGCTGGAGCTGGACTGGACGGAGGTGCGCGCCCCCATCGCCGGCCGCGTGTCCGACCGCAAGGTGGATGCCGGCAACCTCGTGCAGGCCGGCAACACGCTGCTGACCACCATCCTGGCCCTGGACCCGATCTACGCCAGCTTCGACGCCAGCGAGGCCGACTTCCTCCGCCTGGCGCGCCTGGCCCGCAGCGGCGCCCGCGCGTCCGACCAGCCCGCCGAAGGTGCTGCCGGCCGCAACGGCGGCAACCCCGTGCAGGTGCGGCTGGCCGACGAGGAAGGCTGGGACCGGCAGGGCCGCATGGACTTCCTCGACGTGGCGCTGGACCCGCGTTCCGGCACCGTGCGTGCCCGCGCCGTGCTGCCCAACCCCGAGCTCTTCCTGACCCCCGGCGTCTTCGCCCGCCTGCGCCTGCGCACCGGCGAGGCCGACAGCCTGCTGGTGCCCGACGCGGCGGTGGCCGCCGACCAGACCACCCGCATGGTGCTCACCGTGGCGGCCGACGGCACGGTGGTGCCCAAGCCCGTGTCGCTGGGTCCCGTGGTGGACGGCTTGCGGGTGATCCGCTCCGGCCTGAGCCCCGAGGACCGGGTGGTGATTTCCGGCCTGCACCGTGCCCGCCCCGGCAGCCGGGTCACGGCGGAGCTGGGCCGCATCAACGCGGGCGACAACCAGTTCGCCCAGGGCGAACCGCCGGCCGGCGCCGCCCAGGCGCGCTGATCCGTCCGCGCCACCGCCCGCACCCGTCGCCGCACCGTTTCCGCGCTCCGGCCGCCCGCCGGGTCGCGGCGGGCGCCGGCCACCCGTTCTTCCGCTGCCCCCAGGGACCCGCGCCATGCGCCTCGCCCGCTTCTTTATCGACCGCCCGGTCTTCGCGGCCGTCATCTCCATCGCCATCACCCTGGTGGGCGCCATCGCCGTGCTGCGCCTGCCGATCGGCGAGTACCCCGACATCGCGCCCCCCAGCGTCACCGTGACCGCCACCTATCCCGGCGCTTCCGCGCAGGTGGTGGCGGAAACCGTGGCCACGCCGCTGGAGCAGGAGATCAACGGCGTGGACGGGATGCTCTATGTCGGCTCCCAGTCCACCGGCGACGGGCGGCTCACCGTCACCGTGGTGTTCCGCCAGGGCACCAACGTCGATGATGCCCAGGTGCTGGTGCAGAACCGCGTCGCCGTGGCCGAGCCGCGCCTGCCCGAGGAGGTCCGCCGCCTCGGCGTGGTGGTGAAGAAGGCTTCGCCCGACCTGCTGATGGTCGTGCACATGTTCTCCCCCGACGGCTCGCGCGACCCGCAATACGTGTCCAACTACGCGACGCTGAACGTGCGCGACCGCCTGGCGCGGCTGGACGGCATCGGCGACGCGCAGGTCTTCGGCGCGCGCGACTACGCCATGCGGGTCTGGCTCGACCCCGCCAAGGTCGCCGCCCGCAACCTGACCGCCGGCGAGGTGGTGCAGGCGCTGCAGCGCGCCAACCTGCAGGTCGCCGCCGGCGGGCTGAACCAGCCCCCCACCGGCACCGGCGGCCAGGCCTTCGAGCTGAACGTGCAGGCGCTGGGCCGCCTGTCCACGCCGGAGGAGTTCGGCGACGTGGTGGTGGCCACCGGTCCCGCGGGGGCCGCGGTGCGGCTGCGCGACGTGGCGCGGGTGGAGCTGGGCAGCCAGGACTACACGCTGAACGCCTACCTGGATAACCGCATCGCCACGGCGATGGTGATCTTCCAGCGCCCCGGCTCCAACGCCCTGGCCATCGCGCGCGAGGTGCGCGCCACCATGACGGAGCTGGAGCGCTCCTTTCCGCCCGGGCTGAGCTACAGCATCGTCTATGACACCACGCGCTTCATCCAGCAATCCATGGAAGCCGTGATCCACACCTTCGGCGAGGCGGTGCTGCTGGTGGTCGTGGTGGTGGTGCTGTTCCTGCAATCCTGGCGCGCCGCGATCATCCCGCTGCTGGCCATCCCCGTGTCCATCATCGGCACCTTCGCCGCGATGGCGGCGCTGGGCATGACGCTCAACACGCTGAGCATGTTCGGGCTGATCCTGGCCATCGGCATCGTCGTGGACGACGCCATCGTGGTGGTGGAGAACGTGGAGCGCCACCTGGCCGAGGGCATGGAGCCGGGCGAGGCCGCCAAGCGCACCATGGACGAGGTCGGCATGGCGCTGGTGGCGATCGCGCTGGTGCTCTGCGCCGTGTTCATCCCCACCACCTTCATCCCCGGCATCTCCGGCGCCTTCTACAGCCAGTTCGCGGTGACCATCTCGGTGGCCACGCTGCTCTCGGCGCTGGTGTCGCTGACCTTGTCGCCGGCGCTGGCGGCGCTGCTGCTGCGCCCGCACGGCCACGCGCCGACCTCGGGCTGGCGCTACTGGACGGGGGCGCCGCTGCGGCTGTTCTTCGGCGGCTTCAACCGCGCCTTCGAATGGCTGTCCTCCGGCTACGGCGCGCTGACGCGGCGGCTGGTGCGCTTTTCCGTCATCGTGCTGCTGCTGTTCGCCGGGCTGCTGGCGCTGACCGGGCAGACCGTGCGCACCACCCCCACCGGGCTGATCCCGCCGCTGGACCGCGGCTACCTGATCGCCGCCTTCCAGCTGCCCCCCGGCGCCTCCCTGGCGCGCACCGACGCGGTGATCCGCCGCGCCTCCGACACCGTGCTGCGCGTGCCCGGCGTGGCCAACGCCATCGCCTTCGTGGGCTTCGACGGCGCCACCTTCACCAACGCGCCCAACACCGGCGTGATCTTCGTGGGCCTCAAGTCCTTCGAGGAGCGCCAGCACGACGGCATCGCCTACGGCGCCATCCTGGCCGAGCTGCAGGCGAAGCTGGGCGCGGAGCGCGAGGCCCTGGCGCTGGTGATCCCGCCGCCCTCCGTGCCCGGCATCGGCACCGGCGGCGGCTTCAAGCTGTACGTGCAGGACCGCGCCGGCCGCGGCCCGCGCGAGCTGGAGCGCGTCACCAACCAGGTGCTGGCCGCCACCCGGACGCGGCCGGAGATCGGCTTCGCCTTCTCGCTGTTCAACACCTCCACCCCGACGCTGCGCGCCGAGGTGGACCGCACCAAGGCGGAAATGCTGGGCGTGCCGCTGTCGCGCGTGTCCGAAGCGCTGTCGGTGTATCTCGGCTCGGCCTTCGTGAACGACTTCAACATCCTCGGCCGCACCTACCGCGTCACCGCGCAGGCGGAGGAAGCGCAGCGCCGCACCGCGCGCGACGTGGCGCTGCTGCGCACCCGCAACGCCGACGGCCAGATGGTGCCGATCGGCGCGCTGGCGCAGTTCAGCGACGACACCGCCCCCTACCGCGTGCCGCGCTACAACCTCTACCCGGCCGCCGAGATCCAGGGCACCCCCGCCCCGGGCATCAGCACCGGCCAGGCCATCGCGGCGATGCAGGCGGTGATGGCCGAAACCCTGCCCGAAGGCTTCACCTTCGAGTGGACGGAACTGGCGCTGCAGGAAACCACCCAGGGCAACACCGCCCCGATCGCCTTCGGCCTGGCCGTGGTCTTCGTGTTCCTGCTGCTGGCCGCCCTGTACGAGTCCTGGCTGCTGCCGCTGGCGGTGGTGCTGATCGCGCCGATGTCGGTCCTCGCCGCCCTGGCCGGCGTGCTGTGGCGCGGCCTGGACAACAACGTGCTGGTGCAGGTCGGGCTGGTGGTGCTGGTGGGGCTGGCGGCCAAGAACGCCATCCTGATCGTGGAGTTCGCCCGCGCCGCGGAAGCCGAAGGCATGACCCGCTGGCAGGCCGCCGAGGCCGCGGCCCGCACCCGCCTGCGGCCGATCCTGATGACCTCCCTGGCCTTCATCCTGGGCGTGCTGCCCCTGGTGCTGGCCACCGGCGCCGGCGCGGAAATCCGCCAGAGCCTGGGCACCGCCGTCTTCGCGGGCATGCTGGGCGTGACGGGCTTCGGCCTGCTCTTCACCCCCGTCTTCTACGTCGTCGCCCGCGCCCTCGCCCGCCGCGAGCAGGCCGCGGCCGCGGCCGCACCGGCGGTGGGTTGACGGCGGTGCTGGTGGTGCGGGTTGGTCCTGGACGTTCGGGCCTGGGCCAGAGGGGCTCTGCCCCTCTGGACACCCCGCGAGGAGCTTAGGCTCCTCGACCTCATGAGTGCCTCCGGCGGGGGCGGGATGGCCGAGGGTGCCCGCCATGACCGACGTGGATCATCCCGCCCCCGCCGGAGGCACTCAACGCGGGGTCCGGGGAGTTCGTAACTCCCCGGCGGGGTCCAGGGGCAGCGCCCCTGGCCACGGTCAGATCACCCAGGAACAACCCGAGCCACCAGCCCGCCGTCCCCGGCGAAGGTGTGACGGGCGGATTGCCTGGGCAGCGGGCGGCGTCGGTGCGACACTCCGGCTCACCAAAGGGAGGAGATTGGGCCATGGCGGGGTGCATTGCATGAGTGACGGCGCCACCACGGTCCGGCAGGCCACGCTGGACCTGCTGCGGGACCTCGAGATGACCACGGTGTTCGGCAACCCCGGCTCCACCGAGCTGCCGTTGCTGGACCGCTGGCCGAATGACTTCCGCTACGTGCTAGGGCTGCAGGAAGCCTCGGTGGTGGCGATGGCGGACGGCTACGCGCGGGCTTCGGGGCGGGCGGCCTTCTGCAACCTGCACTCCGCCGTGGGTGTCGGGCACGCGCTGGGCAACATCTTCAGCGCCTATCGCAACCACGCGCCGCTGGTGATCACCGCCGGGCAGCAGGTGCGCAGCCTGCTGCCGATCCAGCCCTTCCTGGGCGCCACCGAGGCCGCGAACTTCCCCAAGCCCTACGTGAAGTGGAGCTGCGAGCCGGCGCGGGCCGAGGACGTGCCCGCCGCCATCGCCCACGCCTATCACGTGGCGATGCAGCGGCCCTTCGGCCCCACCTTCGTATCCATCCCCATCGACGACTGGGCGGTGCCGACCCGCCCGGTGCCGACGCGCCGGGTCAGCCGCGACGTCGCCCCCGACCCGGCCCTCCTCGCCGAGGCCGCGCGCGCGGTGGCCGCGGCGAAGAACCCCGTGCTGGTGATCGGGCCGGAGGTGGACGGCGAGGGCGCCGGCCCCGCCGCCGTGGCCCTGGCCGAGCGCATCGGCGCCCCGGTCTGGACCAGCCCCTTCTCCGCGCGGGTGAGCTTCCCCGAGGACCATCCGCTCTTCGCCGGCTTCCTCACCGCCGCACCGGCGGAGGTGGCCAACGCCCTGGCGCCGCACGACCTGATCCTGGTGCTGGGCGCGCCGGTCTTCACCTTCCATGTCGGCGGCGACTGCGCCCTGTTCACCGGCGACACGCCGCTGTTCCAGATCACCACGGATGGCGAGGCCGCGGCCTCCTCGCCCATCGGCACGGCGATCCTGGGCAGCATGCGCCTCGCCCTCCCGGCGCTGGCGGACCTCCTGCCCGCCAGCGCCGGCCGCACCCCACCGGCGCCGCGCCCCCGCCCGCCGGAGCCGGAACCCGCCACCCCGATCCCAGCGGCCTTCATGCTGCGCACCCTGTCGCGGGTGATGCCGCGCGACGCCATCCTGGTGGAGGAAGCGCCGTCGCATCGCAAGACCATGCAGGCGCAGCTGCCGATCCGCGAATGGGGCGGCTTCTTCACCATGGCCAGCGGCGGCCTGGGCTACTCGCTGCCCGGCGCGGTGGGCGTGTCGCTGGCCTCGCCGGGGCGGCGCGTGGTGTGCCTGATCGGCGACGGCTCCATGATGTACTCGGTGCAGGCGCTCTGGACGGCGGTGCAGCACGCCCTGCCGATCACCGTGGTGGTGGTCAACAACGGTGGCTACGGTGCCATGCGCGCCTTCAGCCAGGTGCTGAAGGTGCAGAACGCGCCGGGCATCGAGCTGCCGGGGCTGGACTTCGTTTCCATCGCCCGCGGCATGGGCTGCGAGGCCGTGCGCGTGACCGAACCCGACGCGGTCGAGGCCGCCCTGGCCACCGCCCTCGCTGCCCCCGGCCCCCGCCTGGTGGAAGTCGTCGTCGACCCCGCCATCCCCAAGCTCTACGGCAAGTCCTGATGCAGCCACGGCCCCGCACCGCGGCCGGTCGCTGGGCTGCGGGGCGCCGTTGCAGGGGGGTGGCGGCACGGTTGTTCTGCGGTGTTCTGAGCGTGGCCAGGGGCGCTGCCCCTGGACCTCAGGGCAAAGGCGAAGCCTTTGTCCCGAGCCGAGGAGTTTAAACTCCCCGGACCCCACGTTGAGTGCCTCCGGCGGGGGCGGGATGGCGAGCGTTGTCCGGGTGGCTGACGGGGATCATCCCGCCCCCGCCGGAGGCACTCATGAGGTCGAGGAGCCTAAGCTCCTCGCGGGGGCTCCAAGGGGGCAGAGCCCCCTTGGCCGCGGCCAGCCGACCGAAGAACCACCCGCAGCCACACGCTCCCCTGCAACGACGCCCCGCCGACCAGAAGCCTGAGCCGAGGCGCGGATCAGGCCGGGTCGCGCCGGAGCAGGAGTTGCGCTAGCAGCTCGAACTCGGCCACCGCCAGGGTTTCCGCCCGGCGGGTGGGCTCGATCCCGGCTTCCGCCAGCAGGGCGTCCGGCTGCCCCAGCGACTTGAGCGAGCCGCGCAGCATCTTGCGCCGCTGGCCGAAGGCGGCGGCGGTCAGCCGCTCCATGCTGCGGGCCAGGGCGGCGCTGGGCTGTTCCGGACGCGGGCGGAGATGCACCACGGCGGACCAGACCTTGGGTGGCGGCGAGAAGGCGCCCGGTGGCAGGCGCAGGGCCATCCGCGCCTCGCAGCGCCACTGCGCCAGCACGGACAGGCGGCCATAGTCGTCCGTGTCGGGGGCGGCGACGATGCGCGCCGCCACCTCCTGCTGGAACATCAGGGTCAGGCTTTCCCACTGCCCGGCCTCGCGCAGCCAGTTCACCAGCAGCGGCGTGCCGACATTGTAGGGCAGGTTGGCCACCACGGCGCGCGGCGCGGCGGTGATCGCCGCCGCGTCCACCCGCAGCGCGTCGGCTTCCAGCACCGTCAGCCGGCCGGGATAGGCGGCGGAGAGTTCCGCCAGCGCGGCGATCGCGCGCCGGTCCAGTTCCACCGCGGTGACGTGGGCGGCGGGCCCGTCCAGCAGGGCGCGGGTCAGGCCGCCGGGACCGGGGCCGACCTCCAGCACGTGCCGGCCGGAAAGGTCGCCGGCCTGCTGCGCCACCCGGGCGCAGACCGCCGGGTCGAGCAGGAAGTGCTGGCCGAGCGACTTGCGCGCGTCCAGCCCATGCCGCGACACCGTGTCGCGCAGGCTGGGCAGGGCGGGTTCCGTCGCGGTGCGGAGCGGCGGCTCCGCGGGGTCGGTCATGCCGCCGGGCCCGTGTCCGGGGGCGGCAGGGAAGGCCGGGGGGAAGTATCCCCCCGGGCCCCCTCCTTTTTTCGGGAGTTTGAGGAGTGCCGGTGGCCACGGGCGCGCCCGGAGACTCCCGAAAATAGAAGGGGGCCCGGGGGGATACTTCCCCCCGGCTGGCCGTACTCCACCGAGCCGGGCAGCCTCATCCGTTGCGCATCTCGATCTGTGCGCGCCGGCGCAGGTCGCGCTGCTGCTGGCGGGAGATCAGCTCGATCCGGTCGCGCAGCAGCTGCGCCTTGGCCATCTCGGGCGTGTATTCTGCCAGATTGCGGGTTTCGCGCGAACACACGGCGATCACCATGATGCCGTCGGGCGTCACGATCGGCTGGCTGGCGCGGCCGGGGGCCAAGCCGCTGACCAGCTGGCGCAGCGGCGGCGGCTCCAGGGTTTCCAGCCGGACCTGGCCGGGGTCGGCCGGGCGTGGGCCGCCGCGGTTGGCGGCTTCCACCGCCTCGCAGCCGCCACGCAGGGCCTGGGCCTTTTCCAGCTGCTGCCGCTGCTGGTCGGTGGGGTTGGCCGGGTCCAGCGGCGAGCTGAACGGGAAGAAGGCCTGCCGCAGGGTCACCAGCGTCGCCAGGTCGCGGCCGGTCTCGCGCTTCTGCCGCAGCGCCACGATGCGGAAGCCGCCGGGCACCTTGACCGCGTTGGAGATGGCACCGGGCGGCATGCGGGTGACGATGCCCGCCACCTCCGGCTCCAGCTCCTCCGGCCGCACCCAGCCCATGTCGCCGCCCTGCAGCGCCGTCTGGCTCTGGGAAAACTGCGTGGCCGCCACGGGAAAGGGCAGGCCCTGGCGCAGCCGGCCCACCACGTCGTTGACGAAGCGCTGCGTGTCGCCTTCCGCCCCCGGGTCATCCAGCGGGATGAAGATTTCCGAGACCAGGAATTCCGGCTGCCCGTTGCGGGCGTTGTGCGCCTCGACCTGCTCGCGCACCTGCGCCTCGTCCGGCTCGGCCTGCGGGCCCAGGGACTGCCGCATCAGCCGCGACCAGCCGATCTGCACCCGGATCTGGTCGTACAGCACGCGCAGGTCGATGCCGGCCTGGCGCAGCTGGGCGCGCAGCCCGCCCTGCGGCAAACCGTTGCGCTGCTCGATGTCGGCGAGCGCCCGGGCCACGTCCTCGTCCGCCACGGGAATGCGGCGGCGCTGGATCTCCTGCAGCCGCAGCCGGTCCTCGATCAGCAGCTTCAGGATCTGCGGCTCCAGCCGCGTCACCAGCTCGCCCTCCGCCGGCAGGCCGGAGGTGAGGGCGAAGAGCCGGGCGCGGGAGCGCACCTCCGACTGCGTCACCACGTCGCCGTTCACCACCGCCAGGATGCGGTTGGTCTGGCTTGCGCCAGGGTTGGCCGGCGCCGCCGCCGCGGCGGGCTGCGGGCGGCGCGGCGCGGGGCCCGGCTGCGCCTCCGCAGCCAGGGGGGTCGCCAGCAGCAGCACCGCGGGCAGAAGGGGCAGGAAGCGTCGCATCGGGGAGGATTCCGTGAGCAGGCGCGCCACCATCACAGGGCGCGGAAGCCGAAGTCGCCCAGCGTCTTGAAGCCGACGCGGAACAGCAGCGTGGTGGCGGAGGGATAGGTAGCCGAGGTGTTGGTCTGCTCGGCATAGGACCGGTAGAAGCGGGTGTCGAAGATCAGGCACTCGTCCTCGTAGGTCAGGTTCACGCCGGCGGACACGGGACGCTCGATCTCCAGGTCGTAGCGGCCGAAGCCACCGGCCGACCAGTGCGCCGTCACCTTAGCCTGGGCGCTGCCGTAGACCTCGCGGCGGTAGCGCGCGGGGGTCAGCGCCGCGATGGGCACGGAATACAGGTAGCCGCCGGTCAGCGTCACGTCCGGCCCGCCCAGCCCCGCCAGCCCGACCCGGGCGGAGGTGTCCACCAGCCGCCGGTCGAAGGAGGAGTTGTCCAGCCGCGTGCGCGCCGTCAGGTCCAGCCAGGGCGTCGGCGACACGCGGGCGCGGGCCACCACGTCCGACACCCGCTCGCGCAGGCCGGAGCGGATCTCGAAGACCTGCTCCTCCGTGGCGCGGTAGGACTGGCCGACCATGCCCTCCACCTGCCCGCCATTGGGGAAGTACCAGGCGGCGCGGAAGGCGGCATCCACGCGCGATCCGCCTTCCAGCCGGTCGCGCCCGGTGAAGCGGTTCAGCGCGAACAGGTTGGCGTCGGTGAACTCGAAGTCGATGCTGTCCTCGTTGGGGGTCAGCGTTTGCCGCCCCGTGGCCGGGCCGGTGACCAGCTGCACCCGCGGCTCGATCAGCTGGCGGCCGTAGGAGCCGGCGGAGCGTACCAGCGGCAGGCGCCAGTCCAGCGCGAAGCGGGCATTGCCGGTCACCGCCTCGCGGCTGTCGACGGAGGCGAAGTTGGGGCTCTGGTTCAGGTTGTCGGCGGAATAGCCCAGCACGTCGCCCTGGGCCCGGAAGGTCCAGACCTCGCCGATCGGGCCGATCCGCCCCAGCTCGTAGCTCAGCCGGGTGGCGAGGCGGCGGGTGCGGGTGCCCTCGTCGCGGTAGATCGCGAAATTGGCGGTGTCCAGCGTGGCCACGCCGCCCAGCGCGTCGCGGGCGAAGACGTGGTCGGCGTAGATGTTGGGCAGCACGTAGGGGATCTGCGCCACGTCGTCGACGTCGCGCAGGCCCTGGTAGGCGCGGGCATCGACGCGGGCGAAGCTGTTGGCGCCCCAGAAGCCCTCGGCGAAGACGTTGCTGCTCAGCACGCGCGTCACGGGGAAGCGGAAGGCGCGCAGGTAGGTTTCGGAGGTGGCGCGGTTCAGGTTGAAGCCGGTGCGCCAGTTCTCGTCGATGTTGAAGGTGCCGCGCGAGAAGATGTGGCCGCCATAGCCCTTCTCGCCCACCGTCTCACTGCCGTTGAGGTAGCCCAGCGAGCCTTCCGCCGTCAGCTCGCCGAAGTTGAAGCGCTGCCGGTAGCGCGCCGCCACCGAGGGCACCACGTCGGTGGCGATGGTGGGGGTGACCGTCAGGTCGGAGGACGGGTTGATCGCCCAGTAATAGGGCGTCTCGACGAAGCCGCCGAGGTACTTGGTCTGCCCGAAGGAGGGCGACAGGAAGCCCGAGGAGCGCGGCGTGCTCGGGTCCGGCATGGACAGGTAGGGCGTGTACAGCACCGGCACGCCGGCCAGCCGCACGGTGGCGTCGCGGAAGCGGATGCGCTGGGCTTCCAGGTCCTGGGTCGCCAGGCGCGACTGGATCTGCCAGATCGGCGGCGCCTGCGGGTTCTCGGCGCACAGGTCGCAGGCGGAATACACCGGCCGCGCGAGGTCCAGCAGCGAGCCCTGCTCGCGATAGGTGCGGCGGGCGCCGTTGGCGGCCAGCTTGCCGTTCTGCGCCAGCAGGGCGCGCACGCCTTCCACCACCACGTCGCGCATGCCGGCCGAGAGTTCGGCGCGGTCGGCGAAGAGCACCTGGCCGCTGGGGTCCAGCAGCTGCACGTTGCCCTCGGCGGTGGCGATGCCGGTTTCGCGGTTATAGGTGAAGCGGTCGGCGCGCAGGATGCGCTCGTTCTGCCAGGCTTCCACGTTGCCGGTGGCCGACACGACGGAGGAGTTCTCGTCGTAATCCACGGAATCGGCGGTGAAGGTGACGGGGGCGTTGCGGTTGGCTGGGGCACCGCCGGCGCGGCCGATCGACTCCAGCGCGGTGGGCGCGGTCTGGGCTTCCGCCCCCGGCGCCTGCAGCGCCACCAGCAGCCCGGCCAGCGCCGCGCCGCGGGTCAGCCCCGCCCAGGCCGGGACCTTGTCCGCGCAGGCGGCGCAGGCCATCCGGAACAGCGCCTTGCGCGGCGCCGCGCCCCGGGACGGGAGGGTGGCGGACCGGTGCTTCCGGGACGGGCTCCGGGAGCGGGATCTCAGGCGCATCAGCCGTCCTCCAGGTGCAGCAACATCGTGAGCGCCAGCATGAGGCCCGCCGCGGCGGGCGCCCAGGCTGCCAGCACCACGGGCAGGGTGCCGGTTTCGCCCAGCTCACCGGCCACGCGATCCAGCACGAATAGCGCGAAGCCGGCCGCGACGCCCAGGCCGATCATCTGGGCCACGCCGCCGCGCCGGGCCTGGCGCATGGAAAAGCTCGCGGCCAGCAGGGCCATGGCCGCCGCCAGCACGGGCAGCGACAACAGGGACTGGTAGTGCAGCCGGTGCCGCACCGCCGAGAAGCCCGAGCTTTCCAGCACGGCGATGAATTCCGGCAGTGCCCAGAAGCTCAGCGTGTCCGGGCTGGCGAAGCTGTCCTCGATGCGGTCGGGCGTCAGGTCGGTGGGCAGCTCGATCCGCGCGGGCGGGGCGGCTTGGTTCTGGTTGCCCTGGGTGGCGTTGAACACCACCGCGTTGTCCAGCACCCAGCGCCCGGCCAGCAGCACGGCGCTCGGCGCCTCCACCCGCGCCAGCGGCTTGTCCGCCGTGCTCAGGCGCCACAGGCTCGCCTCCTCCAGCCGCAGGGCGGCGCGCTCGCCGCGGCGGCCGGGCAGCGCCGGGCGGCCGGCCAGGATCGCCACCCCGTCGGGGTCGATGGCGCGGTCGGCCTGGCGCAGCCACAGCCGGCCGCCGGCCAGGGCGGTGATGCCGCCGGCGTTGCGCAGGTAGGTGCTGTCCAGCCGCTCGGCCTGGCTCAGCAGGGCGGAGGAGAGCGGCGAGATCGCCACGGTGCTCAGGCCGCCGAACAGCAGCGCCACCAGCAGCGGCCCGGCCAGGAAGCCCCAGGCCGAGATGCCCGCCGCCCGCGCCACCACCAGCTCGGAGGAGCGCGACAGGCGCCAGAAGGCCGCGATGCCGCCCAGCAGGATGGCGAAGGGGATGATCTGCAGCATCATGAAGGGCAGCCGCAGCGCGGCGATGGTGACCACGATGCCGAAGCCCGCATCCGCCCGCGTCGCGGCGCGGCGCAGCAGCTCGATGAAGTCGAACAGCGCCACCAGCCCGGTCAGTGCCGCCAGCAGCAGCAGCACGCTGGACGCGAAGCGCCGCGCCACGTAGGCGCTGAGGGTGACGGCCAGCATCAGGCGGCCCCGGCCTTGGCACTGATCCGGGGTCCGCGGCTGGCGGCGCGCGGCGCCCGGCGCGGCCAGCCCGGCATCCCCGTCAGCACCCAGGCGGCCACGAGGCCGGGCCCCACGGCATGCACCCAGATCAGCGGCACGAAGCTGTTGTCGCGCGCGGCGAGGTTGCCCACCGCCAGCCCCAGCGCCAGCAGCGCCACCACTGCGCCCACGCCCACCGCGATGGTCAGGCCGCCGCCATGCCGGCGGAAGCCGGAAGCCAGCGCCGCGGCCAGCCCCACCATGGCGAAGCTGAGCACCGTGACCGGCGAGCTGAGGCGCTGGTGCCCTTCGGCAAAGAACTTGCGCACGTCGCGTTCGGGCAGGTTCTCCGCCGGGTCGGGGTGCAGCAATTCCTTCACCGAGCGTTCCCGGCTGTCGCGGTTGCGCCCATCCTCGTCGCCGCGGCCGGTGCGGGTCAGGTCCACGCTGTTCTCGCCGAAGGTCAGCACGCTCAGCCGCACGGCGGCCGGCGTGCCGGGGGGGCTGCCGGGGGGCGGCGCCACGCGCTCCAGCTGCTGGCGCTCGCCGTTGATCAGCGTCACCCGCGGGCCCATCGGCGTCAGGGTGATGCGGCCTTCCTGGGCCAGGATGGTGACGGGGGCGCCGCTCTCGCGGCTGTCCTGCACCAGGATGCCGCGCAGCGTGCCGTCGCGCTCCTTGCGGCGGGCATACACGGTCAGGTCGTTGCCGACGGAGGAGAAGACCCCCTCCTGCAGCAGGATCGCGGCGATCTGGTTGCGGATCTCGTACTGCCAGGTGCGGAAGGCGGTGTGGCTCAGCGGCACCAGCCAGAGCTGCAGCACGAAGCACAGCCCGGTGGTCAGCACCGCCAGCGCGATGGCCGGGCGCGACAGCTGCCATTGCGACAGCCCGGCCGCCCGCATCACCACCAGTTCCCGGTCGGAGCTCAGCCGGACATAGGAGAACAGCGTCACCACGAAGGTGGTGATGGGCAGGATCACCGCGAAGAAGGAGGGCAGCAGCAGCCCGGTCAGCTGCAGGAACACCAGCAGCGACAGGCCGCGGTCCAGCACCAGCTCGATGAAGCGCAGGCTCTGGGTCAGCCAGATCAGGGCGGCGAGCCCCACCGTCGCCGCGACGAGCGCGACGGCGAGCTGACGGAAAACGTAGCGGTCCAGCCGGGTCATGGCGGGGGCAACCTATCGACGCCGGGGAGCGGGGGCAAATCACCTCCTTCGCGTCGTTCCGCTTCCGCGACGGGAGTTACTTTTCCACAGCTTCCCCCGCATTCCTCGCCCGCCCTGGCAGGTGCCGGGAAGGTCCGGCGCCTATTCCGCCAGAAAGGCCCGGATGGCGGCGGGCGGCACCACCCGGGTGCCCGGCTCGCCTTCCTCGCGGTGGCTGACCACGCCCAGCAGGCAGCCCGACACCGGGTCGAAGGCGCCGCCGCCGGACTCCCCCGGCTCCAGCCGGAGTTGCAGCTCCGCATAGGTGCCGAAGGCCGGGTCGGCTTCCGGGGCCTGCGCCACCACGGTTGTCCGCGCGCTGCGGCGCGGCGTGGCGACGGCCACCGGCCGGCCCGGCCCGGGGTCGCCGGCACAGGGACGGGCGGCGCGCAGGCCGGGAAGCGCGGGCAGCGGCTCCTCCGCCGCGAGCAGGGCCAGGTCGTGCCCGCCGCGGTAGCGCAGCCCTTCGGCGGGATCGACCTCCGACTGCCCGAGCCGTTCCACCCGCGCCGCCACGGCCCGGTCCCCCAGCAGCAGCGCGAGGCGGGGCGGCCCGTCGCAGGCCGGCGGCGTCAGGCTGCCATCCACGAGGTGCGCCGCGGTCAGGAACCGCCCTTCCCCGAGAAACACCGCCGCCCCCCGCGCCACGCAGCCGGCCCCAAAGGACGCCGAGAGCCGCACCGCCGGTTGCCCGGGGCCCGCCGGCGCGGCGGGCGCGGCGCAGGCGGCCGGGAGCAGCAGCAGGAGCATGGCCCGGCCGGCACGCAGCACCGCCGCCCGGGCCGCGGCGGATGCCCCGCCGGTGCCGGCGGCCGGGGAGGCGCCGCGCGCGGCCGGGGGCTGGCGGCCGGTCACGCCGCCATCCGGGGCGGCGCGGCGTCCCACCACCCCGGACCCGGCCGCGGCGCCGGGCGGGAAAAGGCCGCCCTGGCCCGGCGGCGCCGCGCGGCGGGGCGTCCCTGCCCGAGGCCGCGCGGCACGGGGCGGAAATTCGTTGCGGAACCGTTTCGAGAGGCGGATGATCCATCCGAAGCCCGGGCCAACCGGGGCCCCAGGGACGGCAGGGGACGCAGACGATGGCTGGCAGGCACGGCGTTTATCCCAAGGACGTGATCCCCCCGAAGTCGACCTATTTCGACGCCGGCCGCTTCGGGCGCCTCTTCGGCAAGCTGCCGCCCTTCGCCACCGACACGCCGGCGATGCGGCAGGCGCTGCTGGAGATCGGCAAGCCCGGCGGCATCATGGATGCGGGGGACGCGCTGGACCAAGGGCCGGCCAGGCTGATCACCGACCTGTCCCTGTCCCAGCACAACCCCAACAACCCGCGCCTGACGGCGGGGATGACCTTTCTGGGCCAGTTCCTCGACCACGACATGACCTTCGACCCGACCTCCAGCCTAGAGCGGCAGGCCGACCCCGAGCAGATCGCCAATTTCCGCACGCCCACGCTGGGGCTCGACAACGTCTACGGCACCGGCCCCGGTGCCAGCCCGCACCTGTATGACCAGCGCGCGGGCCGGGGGATCAAGTTCCTGCTGGAGGAAACCGGCACCCCCGGCAAGCAGGACCTGCCGCGCAACAGCCAGAACACCGCGCTGATCGGCGATCCCCGCAACGACGAGAACCTGATCGTCTCGCAGTTGCACCTCGCCTTTCTGCGCTTCCACAACGCCGTGGTGGACTATGTCCGCGCGGAGCTGGGGCTGAGCGACACGGGCGAGATCTTCGCCGAGGCGCAGCGCATCGTGCGCTGGCACTACCAGTGGATCATCCTGCACGAGTTCCTGCCGCTCACCTGCGGCGAGGAGATGGTGGAGGACGTGCTGCGCAACGGGCGCCGCTTCTACAACTGGCGCAACGAGCCTTACATCCCGGTGGAATTCTCCGTGGCCGCCTACCGCTTCGGCCACAGCCAGGTGCGCCCCTCCTACCGGGCCAACTTCACCGGCCACAACGGCCAGCCCTTCTTCGCCTTTATCTTCACGCCCACCCCCGGCGCCACGCCGAACGACCCGGACGACCTGTCCTCCTCCGTGCGGGCGCCGCGGCGCTTCATCGACTGGCCGACCTTCTTCGACTTCGGCGACGGCCATGTCCGGCCCAACAAGACGATCGACACGATCCTGTCCACGCCACTCTTCGCCCTGCCGGGAACGGTGGTGCCCGAGCCCAACCCGGCCTCCAACCCGCAATCCCTGGCGCAGCGCAACCTGCTGCGGCACCTGACCTTCGCCCTGCCCTCCGGCCAGCGGGTGGCGCGGGCCATGGGCCTGCCGCCCCTGCCGGACGGCAATTTCGACGACCTGCGCCCCTTCAGGCTGGAGAACCGGGCGCCGCTCTGGTTCTACGTGCTGCGCGAGGCGGGCGACATCCATGACGGGCGGCACCTCGGCCCCGTGGGCGGCCGCATCGTGACGGAGGTCTTCGTCGGGCTGCTGGAGGGCGACAAGGGCTCCTTTCTCACCCAGGAGCCGGACTGGCAGCCCTTCCTGCCGACGATCGACCCCGGCCGGCAGGGCGACGATTTCCGCATCGTGGACCTGCTGCGCTTCGCCGGCGTCGCCTGACCGGAATGGCAGAACGCGCCGAAAGTGTCAGAATCCGCCGGACGTGTCAGGAAGCGCGGAATCTGTCACGCGCGCCGCAGGGCTTGACCGCCAAACCCCTGATGTATTAGGATTATTTTCCGGGAAACGGCCCCACCCGGATGGCCGCGGTAAGGAAGTAAGAGAGTAAGGAAGTAAGGCGAAGCGCCGGATGCGGGCCGCGCCGGCGGCCCGCCCGGAGCGGCGGGATCAGGGCAGGACCTTGCCCGGGTTCATCAGCCCCTGCGGGTCCAGCGCCGCCTTGATGCGGCGCATGGTGTCGAACTCCGCCCCACCCCGCCATTCGGCCAGCATGTCGGTCTTCAGCCGGCCGATCCCGTGCTCGGCCGAGAAGGAACCGCCGAGCTCGCGCACCACCGCGTTCACCGCGTCCATGATGTCGTGCGAGCGCGCCAGGAACGCCGCCCCGTCCACGCCGTCGGGCTGGGCCAGGTTCATGTGGATGTTGCCGTCGCCCAGGTGGCCGAAGGGCACCGGGCGGCTGCCGGGGATCAGTGCTTCCAGCGCGGCGGAGCAGCGGCGGATCATCTCCGGCACCTTGCTCACCGGGACGGACACGTCGTTCTTGACGCTGGCCCCGGCGCGCTTCTGTGCCTCGGCGTGTTCCTCGCGCAGGCGCCACAGGTTGGCCGACTGCGCCTCGCTCTCGGGCAGGGCGGCGTCCAGCACCTCGCCCGCTTCCAGCGCCTCCTCCAGCACGCCCTCCATAAGCCCGCGCAGGTCGGCATCGGGGCGGGAGGAGGCGAGGTCCACCAGGACGTAATGCCTGGCGCGCTCGGCCAGGGGCAGGGTCGCGCCCTCGATGTGTTGCAGCACGAGGTCCATGCCGGCGCCGGACATGTACTCGAAGGAGCGGATGCTGCTCTCGTCGCGGTCGCGGAAGCGGCGGAACAGGCTCAGCGCCGCGTCCTCGTCCGCCACGGCGCAGAGCGCCAGGGCCGTGGCGCGCGGCCGGGGAAACAGCCGCAGCACGGCAGCGGTGATGAAGCCCAGCGTGCCCTCGGCGCCGACGAAGAGGTGGCGCAGCGCGTAGCCGGTGTTGTCCTTGCGCAGGCGGCGCAGCCCCTCGATCACCTGCCCGTCCGGCAGCACCACCTCCAGCCCCAGCATCAGCTCCCGCGCATTGCCGTAGCGCACGGTGTTGTTGCCGCCCGCGTTCACCGCCAGCACGCCGCCGATCGTGGCGCTGCCCTCGGCCGAGAGGGAAAGAGGGAACAGGCAGCCCGCCTCGGCCGCCGCGTCCTGGGCGGTTTTCAGGATCACCCCGGCCTCGGCCACCATGGTCATGTCCAGCGGGTCGATGTCGCGGATGCGGTTCATCCGGGCCAGCGACACCACCACCTGCCGCCCGCCCTCGTCCGGCATGGCGCCGCCCACCATGGAGGTGTTGCCCCCCTGCGGCACCACCGGCACCGCCGCGGCGTGTAGCAGCCGCATCGCCGCCGCCAGTTCCGCGGTGGAGGCCGGCCGCAGCAGCGCCGGCGAGGCGCCACGGTACAGCCCGCGCCAGTCGCTGAGGTGCGGCTGGAGGTCGGCCGGGTCGGTCACCACCCCGCGCGGGCCGAGAATGCCGCCCAGGGCATCCAGCAATCCGGCCGGCAAGGCCTGGGCTGCGGGGGATCGGGGGTCGGGCAGGGCGTCGGGCATGGCGCGCGGACGTTCGGCACGGGACTGGCTGCGGGTCAAGTTGTGCTTGGGTGAACTGGCCTTGGCCAGAGGGGCTCTGCCCCTCTGGGCACCCCGCGAGGAGCCCGGGGCACCTCGACCTCATGAGTGCCTCCGGCGGGGGCGGGATGGCCGAGGGCAGTCATTCGGGACGACGTGTGACATCCCGCCCCCGCCGGAGGCACTCAACGCGGGACACCGGGGAGTTCGTAACTCCCCGGCTCGGGACAAAGGCTTCGCCTTTGCCCTGGGGTCCAGGGGCAGCGCCCCTGGCCAACGCCCGAACACCCCGGAGCAACCCGGTCCGCGGCCCTGTGCCGGCCAGCGTTCAGTCCAGCAGGGCGCCCAGCACGGCGCCGCCCAGCAGGACCCAGAGGGGCGAGAGCGGGGAGCGCCACACGAACAGGGTGGCGGCGACGCTGATCGCCAGCATGGCGGGGGAATGGCCGGCGGCGCGGGCCAGCACCAGGCCGGAGGCGAACATCAGCCCCACCGCCACGGGGATCAGCCCGGTGCGCAGCGCCACAACCCAGGGGGCGGTGCGCAGGCGGATCATCGCCCCGCCCACGGCCCAGGCCAGCAGGCCCGAGGGCAGGATGATGCCCAGCGTCGCCGCCACCAGCCCGGACAGCCCCGCCACCCGCCAGCCCAGGATGGACACCACCAGCACGTTGGGCCCCGGCGCCGCCTGGGCCAGGGCGAACATCTGGGTGAAGGTGGCGTCGTCCAGCCAGCCGTGGATCTCCACGATCTGGCGGTGCATCTCCGGCAACAGGGTGTTGGCGCCACCGACCGCCAACAGCGACAGGGTGGCGAAGATGGTGAAGAGCTGCCAGGCGATCACGCCCGGGCACCCCGCCAGGCCAGCCAGACCCCGGGGATGCCCAGCCCCGCCACGATCAGCGGCAAGGGCAGGCGCAGCCAGAAAGCCGCCGGCACCGCCAGCACCGCCAGCGCCAGCATCGGCGGGGGCAGGCGCAGCCGCTCGCCCATCCGCAGGGCGTTGCCCAGGGCCATGCCGGAGGCCGCGGCGGCGACCCCGGCCATCACCCGCTGCACCTCCGGCAACCCGCCGAAGCGGTCCCAGATGCCGGCGAGCAGCAACAGGATCGCCAGCGGCGCCGCGTAAAGGCCCAGGGTCGCGGTCAGGGCCCCGGCCAGCCCGCCGAAGCGCCGGCCGACCATGATGGCGGCATTGCCCACGTTGGGCCCGGGTAGCACCTGCCCCAGGCCGAGGATCTCCGCGTATTCGCGCTCCGTCAGCCAGCGCCGGTCCTCGACGATGACGCGGCGGGACCAGGCATTCACCCCGCCGAAGCCCAGCATGCCGATGCTGAGATAGCCCAGAAACAGCGACAACAGGCCCGGCGGGCTGCCGGCCGCGGCGTCGGGTCCGGGGTCTGCGGCGGGGGGCGGCGGTTTTGCTGACACAGGTGTGATGGCTCCCCAGCCTGGTGGAATGGTGAACTGCGTGCCCGACGTGTTAGAGCAAGGGTAAGCCGCTGGCACTCCCGGGCCTGACCCCGGTCGGAACGTGCTGCAGCCGGCATCCCACCCGGTCCCCGCTTCGCTGGGCCGCTTCATCCGGTGTCCTGGACGCCAATCCAGGCCGTTAAAAGACGCGGCGGTGGACGCCTGCGGCGATGGCGGCCTGCTGCGAAAGGAAGACTTCTTGGACCAAGTCCCGGCCGCCGGCCAACGCCCCCTGCTACTCTGCTTTTCCCACCTGCGATGGAGCTTCGTGACGCAGCGGCCGCAGCACCTGCTGACCCGCGCCGCCCGCAGCCACCGCGTCCTGTACTGGGAAGAGTCGCTGTTCGCGGAAGGGCCGCCGCGGCTGGACCGGCAGGAACAGGCATCCGGCGTAACGGTGCTGGTGCCCACCCTGCCGCACGGGCTGGACGAGGCCGGGGTGGAAGCCGCCCAGCACCGCCTGCTGGAAGACTACCTGGGCGTGGCCCGGCCGGACGTCGCCTGGTTCTACACCCCCATGGCCATGGGCTTCGCCGGCTGGGTGGAGGCGGCGGTGACCGTGTACGACTGCATGGACGAGCTGAGCGCCTTTCACGGCGCCTCGCCCCGGCTGCTGGAGCTGGAGCGCCAGCTGTTTGCCCGCGCCGACCTGGTCTTCACCGGCGGCCGTTCGCTGTATGAGGCCAAGCGCGACCGCCACCGCAGCGTGCACTGCTTCCCCTCCTCCATCGACGCGGCGCATTTCGCCGCCGCCCGCACCGGCGTGGCCGAGCCGGCGGACCAGGCCCCGATCGCGCGGCCGCGCATCGGCTTCTTCGGCGTGGTGGATGAGCGCATGGACGTCGCCCTGCTCGGCGAGGTCGCGCAACTGCGCCCGGACTGGCAATTCGTGATGCTCGGCCCGGTGGTGAAGATCGACCCCGCCACCCTGCCCCGCACGGAAAACCTGCACTGGCTGGGCAGCAAGCAGTACGCCGAACTGCCGCAGTACCTCGCCGGCTGGCAGGCGGGCTTTATGCCCTTCGCGCTGAACGAGGCCACCCGCTTCATCAGCCCCACCAAGACCCCGGAATACCTCGCGGCCGGGGTGCCGGTGGTGTCCACGCCGATCGCCGACGTGGTGCGCCCCTGGGGCGAGGACGGGCTGGTGGCCATCGCCGGCGATGCCGCGGCGGTGGTGGCGGCGCTGGACAGCACCATGGCCGAGCGCAGCACCGCCGGCGACGCCGCCGGGCGGACGGCCTGGCTCGGCCGCGTGGATGCGGCGCTGGCCCGCATCTCCTGGGACCGCACCTGGGACGGGATGCTGGCGCTGATCCGCGGCGCGGCCACCGCGCCCGCCGCAACCCCCACCACCCTTCGGGAGCCCTCCTATGTTTGATTGGTTGGTGGTGGGCGCCGGCTTCGCCGGTGCCGTGCTGGCGGAACGCCTGGCCAGCGTGCGCGGCGAGCGCGTGCTGGTGATCGACCGGCGCGACCATATCGCCGGCAACGCCTATGACGAGCACGACGAAGCGGGCGTGCTGATGCACCGCTACGGCCCGCACATCTTTCATACCAATTCCGAGGCGGTCTTCGCCCACCTGTCCAACTTCACCAAGTGGCGGGCCTATGAGCATCGCGTGCTCGGCAAGGTGCAGGACGGCAAGCTGGTGCCGATCCCCATCAACCGCACCACGGTGAACCGCCTCTACGACCTCGCCCTGACCAGCGAGGCGGAGGTGGAGGCCTTCTTCGACGCCCGCGCCGAGAAGGTGGCGGAAGTCCGCACCTCCGAGGACGTGGTGGTGGGCCGCGTCGGGCGCGAGCTCTACGAGACCTTCTTCCGCGGCTACACCCGCAAGCAGTGGGGCCTGGACCCGAGCGAGCTGGACAAGTCCGTCACCTCCCGCGTGCCGACGCGGGCGGACAACGACGACCGCTACTTCACCGACAGCTTCCAGTTCATGCCGGCCGATGGCTACACGGCGATGTTCAGCAAGATGCTGGACCATCCCAACATCACCGTCATGACCGGCACCGAATACGCCGCGGTGAAGGACAAGTTCCCGCACCGCCGGCTGATCTGGACCGGCCCGGTGGACGAGTTCTTCGACTTCCGCTTCGGCAAGCTGCCCTACCGCTCGCTGCGCTTCGAGCACCAGACGCTGGACCAGGAATGGTTCCAGCCCGCCGGCACCGTGAACTACCCCGGCGAGGAGGTGCCCTATACCCGCATCAGCGAGTACAAGTACCTGACCGGGCAGGTGCACCCCAAGACCACCATCACCACCGAATTCCCGGCGGCCGAGGGCGACCCCTATTATCCCATCCCGCGCCCGGAGAACGCCGCCCTCTACAAGCGGTACGAGGCCCTGGCCGACGCCACGCCGAACACCTGGTTCGTGGGCCGGCTGGCCACCTACCGCTACTACAACATGGACCAGGTCGTAGGGCAGGCCCTGGCCACCTTCCGCCGCATCGAGGCCGAAGTGCCGCAATCGGCCGCCAACGACGGCCCGCTGCTCGCCGCCGGCGACTGACACCATCACGCCACGCCGGGGAGCGCTGTTCCCCCCCGGCGTGGCGCCGTGATGGGGCGGCGCTGAGGGACGGGGTGGGTGCTTCGGTGTTCAGGCGGTGGCCAAGGGGGCTCTGCCCCCTTGGAGCCCCCGCGAGGAGCTTAGGCTCCTCGACCTCATGAGTGCCTCCGGCGGGGGCGGGTTGGCCGAGGGTGCCCGCCATGACTGACGTGGATCATCCCGCCCCCGCCGGAGGCACTCAACGCGGGGTCCGGGGAGTTCGTAACTCCCCGGCGGGGTCCAGGGGCAGCGCCCCTGGCCACGGCTTGAACCCCCAAGAACCGAACCCGCCCCCCAGCACCGCCCCAGTCACCGCGCGACGCCAGGAGGGGAACAGCACTCCCCGGCCCGGCGCGATCAGCTGTCGTAGCGGTGCAGGGCGAGGTCGGCGCTCTCGATCTCGGGGGTGCGGCCGGAGATGATGTCGGCCAGGACGCGGCCGGAGCCGCAGGCCATGGTCCAGCCCAGCGTGCCGTGGCCGGTGTCGGTGAACAGGTTGCCGTAACGCGTGGCGCCGACGATGGGGGTGCCGTCGGGCGTCATGGGGCGCAGGCCGGTCCAGAAGCTGGCGCGGGACAGGTCGCCACCGGCGGGGAACAGGTCGCCCACCGAATGTTCCAGCGTGGCGCGGCGAGGGCGGCGCAGCGTGCTGCTGAAGCCCGCCAGCTCCGCCGTGCCGCCGACGCGGATGCGGTCGCCCAGCCGGGTGATGCCGACCTTGTAGGTTTCGTCCATCACGGTGGACACCGGCGCGGCGTCCGGGTTGGTCACGGGGATGGTGATGGAGTAGCCCTTCACCGGGTAGACCGGCAGGCGCAGCCCCAGCGGCCGCAGCAGCGCCGCCGAGAAGGAGCCCATGGCCACCACGTAGGCATCGGCGGTCAGCACGCCCGCTTCCGTGTCGACGCCGGACACGCGGTCGCCCGTGAACTGCACAGCGCGGATGGGCGTGCCGTAGCGGAAGCGCACACCCAGGGCTTCCGCCAGGGCGGCGAGGCGCTGGGTGAACTGGTGGGCATCGCCGGTCTCGTCGCCCGGCAGGCGCAGGCCGCCGACGAACTTGTCGCGCACCCGCGCCAGCGCCGGCTCCGCGCCGATGCAGCCCTGGGGGTCCAGTACCTCGTAGGGCACACCGTACTCGTCCAGCACGGCGGTATCGCCACCGACGTGGTCGAGCTGCTTCTGCGTGCGGAACAGCTGCAGCGTGCCGCGCTGGCGGTCGTCGTAGCGGATGCCGGTCTCGGCGCGCAGGTCGCGCAGCGCGTCGCGGGAATACTCCGCCAGCCGCACCATGCGCGCCTTGTTGGTGTGGTAGGCGTCCTCCGTGCAGTTCGCCAGCATCTGCGCCAGCCACCAGGCCAGCTGCGTGTCGGGGCGCGGCCAGATCACGAAGGGGCGGTAGCGCATCAGCAGCCAGCGCAGCGCCTTGAGCGGGATGCCCGGCCCGGCCCAGGGCGCGGAATAGCCGGGTGATACCTGCCCGGCATTGGCAAAGGAGGTTTCCATGCCCGAGGCGGGCTGGCGGTCCACCACCTCCACCTCATGGCCCGACTTGGCCAGGTAATAGGCTGCGGTGGTGCCGACCACGCCGCTGCCGAGGATGAGCACCTTCAAGACCAGAACCCCTCCTGCGCCGCTGCGTCGGCCCGCGCGACGCGGCGGGGCAACCCGCCCCCACCATGCCGGGCGGGAACCCGCCTCGCCAGGGGGTGCGCCCGCTGCGGCGATAACCCTTCGGAGAACTGGCCGGCTCCGCCCCGGCGGGGGGGCGGCAGGCGCGCTCCGGTCCGGCGACGCGTCCGGCGGCGGATCGCCCCGTCCGACGCGGGCGGGCACAGGGCCGCCGGGCGATCGCAGGGCCGGAAGGGGCGTGCTGGGCCAGGCAGGCGGGCGCAAGGCCGGGCGGGCACGCCTCAGAAGTCGACGCGAAGGGACAGGTAAACGCGGCGCTCCGCCTTGAGGGCAAAGGTCTGTTCCTGGCGCTGGTGCAGCAGGTTCTCCCCTTCCAGAGCCAGGGCCATGCCTTCCGTCAGGCGATATCCCAGGCGCGCGGCGACGGAGGCGTAGTCGCGCACCTCCACCAGCACGGAATCCACGTCGTTCACCGTGCGGAAGCCCCGGGCGCGGCTGGCGTAGCGGCCGAACAGGTTCGCTTCCAGCGGTCCCTGGGTCCAGCCGATCCGCGCCAACACGAGGTGCCGCGGCGAGGCACCCTTGTAGTCCATCAGCGACGGCCGCAGTTCGCCCGACACGGCGGCGAGGCGGTACTGCACGCCCCAGTCCACCGCCCGCGACACCCGGCCGGCCAGCGACACGTCCAGCCCGACGACATCCGAGCGGCCGAGATTGTAGGGGGAATAGGTGTCGTAGGGGACCTCGGGCGGTGAAAAGGCCACCGCCGACAGGCCGCTGCTGAAGCCGTGATTGCGCTGAAAGAAGCCGGTGATGCCGGCCTGGCCGTCGATCACCTCCAGCCGCCGCCGGTATTCCAGCTGGTAGTCGTTCACCACCGTCGGGCTGAGCCGCGGGTTGCCGCTGTCCTGGTAGCCGAACCCCGGGTAGGAATCCCGCCAGCCCAGGTCGGACAGGCTGGGCAGGCTGACGCCGCGCGCGGCGCCGACGCGCAGCGTGTCCGCATCCGTCACGCGCCACACCAGGCCGAAATTCCAGGTGGGCGTGCCGAGGGAACGGTCATAATCCCGGTCGCCATAGGGAAAGGCGGGATCGTCGTAGCCGGAAGCGCCGAGCCAGAGCTGATCGTAGCGCAGCGCCGCGGTGGATTCGAGCCGGTCGGTGATCGCCCAGTTCCACATCAGCCCGCCGGCGGCGATGTTGTAGGACACCTCCGTGCCGGGGATCATGCTCATGGTGGTGTGGCGGAATTCCGCGAAGGGCCGCAGCGTGTGCGAGGCGCCCAGCTTCACCGTGTCGCTCAGCTCCGCCACGGTGACGGAATGGCGCGTGGGAAAGGCCGTCGCCGCGTAGCCCGCGCGGAAGGCGGTGTGGTAGACCTGCGCCTCGACCAGCCCGATCCCGGTGTCGGCGGAAACCTGGCCCCGCAGGCTCCAGGCGCGCTTGTCCTCCCGCCAGACCTGGCCGTAGTCCATGAAGTCGCCGCCGATCGCGCGGCTGAAGCTGCCGTCCAGCCCGACCCGCACGTTGTCGGTGACGCGGAATTTCGCTTCCGCCGCGAACTGGGCGCGGGTGGGGGAACGGCGGGCGTCGAGCTCCTGCGTTTCGAATTCGGTGAAGCCGCGGCTCCAGGAATGCTCGCCGCGCAGGCCGGCGGAAAGCCGCACGCCGCCGCTGCCGCGCTCCGGCCCGAAGGGCGCGGTGACCACGCCGGAGGCTTCCCGGTAGCCCCCAGTGCCCAGCCGCACCACGCCGTTGGACACGCGGTCATGCGCCGGGTCGAAGGTGATGATGTTGACCACGCCGGCCAGGGCGTTGAAGCCGAACAGCGCGCTGTTGGGCCCCTTCACCACCTCGATCTGCCGGATCTCGGTCAGCTGCACCGGGATCGAGTCCCAGGCGACGTAGCCGTAGTGGTCGAGATAGACCTGCCGGCCGTTCACCAGCACCAGCAGGCGCTGCGTCATCGGCGTGGCATAGCCGCGCACGCCCACGGAATAGTCGTGCGCGTTGTACTGCTGCACGTCCAGCGAGGTGTAGCGCGCCAGCACCGCGGGGATGTCGTGCGCCCCGGAACGGCGGATCTGCTCGGCGGTGATGATGTCCATCGCGACAGGCACGTCGGAGGCGCGCTGCGGCTTGCCGCTGGCGCTGGTGGTCACAGGCTCGCCGAACAGTTCCTCCAGCGCGCCGCGGTCCACGTCCTGCGCCGCCGCCGGCGCGGCGAGTCGGGCCGCGAGCAGCGCCGCCAGCAGGGCGGCGCCGAGGAGGGGGCGGGGGGCGGGCCGTTGGGGGAACACCTCAGCGCTCCTGGATCATCATGCGGAAGGCGGCGGCGAAGCTGACGCCGGCAGCCTCGGCGGCGGCGCGGTTGACCAGGATCTCCACCCGCGGGCTGCTGCGCACCGCCAGCACCACGGTGCCGCCCTGCACCGCCCCGGGGTTGGTGGTGATGGTCACCACCCCGCGCCGGGCGATCGCCGCGGCGACCTCCCCGGCCTGGGGCAGCGCGGCCTCGGTCAGCAGCAGGGCCGCTGTGCCGGCCTGGCCGGCGCCCGCCACGGTGACGAGCCGGGGCCGCATGGTCAGGTTGCCCGCGCGCAAGCCGTCCCCGAAGCGTTCCGCGACGCGCTGCGCTTCCGCCCGGCCGGCCGGGGATTGTTCGGGATACACGATGCCGATCTCCGCCTGGCCGGTGGGCGGCTGTTCCAGGAAGGCCAGGGCGCGCACCGCGACCTGGAGGTCGCGCAGGGTCGGGTCGGCGGCGGCCGGAAGGGCGAGCGCGCCCACCCCGAGCACGCCCAGGCCGAGCAGTGGCAGGCCGAGCAGCGGCAGCACCGAGAAGCGGCGTCGGGCGCGGTCGATCCGGGCAGGCCGTGGAAGGCGGCCGCGCGGTTCGGACGGGGTGTTGTGCAAGCGGCAGCCTGCCCTTCGCTGGCGTGTCGTGTCCGCGGGGAAGCGCCGCATCCGCGCGTCCGGCCATGACGCCGGATGGGGGAGTGTGCCCGACCGCATTTAAGAAACCCCAAAGGCCGCGCGCCCTGCCTCGCCATGCGCCGCGGCTGCCTTGAGGAATTGTTTGCGAAGCCCGGTGCAGTCTGGGCGGGTTGCCGAGGGAAAAGACTGGTTGTCCTGGAGTCCTGCCTTGTGGTTCCACGGCCTCGCCGGGTCGGGGCGCAGCGCCACCGTGGGCGCCGCCGCGGCGCTGCCGGGGACACCCAGCCGCGTGGTCACCCGGACCGTCACGGGGCTGGCCGGGCTGGCCGCGCTGCTGATCGCCGTGGCACTGCCGGTGACCTATTTCTCCGCCGCGCGCTACCGGATGCTCGGCGCGCTGGAAGCCAGCGCCACCCTGCACGCGGCGGAGATCGCCGAGCTGGTGCGGCGCAACCCCGCCTTCTGGGAGTTCGACCGGCTGCAGATCACGGTGTCGCGCGGCCGCGACCCGGAGGAGCGCCGGCGCGTCTTCTCGAGCGACGGCCGGCTGGTGATGGAAGCCGCCGCCGAGGAGGAGCTGTTCTGGCCGGTGCTGAGCCACGAGGCGCCGGTGGTGGTGGACGGGGAGGAGATGGGCGTGGCCGAGGCCGCGCGTTCCCTGCGCGGGCCGCTGGCGACGACGGGGCTGGTGGCGCTGGCCTCCACCGCCCTGGCCGGGCTGATCTTCGCGGTGCTGCGCGTGCTGCCGTTGCGGCTGCTGAACCAGGCGCTAGCGCGGGCGAGCTTCCTGGCGGCGCACGACCTGCTCACCGGCCTGCCCAACCGCGCCCTGTTCGCCGACCGGCTCGGCCAGGTGCTGGCCATGGCGCGGCGCGAGGCCGAGCCGATGGCGGTGCTCTGCCTCGACCTCGACCGCTTCAAGGAGGTCAACGACACGCTGGGCCATGCCGCCGGCGACCGGCTGCTCAAGGTGGTGAGCGCCCGCCTGTCGGCCACGCTGCGCGACAGCGACACGCTGGCCCGCCTGGGCGGCGACGAGTTCGCCATCATCCAGCCCCGCGCCCGCCAGCCCGAGGCCGCCGACGCCCTGGCGCGCCGGCTGATCGCGGCACTCGAGGAGCCGGTGGACCTCGACGGCCACCAGGCCAGCGTCGGCGTGTCCATCGGCATCGCCATGGCCGACCGCTACGGCCAGGCCGACCCGATGCAGCTGATGCGCGACGCCGACCTCGCGCTCTACAAAGCCAAGGAGAGCGGCCGCGGCGGCTACCGCTTCTTCGCCCCCGAGATGAACCGCAAGCTGCAGGAGCGCCGCGCGCTGGAAGCCGACCTGCGCGTCGCCCTGGCGCAGGGCGGCTTCCGGCTGTTCTACCAGCCGCAGATCAACCTCGACACCGGCGCGGTCACCGGGGCGGAGGCGCTGCTGCGCTGGGAACGGCCGGGCGTGGGCAACGTCCCCCCCGACCGCTTCATCACCGTGGCGGAGGAAACCGGGCTGATCGGCCCCATCGGCACCTGGGCGCTGCACCAGGCCTGCCGGGAAGCCGCCACCTGGCCGGCGCACCTGACGGTGGCCGTCAACGTGTCGCCCGTGCAGTTCCGCCAGGCCGGGCTGTACGAGGCGGTGGTGGCCGCGCTGAAGAGCAGCGGCCTGGACCCGGGCCGGCTGGAGCTGGAGATCACCGAGGGCGTGCTGCTCAACGACACGGACGACACGCTGGCGACGCTGCGGCGCCTGCGCGACGTCGGCGTGCGCATCGCCATGGACGATTTCGGCACGGGCTATTCCAGCCTGGGCTACCTGCAGAAATTCCCCTTCGACAAGGTCAAGATCGACCGCTCCTTTATCCGCCACCTCGGCAGCGACCGCAGCGCCGAGGCCATTGTGCGCGCGGTGGTGGGCATGAGCCACGCGCTGGGCGTGCACACCATCGCCGAAGGGGTGGAAACCCACGCCCAGGCCGACATGCTGCAGGTCGAAGGATGCCAGGACGTCCAGGGCTACCTGTTCGGCAAGCCCATGCCCGCCGAAAGCTTCGCCGCCCTGTTCCGCCAGCCCGCACCACCGCCTACGGCCTGACCACTGCCGTGCGCCGCCTGACCGCCGCCGGGGCCGGGCGTGCCTGCTGGGTGGTTCAGGTCGTTCCTGAGTGGTTTGAGCGTTGGCCAGGGGCGCTGCCCCTGGACCCCGCCGGGGAGTTACGAACTCCCCGGACCCCGCGTTGAGTGCCTCCGGCGGGGGCGGGCCGGGACACGTTGTCCTTCATGACCAACGTCGGCCAACCCGCCCCCGCCGGAGGCACTCATGAGGTCGAGGTGCCCCGGGCTCCTCGCGGGGGCTCCAAGGGGGCAGAGCCCCCTTGGCCGCGGCTGAACACCCAGGCGCAACCTGAACCACCCAGCGGCACACCCTCCGGCCCGGGCGCGACGCAGGTCAGGCAGTGCCGGGTTCGCGGCGTTCGGCGAGGGGGACGAAGGGGCGGTTCTCCGGGCCGGTGTAGTGGGCGGTGGGGCGGATGATCTTGCCGTCGGCGCGCTGTTCCAGGACGTGGGCGCTCCAGCCGGCGGTGCGGGCGATCACGAAGAGGGGCGTGAACATCGCGGTGGGCACGCCCATCGCGTGGTAGGAAACGGCCGAGAACCAGTCGAGGTTGGGGAACATCCGCTTGGTGTCGGCCATCACCGTTTCGATGCGCTCGGCGATGCGGAACATGCGGGTGGAGCCCGCTTCCTCCGACAGTTCGCGCGCCACCTCCTTGATCACGGCGTTGCGCGGGTCGGAGACGGTGTAGACGGGGTGGCCGAAGCCGATCACCACTTCCTTGGCCTCGACGCGGCGGCGGATGTCGGCCTCGGCCTCGTCCGGGTCGGCGTAGCGCTGCTGGATCACGAAGGCGACCTCGTTGGCGCCGCCGTGCTTGGGGCCGCGCAGCGCGCCGATGCCGGCGGTGATCGCGGAATAAAGGTCGGAGCCGGTGCCGGCCACCACGCGCGCCGCGAAGGTGGAAGCGTTGAACTCGTGCTCGGCGTAGAGGTTGAGCGAGGTGTGCATGGCGCGCACCCAGCTCTCGGGCGGCGGGGCGCCGTGCAGCAGTTCCAGGAAATGACCGCCGATGCTGTCCTGCGCGTTCTCCACCTCGACGCGGCGGCCGTTGCTGCTGAAGTGGTACCAGTAGAGCAGCATGGAGCCGAGCGAGGCCATCAGCCGGTCGGCGATGTCGCGCGCGGCGGCCGGGTCGTGGTCGTCCTTTTCCGGCAGCACGCAGCCCAGGGCGGACACGCCGGTGCGCATCACGTCCATCGGGTGCGCCGCCGCGGGCAGCGCTTCCAGCGCCGCGCGCACCGCGGCGGGCAGGCCGCGCAGGGCGCGCAGTTTGGTCTTGTAGGCGCGCAGTTCGGGCACCGTGGGCAGGGTGCCGTGCACGAGGAGATGGGCGATCTCCTCGAACTCGCACTGCCGGGCGATGTCGAGGATGTCGTAGCCGCGATAGTGCAGGTCGTTGCCCGAACGGCCGACCGTGCACAGTGCGGTGTTGCCGGCGGTGACGCCGGACAGGGCGACGGATTTCTTGGGCTTGGGTGCTGCGGTCTCGCTCATGCTGGGTGTTCCCTCAGCCACGGTGGTTGAAGATGCTCGGGCGCGCGTTGCTCGCCAGCTGGCCGGCCGGCAGCGCCACGGTCAGGCCGAGCAGTTCGGCAGCGCCGAGTTGCGGCAGGCGCTGCACGAGGTCCAGGAAGCGGCGCGACTCCGCCGGATCGATCAGGCCTTCGGTCAGCGTCTGGAACTTGCGGATGTAGTCGGGCCGGGTCCAGGGCGTGGCGCCCAGCGTGTGGGCATTGGCCACGGCCAGCTCGTCCGCGATCACCGAGCCGTCCTGCATGCGGATCTCCACCCGCCCGCCGAAGGCCTTCACGTCCGGGTCGCGCGAATGGTAGCGCTCCGTCCATTTCGGGTCTTCCAGCGTGCGGATCTTGTGCCACAGCCGCACCGTGTCGGGCCGCGCTGCGCGCTCGGGCGCGTAGGAACGGACGTGGTGCCATTCCCCGTCCTGCAGCGCGACGGCCAGGATGTACATGATGGAATGGTCCAGCGTTTCGCGCGACGCCGTGGGGTCCATCTTCTGCGGGTCGTTGGCGCCGGTGCCGATGACGTAGTGGGTGTGGTGGCTGGTCTCCACCACGATCTCCGCCACCTCGTCCCAGTTCGCCACGCGCTTGCCCATGCGGAAGGCGAGGTCGATCAACGCCTGGCTCTGGTACTCGGCCGAGTGTTCCTTGGTGTAGGTGTCGAGGATGGCGCGCTTGGCCTCGCCGGGGGCGGGCAGCGGCACGCGGTAATGCGCGTCCTTGCCGTCCAGCATGCGGGCGATCACGCTGTCCTCGCCCTCGTAGATCGGGGACGGGGCGCCCTCGCCCAGCATGGCGCGGTCCACCGCCTCGATCGCCAGCTTGCCGGCATGGGAGGGCGCGAAGGCCTTCCAGGAGGAAATCTCGCCCTTGCGGCTCTGCCGGGTGGCGGTGGTCACGTGCAGCGCCTGCTGCACGGCCTGGTAGATGGTTTCCGTGTCCAGCCCGAGCATCGTGCCGATCCCCGCCGCCGCCGAGGGGCCGAGATGGGCGACGTGGTCGATCTTGTGCTCGTGCAGGCAGATGGCGCGCACCAAGTCCACCTGGATCTCGTAGCCCGTAGCCAGGCCGCGGATCAACGCCGCGCCGTCCAGCCCGCATTGCTGCGCCACCGCCAGCAGCGGCGGGATGTTGTCGCCGGGGTGGGAATAATCCGCGGCCAGGAAGGTGTCGTGGTAGTCCAGCTCGCGCACCGCCGTGCCGTTGGCCCAGGCGGCCCATTCCGCGTGCACGCGCAGGCCGGGATCGCAGCCGAACACGGTGGCGCCGCCCTCGCGCGGGTGGGCCAGGGCCTGGGCGCGGGCCGCCGTCACGGGGTGGCGGTTGATCGCGGCGATGGCCACGGCGGCGTTGTCGATGACCCGGTTGACGATCATCTCCGCCACCTCCGGCTCCACCGCCACCGGATCGGTCGCCACGGCGGCGATCTTCCAGGCCAGCTGCGCCTCGCGCGGCAGGCGCTCGGCCTCGGGGTGGACGGTCACGTCGTGGATGATCATGGACTGGCCTCGGGTACGGTGAACGGCATCGGCGCGGCGCCGGGCGGAACCGCCGGCGCCTGCGGCAGGGTCGGCCCGCCTGCCCCCATCGCAGGCGCCGCCTCCCCCGCCGCGATCATCGCCCGGTCCGGCCCGTCCTGCCAAATCCGCGGCTTGGCCCGCGCTGGTGGTGCCGGTTGGTGCTTGCTGTTCGGGCCGTGGCCAAGGGGGCTCTGCCCCCTTGGAGCCCCCGCGAGGAGCTGAGGCTGTTGTGGACCTGCTCCAGGTTGAGGAGGTTCTTGAGCATGAGGCAGGCGAAGGCGACGAGATGCAGGCCCGCGAGGGTTTCGGGGAGGCGCTCGTAGTCACGGACGAGGCGGCGAAA
>NZ_JBLLEB010000038.1:0-35923 GCF_047690175.1 Roseomonas sp. BN140053 | reverse complement strand
TCGGGCAGCAGCACGAGGTAGGGTGCGACCAGACCCCATTCCTCATCGGATACCTCGGACGGATAAGCCTTGCGGGTCATCCCGCAAATCTGGACCTCCCCTCAGTCCACAACAGCCTCTAGGGCGGATCGCCCCGTGCCGGAATCGGCCGGGGGAGGCGCTGCCCGGCGGGGTGTCTTCGCCACCCTTATCCTTACTTCCTTACGATCTTACTTCCTTACCGCGGCAGCTTCGCGGAACCCCGTTTTCAGAAAATAATCCTAAAGTTCCAAGAGCTTGCGCGTCAAGCGCGGCGTGGGATGTGGCAGAATCGCGCGAAGCTGCCACATCCTCCGGGGGCCTGCCCCTGCCGGGTGCGCCGGTGTTATGCCCGCCTGCCGCGACGCGCGGCCACCACGGGGAGGATCGCAGGCAAGCCATGACGCAGCAGGACCCGCCCCCGCGGCGCAGCTTTCCGCCGCTGCTCCTGGCCGTGCTCGGGATCGGGCTGCTGGTGGGGATGGACGGGGTGGCCAAAGCGCTGGGCGCGCAGATGCCCACCCTCCAGCTGGCCTTCCTGCGCTTCCTGGTGACCGCCGTCCTGGCCGCCATCCTGCACTTGGCCCTGGGCGCGCCGCTGCCCGGCCGCGCCGCGCTGCGCGCCAACTTGCCGCGCGGGCTGCTGCTGGCGGGCAGCACGCTGGGCTTCTTCTTCGCCCTGGTGCGCCTGCCGCTGGCCGAGGTGCTGGCCTTGTCCTTTCTTGCCCCCGTGCTGGTGGGGCTGCTGTCGCCGGCCATGCTGGGCGAGCGGCCGGGCCGCGCCGCCTGGGGCGCGCTGGGGCTGGGCTTCGCCGGGGTGGTGGTATGCGCTGCGGGCCAGGGCTTCGGCGAGGCGTCCGGCCAGCCGCTGCCGCAGCGGCTGGCGGGAATCGGCGCGGTGCTGGCCTCGGCCTTCGCCTATGCCGTGTCCATCGTGCTGCTGCGCCAGCGTGCCCGGCACGACGGCGTGCTGGCGGTGGTGCTGCTGCAATCGGCCGTGCCGGCGGTGCTGCTGCTGCTGCCCGCCGCCGCCACCTGGCAGGCGCCCGATACCGCCGCCGTGCTGCCCGCGCTGCTGGGGCTGGGCGTGCTGGGGGTGGCCGGCCACCTCGCCCTGGCGCAGGCCTTCGCGCGCGGCGAGGCCAGCCGCCTCGTGGTGTCGGAATACACCGGCCTCGCCTGGGCCATGGCCATCGGCTTCCTGTTCTTCGCCGAAATCCCCGCCCCCGCCACCCTGGCCGGCGCCGCCCTGATCCTCGCCGCCTGCCTCCTGGTCCGGCACTGACCCGGATCAGGGCGGAGGGCATCGGTCGTGTTGTTCCCGGGGCATGCGGTTGGTTCTGGGTGACTCTGACGTTGGCCAGGGGCGCTGCCCCTGGACCCAGGGCAAAGGCGAAGCCTTTGTCCCGAGCCGGGGAGTTCAAACTCCCCGGACCCCACGTTGAGTGCCTCCGGCGGGGGCGGTTCAGACAGGGCTGTCCATCATGGCTGCCGTCGGCCATCCCGCCCCCGCCGGAGGCACTCATGAGGTCGAGGAGCCTGAGCTCCTCGCGGGGTGTCCAGAGGGGCAGAGCCCCTTTGGCCGCCGCCCGAGTACCCGGAACCGACGGCAGCCACCGGGAACACACGACCCAAGCCCCGGCCCGACCAGGTTAGCGCCGGACCTGGCGGGCACGCGGTCGTGATCCCGGTGGGGGAGGCGCGGGGGCGGTTCGGGGGTAATCGTGCCCGGCCTGGCAACCCCGGGCCTGGCTGCTCATTCCCACCTTGCGCCTTGTTGGAGTTCGCCCTGCCCGCCTTGCTGCCCTGCCCTTTGCCGCCGTTCCAGGAGGTTCGCCTGTTTCGCTTTCCCGAGGGGCGGGGTGGCCGGGGCACCGTGCCGGCATGGCGTGCCGGCCCGTGGTGCGACCGCTGCTGAGGGCGGAGCACGCCTCGCCGCTGCGGCACCTGCGGGAATGCGATGGTTGCGGCAAGCTGCTGGAACTGCCGACGCTGGCGGTGGGGACGGAAGCGCGCTGCCCGCGCTGCGACGCGGTGCTGCGGCGCAAGCGGGCGAACTCGCTGGACACGCCGCTGGCCTTGGCCCTGGCGGGGCTGGTGCTCTACGGCGTGACCATGCTGACGCCGTTTCTCAGCCTGCAACTGCTGGGGCGGCAGCGGGTGAGCGGGGTGGAAACCGGCGCCGCCTCCTTCGTGCAGGACGGATTCTGGCTGTTGTCGGCGCTGGTGGTGGCGACGCTGGTGGTGGTGCCGCTGCTGCGGCTGCTGCTGCTGCTGTGCGTGCTGCTGGGGCTGCGGCGGCGCGCGCCGCCGGTGTGGCTGTTTCGCGCCTTTCGCTGGCACGAGCGCCTGGGCTCCTGGGCCATGGTGGAGGTGTTCCTGTTCGGGGCGCTGGTGTCCTTTACCCGGCTGGTGGACCTGGCGGAGGTGCAGATCGGGCCGGCAGCCTATGGGCTGGCGGCGCTGGCGCTGACGCTGGTGGCGGTAAATGCGGCGCTGGAACCGCAGCTGGTGTGGGACGCGCTGGACCAGCACGGCGCCACCGCCGCCCGGGCGGCGGCCAGCCGGGCGGCCGGGGGCGGCGCCGTGGCCGGGGGTGGCGGGGCTTCGGCCGTGGCGCCGGCGGACGCGGGCGGCGTGGCGTCCGAAGCGGCGCGGCTGCCCGCGGGCGCTTCCCCGGGCGCGGCCGCGCGGCCGGGCGTGGCGAGCGCGACCGGGCCGGCCATGGCCGCGCGGCCCGGCGCGCTGCGGCCGATCAGCTGCGACTGCTGCCGCCTGCTGAGCGAGGCCCTGCCCGGCGCCCCCTGCCCGCGCTGCGGTGCGGCGCTGCACCCGCGCAAGCCCAACAGCGTGGCGCGCGCTTGGGCGCTGATCCTGGCGGCGCTGATCCTGTATATCCCCGCCAACGCCTATCCCGTGATGCACATCGTGACCTTCGGCAGCGGCGGGCCGCACACCATCGTCGGCGGCGTGGTGGAGTTCATCCAGAGCGGCTTCTGGCCGCTGGCGCTGATCGTGTTCCTGGCCAGCGTCGCGGTGCCGATGCTGAAGCTGTTCGGGCTGATGGTGATGCTGCTGGGCATCCACCGCCGCTCCGCCGCGCGGCTGCGCGAACGGACGCGGCTGTACCGGGTGGTGGAGGCGATCGGGCGCTGGTCGATGATCGACATCTTCGTGGTGTCGGTGCTGATCTCGCTGGTGCGCTTCGGGATCGTCGCCAACATCACCGCCCAGGTCGGCGCCGCCTGCTTCGCCGCCGTGGTGGTGCTGACCATCTTTGCCGCCGACGCCTTCGACCCCCGCCTGATGTGGGACGCCGCCGGGCAGCCCGATACCGCACGAGACGAGTCCCGCCGATGAGCGACCACCAGGAGCGGCGGGGACTTCCCGGCGACACGCCTGCCGAACGCAACCCCGAGCAGGGCCGCGCACCCGGGGCGCCCGAGAGGGCGGTCGGGTCGCCCGAGAGGGCGCCCGGGGTTCCCGAGCGGGCGCGGACGCGGCGCAACCGCTTCCAGCTGATCTGGCTGGTGCCGATTGTGGCGGCGCTGGTGGCGGGCTACCTGGGCTGGCGGACCTATTCCAACCGCGGCGAAACCATCACCGTGACATTCCGCAACGCCGACGGTTTGGCCGCTGGGCAGACGCCCGTGCGCTACAAGGCGGTGCAGGTCGGCACGGTGCGGGCCATCCGGCTGAGCAACGACCTGCAGCAGGTGCGGGTGCAGGTCCGCATGAGCACGGAGATGAGCTCGCGCCTGACGGCCAATGCGCGCTTCTGGGTGGTGCGGCCGCGGCTGACGGCGGGCAACGTGTCGGGGCTGGAAACCATCGTGTCCGGCGCCTTCATCGAGTTCGACCCGGGCGACGAGGACAGCGCCTCCACCAGCGACTTCACCGGGCTGGAGAACCCCCCCGGGGTACGGTCCGACGAGCCGGGGCGGGTCTTCACCCTGCGCGCCTTCCGCATCGGCTCGCTGGACCGTGGCTCGCCGGTGTTCTTCCGCGACGTCGCGGTGGGCGAGATCCTGGGCTACGACCCGCCGGGGCTGGACGGCAACGTCACGCTGCGCGCCTTCGTGCGGGCGCCCTATGACCGCTACCTGCGCGAAGGGTCGCGCTTCTGGAACACCTCGGGCGTGAACCTGCGCATCGGTGCGGAAGGGGTGAGGCTGGAGCTGGAAAGCCTGCGCGCGCTGGTGGCCGGCGGCGTCGCCTTCGACACGCCGCCCGAGCTGCGCGACCAGCCGCCCGCGCCCGATGACGCGCAGTTCCAGCTGTATGACGACCTGGAGCGCGCCATCGCCGCGACCTCCCGCGAGCGGCTGGAGTTCCTGCTGTATTTCGACGGCACGGTGCGCGGCCTGGCCCCCGGCGCGCCGGTGGAGCTGCGCGGCATCCGCATCGGCAGCGTGCTGGACCGCAAGCTGGAATACGAACCCCTTTCCGGCACCTTCCGGGTGCCCGTGCACATCGCGGTGGAGCCGGACCGCATCTCCTTCCCCGCCGGCACCGCCGCCCGCACGCGCGAGGAGGTGTTCCGCTTCGCGCAGGAGATGGTGCGCAAGGGTTTGCGCGCCCAGCTGCAGAGCGCCAGCCTGCTGACCGGGCAGATGCTGGTGGCCTTCGACTTCCAGCCCGAGGCGGCGCCGGCCGAGGCGCGGCTGCAGGGCGAGGAGATCGTGCTGCCGACGCTGGGCGGCGGTTCCACCGACATCATGGCGGCGGTGAGCGCGGTGGCCGGCAAGCTGGAGCGTTTCCCGATCGAGGAGATCGGGCGCAACCTGAACGACGCGCTGGCCTCAGTGAACGGTTTGGTGGGCGGGCCGGAACTGCGGGGCGCGGTGCGGTCGCTGAGCGGTGCGCTGGGCGAGGTGCAGCAGCTGGTGCGGCGCACCGACAGCGGGCTGGCGCCGCTGCTGCGCCGGTTGCCTGCCATCGCCAACAACCTGGACCAGGCGATCGGGCGGGCCAATGCGGCGGTGGGGTCGATCGAGCGCGGCTATGGCGGGGATTCCGGGGTGAACCGGGAGCTGCAGCGGCTGTTGTCGCAGGCCAACGACACCGCCCGTTCCGTGCGGCTGCTGGCGGACTACCTGGACCGCCACCCCGAGGCGCTGATCCGCGGTCGCAGCGGCCGGGCCACCGAGCGATGAGGCAGCGCGCGGCGATGTGGCAGCCCGGGGCGCGGTTGGCCCGGCAGGTGCGGGCGGCGCGGCCATTCCGGGCCGGGACCTGGTCGCGCAAGATGCGGGGCGGCGGCAACGGGCCGGGCGCCGGGTGGGCGGGGAGGACGGGCGAGCGATGCGGAAGGCGGGGATGCTGAGCCGGCGCGGGCTGTGCGGCGGCCTGGGCGCGGCGGCGCTGCTGGCGGGCTGCGCCTCGCCGGAGCCGGCGCTGTTCCGGCTGGTGGCGGTGCCGGGAACCGTGCGGCGCGGCGGGCCGCGCTCGATCGAGCTGCGGCGGGTCGGGGTTCCCGGCTATCTCGACCGGCCCGAGATCATCCGCGGCGGCGCTTCCGCCCGGCTGGAGGTGCTGCCCAACGAGCGCTGGGGCGAGCCGCTGGGCGACCTGCTGGGGCGGGTGCTGGCGGAGAACCTGACGCTGCGCCTGCCCGGCAGCACCGTGTTCGCCGAGGGCGGCGCGCTGCGCGGCGACGGCGAGCTGGTGGTGGAGGTGGAGGTGCAGCGCTTCGAGGCCGGTCCCGCCGGTACGGTGGAGCTGCTGGCCCAGGTGGCGCTGCGGCCACGCGGAAACAGCGCGCGGCGCGACCTGCGCACGCTGCGGCTGGACGGGCCGGTGGCGGGCACGGACACCGCCGCCCTGGTGTCGGCGATGAGCGCGGTGCTGGGACGCCTCGCCGACGCCCTGGCCGCGGCCATCGCGCCGGGCTGAGCGCGGGGCGCCCGGGAGATGGCCGGGGTGCCGTCCGGGCGGGATGCGGGGCCGGTTCCGGGGCAGGGTGCCGGATGGGGTGTCGGACGGGAGGCCGAGTGGGATGCCGGACGCAGGGCCAGAGGGGGTGCCAGAGGGGGTGCCAGAGGGGGTGCCAGACGGGGAGCAGGCGGGGAGGCCGGTCGGGGTGCCGGTTGTCGGCCTGATCGTGCCGCCGGCGGCGGGCGAGGTGCCGCCGGAACCGCCGGCCATGTATCCCTCGGGGTTGCGCTTCGTGGCGACCGGGCTGGCGCTGCCGCACCTGACGCCGGAAGGCTACGCCGCGGTGATCGGCGGGGTGGAAGGGGCGGCCCGGCGGCTCGCGGCGCAGGGGGCGGCGGCGGTGGCGCTGATGGGGACCTCGCTGAGCTTCTTTCGCGGCGCCGCCTTCAATGCGGAACTGACCCGGCGCATCGTCGCGGCCACCGGCCTGCCCGCCACCACCATGAGCACGGCGGTGGTGCAGGCGCTGCGCGTGCTGGGGGCGCGGCGCCTGGCGATCGGCACGGCCTATAGCGACACGGTGAACCGGCAGCTCGCGGGCTTCCTGGAGGAATCCGGGTTTGAAACGGCCGGGATTGTCAGCCTGGGGCTGGAGGATGTCGCGGCGATCCACGCGGTGACGCCCGACCGGCTGCTGCGGCTGGGCGAGGATGCGGCCGCGGCGGTGCCGGGGGCGGAAGCGCTGCTGATCTCCTGCGGCGGCTTGCGGACGCTGGAACTGACGCCGGTGCTGGAAGCGCGGCTGGGGCTGCCGGTGGTGTCCAGCGCCACCGCGGGGGCCTGGGCGGCGGCGCGGCTGGTGGGGCATTCCGGGCGCGTCGCGGGGTTCGGCCGCCTGCTGGAGGGCAGCCCGCCCGCGGGGTGAGCCGCGCGCTGCTCGGGGGGACGGCCCGGGCGGGTTCGGGCGGCGGCGCTGGCGGGGTGCAGGTTGCGCTTGACGCTCGCTTATGAAGCATAACACCATCCCCCGCCGGCCCGGTGCGAGGCCCGCCAAGCAACGAAGCGAACGTTCAGGGAGGAGGCGCCCATGCATCGGCGCAGCGTGTGCGGGGGCGCGCTGGCGGCCCTGGTGGCAGCCACGGCGCGGGCGCAGTCCTGGCCGCCGGGGCGGCTGACCTTCGTGGTGCCCTATCCGCCCGGTGCCTCTTCCGACCTCGGCGGGCGGCTGATGGCGGAACAGGTGGGCGCGGCGCTGGGGCGGCCGGTGGTGGTGGACAACCGCCCCGGCGCGGCGGGCGCGCTGGGCAGCAAGCTGGTGGCCGATGCCGCGCCCGACGGGGCCACGATCCTGTGCGGCAACAACGCTACCCATGTCGTGCAGCCGATCCTCAATCCCAGCCTGCGCTACGACCCCGTGCGGGACTTCACGCCGATCGCGGGCTATGCGCGGGCGCCGGTGTTCTTCGGCGTGCATGCCGACCTGCCGGTGCGCAGCCTGGCGGAGCTGATCGCCTATGCGAAGCGTGAGCCGGGCAAGCTGACCTACGGCACCGCCGGCTCCGGCTCCTTCGGGAATTTCGCCGGCGAGGCGCTGAAGCTGGCCGCGGGGATCGAGATGCTGCACGTGCCCTATCGCGGCACGGCGGCGGCGGTGAACGACCTGCTGGCGGGGCGGATCAGCCTGGTGCCGGATCCGGCGGTGCTGGTGCAGCGCGACAGCGGCAAGGTGCGGGTGATCGGCGTATCCTCCGCCGAGCGGTCGCCGGCCGCCCCGGATGTGCCGACGCTGCGGGAATCCGGCTTGCCGGACTACGTGCTGGAGGGGTGGTTCGGGCTGCTCGGCCCGGCGCAGCTGCCGGCGGAGGTGGTGGGGCGGATCAGCGGCATCGTGGCGGCGTCGCTGCGGGAAGCGCAGGCGCCGGCCACCATCCTGCGCATGGGGCTGACGCCCGACTACATCGCGCCCGAGGCGCTGGCCGCGCAGATCGCCGCGGACCTCGCGCTGTTCCGGGGCATCAAGCAGCGCGCGCGGATCGAGGTGGTGGAATGAGCGACGTGACACCGCCCGTACCCCCGCGCATCCCGTTGTCGCGCATCATCGCGCCGCGCTCGGTGGCGGTGATCGGGGCGTCGGAGGATTACGCCAAGTTCGGCGGGCGCATCCTGCACCACGTGATCCGGCACGGCTTCGCCGGGCGGCTGATCCCCGTGAATCCCCGGCGCGACACGCTTCTGGGGCTGCCGGCCTTTGCCTCCATCGGCGCGGCGCCGGGGCCGGTGGACCTGGCCATCGTCGCGGTGCCGGTGGGGCAGCTGCTGCAAACGGTGGGGGAATGCGCGGCGGCCGGGGTGGGCGCCTGCATCGTGTTCACCGCCCAGCTCGGCGAGTTCGACGCGGCGGGGGCGGCGCTGCAGGAGCAGGTTGTCGCCGTGGCGCGCGGGGCCGGGATGCGGCTGATCGGGCCGAACTGCATGGGCATGATCAGCGCGACGCAGGCGCTGGGGCTGACCTCCTCGCCGACGCTGGGGCAGGTGCCGGCGCTGCGGGCGGGCCGCGTCGGGCTGGTGAGCCAGAGCGGCGCGCTGATGGGGGCGCTGTTCATCTTCGCGCATGACCACGGCATCGGGCTGAGCACCATGATCTCGGTGGGCAACCAGGCCGATATCGACCTGTGCGACATGCTGGAAGCGCTGATCGAGGATGCGGCCACGGGCGTCATCTGCCTCTACGTCGAGGCGGTGTCGGACGGGGCGCGCTTCGCGGCGCTGGCGCGTCGGGCCCGGGCGGCCGGCAAGCGCATCCTGGCGGTGAAGGCGGGGCGCACGGAAGCCGGCAGCGCCATGGCGCGCTCCCACACCGCCAGCCTGGCCGGGTCCTTCGCGGGGTTCGAGGCAATGTGCCGCGACACCGGCATCCTGCTGATGGACGAGGCGGAGGGGATGATCCTGGCCGCCGGCGTGCTGGCGGACTGCCCGGCCATGGGTGCGGGCGGGATCGGCATGGTGGTGTCCTCGGGCGGCAACGGCGCGGTGACGGCGGACCGGATGGTGGCCGAGGGGCTGCCGCTGGCCGAGTGGGGAGAGGACACGCGGGCGCGGCTGTCGGCGCATTTCCTGCCCAGCCACCAGAACAACCCGGTGGACCTCGGCGCCCATACCGGCGCGCTGGGGCCGCATATCTTCGCCGAGGCCGTGGCGGCGGTGGCCGACGATCCCGGCGTGGCGGCGCTGGTCTACCTGATGACGCCGCAGCCGCTGATGCCGCAAACGGCGGAAGCGGTGATCGCGGCGCGGGCGCGCACGAACAAGCCCACGGTGTTCATCCTCGACACCTCGCGCTTCGCCGACGAGGTGCGCGAGCAGCTGATCGCCGCGGGCATGCCCTTCGTGTCGCGCATCGACGACGCGCTGCGCGTGCTGCGCGCCCTGGTGCGGGAGCGCGAGATGGCGGCGCTGGCGGCGCTGCCCGCACCCACCCGTCCCGCGGGCGCGGGCCCCCTGCCCGCTTCGCTGCGCGACGGCGCGCTGACGGAGCCGGAGGCCAAGGCGCTGTTCGCCGCCTACGGCATCCCGGTGACGCGCGAGCGCGTGGTGGGCGATGCGGAGGCGGCTGCGGCGGCCGCGGTGGAGATCGGCTTTCCCGTCGTGCTGAAGGGCGTCAGCCGGGAGGTCGTGCACAAGAGCGATCTCGGGCTGGTGCGGCTGAACCTGCGCGACGCGGCGGCGGTGCGCGACGCCTTCGCGGCGGTGGTGGCGGCGCTGCCGGAAGCGGACGCCGCAGCGGTGGTGCAGGAGATGGTGCGCGGCGAGGCGGAGGTGATCCTCGGCGCGCGGCGGGACGCGGTGTTCGGGCCGCAGGTGCTGGTGGGGCTGGGCGGCGTGCTGGTGGAGGTGCTGCGCGACGTGCAGCTCGCCGTCGCGCCGATCGGGCCGGAGGCGGCGGAGGCGATGCTGCGGCGGCTGGCGCTGTGGCCGCTGCTGGAAGGCGTGCGCGGGCGGCCGGCGCTGGACGTGGGCGCGCTGTGCGACGCGATCAGCCGGTTTTCCTGGCTGGCGGCGGATCTCGGCGAGCGGCTGGAGGACCTGGAGGCCAATCCGGTGATCCTGCGCGCCGCCGGCGAAGGGCTGGTGGCGGTGGACGGGCGCGGGAGGATCGGTGCGTGAGCGGCAACAACGGCCACCTGCTGTATGAATCCCGCGATGGCGTCGCGGTGATCACCATCAACCGGCCGGACAAGCGCAACGCGCTGTCGCGCGCCATGTGCACCGCGCTGCGCGACGCCTGGCTGCGCTTCCGCGACAGCGACACCGACCGCGCCGCCGTGCTGACCGCGGCGGGCGACCTGGCCTTCACCGCGGGGGCCGACCTGCGCGACCTGCCGGACAACCTGCCCGACGCGCTGCCGGAAGTCGGCGTGGCGCTGAACAAGCCGGTGGTGGCCGCGGTGGCCGGGCACGTGGTGGGCGCGGGCGTCACGCTGGTGACCTTTTGCGACCTGTGCGTGGCCGCCGACAACGCGCGCTTCCTGTACCCCGAGGCCCGCGTGGGCGCCACGGTGGGCGGCATCGCGGCGCTGGCCGCCCGCGTGCCGCACAAGATCGCCATGGAGCTGATGCTGCTGGGCGAGCCGATCTCCGCCCAACGCGCCCACGAGGTCGGCTTCGTCAACCGCCTCGTGCCCGCCGGCACGCAGGTCGAGACGGCCGTGGCCCTGGCCCGCACCATGGCCGGGCACGCGCCGCTGGTGCTGGGCGCCCTGAAGCAACTGGTGCGCGACACGCTGCCGCTGTCGCCGATGGAGCGCTACCACCGCGCCCGCCAGGTGATCGACCCCGTGCTGTCCAGCGACGACATGCGCGAGGGCGTCGCCGCCTTTGGCGAAAAACGCCCTCCCGTGTTCCGCGGCCGCTGACCCTCCCGTCGGCTCCGCGCTGACGGGTTTTCGGGGTGGGGCTCCGGTGGGTCGGTTGGTCTGGGGTGTTCAGGCCGTGGCCAGGGGCGCTGCCCCTGGACCCCAGGGCAAAGGCGAAGCCTTTGTCCCGAGCCGGGGAGTTTAAACTCCCCGGACCCCACGTTGAGTGCCTCCGGCGGGGGCGGGATGATGCACGTCGGTCATGGCGGGCACCGTCGGCCATCCCGCCCCCGCCGGAGGCACTCATGAGGTCGAGGTGCCCCAGGCTCCTCGCGGGGTGTCCAGAGGGGCAGAGCCCCTCTGGCCGCCGCCCGAACATTCCAGAACACTCGGCTCAGCGGAGCATCCACCCCGAACCGGCACTGGCCGGGGCGACGGATGGTTCCGCAGGGAGGCTTGGGAAGAATGGGCATGGATGTTTCGCGGCGCGGCCTCGGCCGGGTGCTCGGCCTCGGGGCGGTGGCGGCCGGGTTGCCGGGGGCGGTGCGCGCGCAGGGGGCCTGGCCGAACCGGCCGGTGCGGCTGGTGGTGCCGTTCGGGCCCGGCGGGGCGGCGGACACGCTGGCCCGGGTGGTGGCGCAGTTCTTCCCGCAGGTGGTGCCCGGCGGGTCGCTGGTGGTGGAGAACCGCTCGGGCGGCGGGGGCACCATCGGCGGCGGGGCGGTGGCGGCGGCGCGGCCGGACGGCTACAGCCTGATGGTGGCCGACATGGGCCCCAATGCGGTGGGCAAGGAGCTGATCCCCGGCCTGTCTTTCGACCCGCTGCGGGCCTTCACGCCGATCGTGCACCTGGTGAACCTGCCGCTGGTGCTGATCACGCGCGAGGACCTCGGCGCCGCGGACGTGGCGGGCTTCATCGCGCTGGCCAAGGCGCGGGCGCAGCCGCTGACCTACGCGGCGCCTTCCGTGGGGCACCCGACGCACCTGGCGGACGAGCTGTTCCTGTCGCAGGCCGGCGCGAAGTCGGAAGCGGTGCAGTACCGCAGCGGGGCGGAGGTGCTGCGCGCCCTGGTGGCGCGGGAAACGGACTGGGCGATCATCTCGCTGTCCTCGGCTCTGCCATTCATCCAGGACGGCAAGGTGAAGCCGCTGGGGGTGGCGAACCGGGCGCCCATCGCGGCGCTGCCGGGCGTGCCGCCGATCGCGGCAACGCTGCCGGGCTTCGAGGCCACCACCTGGCACGGCATCGCCGGCCCGGCGGAGATGGAGCCGGCCCTGGTGCAGCGGATCAACGAGGTGTTCAATGCGGTGCTGGCACGGCCGGAGGTGCGCGAGAACCTGGTGCGCACGCAGGGGGCGGAGTTCGTCGGCGGCCCGCCGGAGGCCTTCGCGGGCTTCATCCGGCGGGAAGCGGAGCGCTGGGTGCCGATCATCCGGGCGGCCAATATCCGGGCGGAATAGCGGGCCGGCGTTCGGGGGCCGGGACCCTTCCCGCCGCCCCCCGATGGGACAAGGCCGGGCGCTGGCTCCACCGTCCCGGCCGGGGAGCCTACCGTGTTCCGGCCCGGGCAGGCCGGGACGCTTGCCGCGCTGCGGCCCAGGCGGGACGGGGTCAGCGCGCCGGGGGGTGCGGGTCCGGTTCGGGCGGGCGGTGCAGCACGAAGGCGGCGCCGTCCCACAGCGCAAAGGGCCGCTCGCCGGCCAGGGTGACGTGCAGCCCGTGGGCGGCAGCCCAGCGGTGCAGGTCGGCACGGTCGGCCGCGAGGTCGCAGCGGTAGCTCAGGTTGAGCAGCACCGCGGCGCCGCCGGGGCGCAGCACCCGCGCGGCCTCGGCGATGTGCGGCTCCGCCAGGCCGGCCTGCTCGATATAGGGGAAGCTGTCCACGGCCAGGAGCAGGTCGAAGGCGGCGCTGCCGGCCAGGGCGAGGTCCTCGCCGCCGGTCTGTTCCAGGCGGATGCCGGGCAGGGCCGCGCAGCGGCGGCGGGCTTCGGCCACCATGCCGGCCGACACGTCCAGCCCCAGCACGGAGCGGCAGCGCGGGGCGAGCGCCAGCGCCAGCCGGCCGATGCCGCAGCCGAGGTCGAGCACGTCCATCCCCGGGCGCAGCAGGTCTTGCGCTTCCAGCCAGTCCACGATCTCCGCCGTGGCGGCCTGGAGGATGCGCGGGTCGCCCAGCGAGTAGAGGGCGACGCTGGCTTCGGGCGAATAGCCCACGGCGTGGTCGAAGAAGGCGGCCACGCGGGCGACGCCGTTGTTGGCGCCGGTGCTGCCATTGCCGGTGCTGCCTTCCTCCGTGCCGGCGAGGGCGGCATGGTCGCCGCCGGTCCGGGCGATCTCCGCCGCCAGGCCGCGCAGCGCGTCCCGCCGCGCCTCCACCAGCGCGGCCAGTGCCTGCCAGCGCGGCGTGTCCGGCCGGGGGCGCAGGGCGTGCAGGCGTTCGGCGATGCCCTCGGCCGAGGCGCCGCCAAGCAGCAGCCGGGTCAGCGCGACCTCGGGCGAGATGTCGCCGAGGAGGCAGAGGGCGATCGGGTCGTCGGCGCTCATGCCGGGGACAGCCAGCCGAGGGTGCGGAGGCGGTCGCCCTCGCCGGCCAGGAAGCGGTCGCCGATGTCGGCGCGCCAGCGCAGTTCGGGGGCGATCACGTTGCGGGCGCGCGCCACGGCGGCGGCCTGGGCGGCCGGGATCGTGGAACCGGTGCCGGTGACGATCATCAGGTGGCCGGAGCGGCGGTGGCCCAGCAGCTGGTCGCCCTCCCGGCGCATGTCGACGAAGTGGTAGCGGTCCAGCTCCGCACCCTTCGGCGGGTGGTGGAAGAAGACCGGCGGGTCGTCGGCGGGCGGGCTGGTTTCGGTGTGGGCGGGAAAGGGCGGGGTGGTCAGCACGATCGCCACCGCCCAGCCCGGCAGGGTGCGGAAGCGGCGCTCGCCGGGGCCGGTCATGCGGGCGAACAGGTCGCCCCAGCCGTCGCGCTGCATCGCCGCCAGGATGGCGAAGCCGGGATTGCCGAAGCGGCAGGTGAATTCCAGCGGCCAGATGCCGCGCTCGTTCACCATCAGGTTGAGGTTGACGTAGCCGACATGACCGGCTTCCGCGAGCAGCGGGACGGTGCGGCCCAGCGTGGCCTCGAACAGCGGCCCGGCGCCCTCGTAGGAGGCGAGGGTGCCCATCTCGCCGGTCATCTCGCCCATTTCGCCGGGAAAGAAGCGCTTGTGCTCGAAGTCGATGCAGGCGGGGCGCAGGAAGTCGGTGCCGTCGAAATAGGCGCCGATGCCGACCTCCACGCCGTCGATGCGCTCCATCAGCAGCACGCGGCCGTCGCCGGCCCGGCGCAGCATGAAGGCGATGTCGGCGCCGTCGGGGTGGTCGCCCACGAAGGTGGTGCGCGCGGCGTCGTCGTGCTTGAGCACGTAGCGGCCTGGGTGGGCGCGCAGCCAGTCCAGCGCGGCGGCGGGATGGGCGAAGGAACGGCTTTCCGCGATGTTGAGCCCGAGGTCGCGCAGCACGGCCTGGCCGAACTCGCGCTCCGCTTCCAGCCGGTCGCCGAAGGCGCTGCCGCCCACGACCCGGTAGCCCTGCGCCCGCAACTCGTCCTGCAGGGCGCCGCGGCCGACGCGCTCGAACATGATGACCCCGTCGCGGCCGACCCAGTCCAGCTCGGCGCGCCAGTCCGCGACGCTTTCCAGCAGCCCGCCGAAGGCGCGCCGCTCCGGCGGGTCCTCGGCGAAGACGCGGACCTCGTGGCCCTCGCGCTGCAGGGTCAGGTAGATGTCCCCGAGGTAGAGCCGGGGACCGATGCCGAGAACCCGCACGGGCGTCTCCTTCGCTGTCCGCCCCCGCCGTCGCGCCGCCTCGGCCGCGTGGCCTGTGGGCCGGTTGTTCCTGGGGTGGCTGGCGTTGGCCAGGGGCGCTGCCCCTGGACCCCGCCGGGGAGTTTAAACTCCCCGGACCCCACTTTGAGTGCCTCCGGCGGGGGCGGGTTGGCCCACGTCAGCCAGTTGGGATGCGTTGTCCGAGCCCGCCCCCGCCGGAGGCACTCATGAGGTCCAGGAGCCTAAGCTCCTGGCGGGGGCTCCAAGGGGGCAGAGCCCCCTTGGCCGCGGCCAGCCAACCCAGGACCAACCGTCACGGCCGCGGCGGCAGGGGCACGGCGGTGAGGACGCAGAAGGGGATGGCGACCAGCAGGCCGGCATAGGCCGGCAGGGCGAGCAGGGCGACGACGGGGCTGGCGGCGGCGAAGGTGGCCGCCAGGGCCAAGCCCAGCAGGGTGTGCGGCCAGTACAGGCGCGCGGCCTCCGCCCAGCCGATGCGGCGGGCCTGGCGGTGCTGCGTGGCCCAGGCGGTGCGGCGGTGGGGCATCAGGCTGGCGGCGACCGCGCGGGCGATGTTGGTGGTTTTCTGCAGGGCGATCAGCGGGTCGAAGAGCTGGGTGAACACCATCTCGCCCAGGGCGGCGCCGGCATAGGCGAGACGGCCGCCGTAAAGGCGCGTGTGGCGGGACTGGATCAGGTCCTCGACGTAGCCGAGCAGCTTGGGCAGGTGCAGGGCCACGAACCACAGCGCCAGCAGGAACAGCAGGGCGCCGCGCGGGGTGGTGGCGCCGCCGCCGGTGGCGGCGTTGAGGGCGGCCAGCGGCAGGATGGCGAACCAGAAGGGCGTCAGCGCGTAGTGCAGGATGGCCTGCAGCATCTGGAAGCGGCCGAGCGGGCCGAGGTCCTGGCGGCGCAGCAGGAAGCGATACTGCAGGTTGCCGGCCAGCCAGCGCGCGTCGCGGCCGAGGAATTCCGGCAGGTTGGGCGGCTGGGTGTCGCGCGAGCCGTGGTCGTCGGGCAGCACGCGCACCTTCCAGCCGGCGCCGTGCAGCCGCGCCGCTTCCACGTGGTCGTGGCTGAGGATGTGCGCGCCGTCCGGCAGCAGGTCGAGCCTGGCGTGCTCGCGGAAGGGGGCGATGCGGAGCAGGGCGTTGTGGCCCCAGAAGGGGCCCTCGTCGCCCTGCCACCAAGCCTGTCCCGTGGCCCAGATGCGGGAGCCCGCGCGGTGGCCCAGGCCGAACAGCGCGGCGAAGCGGCTGGCCGGGGCGCGGGCGGCGATGGTAGGCTGCACAATGGCGAGGCCGGGGTCGGCCTGCATCACCCGCACCAGCTGCAGCACAGCCGGGGCGTTCATGGTGGAATCCGCGTCCCAGGACAGCATCAGCGCGGCCTCGCCGGCGTGGTGGTCCAGGAACTCCATGACGTTGCCGGCCTTGAAGCCGGTGTTCTGCGCCCGACGGCGGTAGCGGACGCGGCCGGGCGGGTGGGCGGCGGCGAAGGCGGCCACCGCGGCTTCCTCGACCGCGGCGTGGGCGGGGTCGCTGGTGTCGGACAGCAGCCAGACGGTGAAGCGGTCGCCGGCGCCGGCGGCGTCCAGGCCGCGCAGCAGGCGGTCCAGGGGGGCGACCACGGCGTCCATCTTCTCGCTGCGGATGCAGGCGGCGACGGCGGTGTGCAGGGTGATGGGGGCGTCGCGCGGGGCGTGATGCAGCTGCGGCAGCACCGCCGCCACGGGATCGCGCGAGCCCAGGCGCAGCGCGAAGCCCACCAGGCCGGTGGCGGCGGACAGTGCCAGCCAGGGGGCGTTGAACAGCAGGCACAGGGCGATCAGCACCTCCCACACGGTCCAGCCGCCCGGGGCCAGCACCGGCCAGGCCGCGGCCAGCAGCAGCAGCGTGAGCAGCGTCACGGCGGCGGTGAAGAGGCGACGGCGGGCGCGGATCGGCTCGGCCGCGGCGCGAAAGGGAACGCCGCGGGGCGGCACGGCCGAGGCTCCGGCGGCCGGATGGCCGGCAGGGCGGCGGGTGGCGAAACCCGCGGCCGGCGCGTCGGGGTCGGGAGCCTCGCCGGCGGTGGCGGGGCGCAGGGGGGCATTGCTCATGCCGCGCTCCGCCCGGGCAGGTGCAGCAGGGCGGCCGCTTCCGCCAGGGCGGCGGCGATGCGGGCGGGCACGGCGGGGCTGGTGCAGGTGATGGTGGGGCTGGGATGCGGCATGAGCAGTACCGGCAGGGCGGGGCGCGCGTCGCGCAGCACCTCGGCGGACAGGCCGGCGACGCGGCCGGACAGCACGGCGACCGCCAGGCGCGGCAGCAGCGCCAGCAGGGGCGGCAGCCAGTTCTGCCCGGCGCGGATCTCGGCCGGGCGCGGGGGGCGGTTGCGGGCGCCGGGGGCGTGGATGACCCAGGGCACGGCGTTCCAGATCAGCACGTCCTCCCGCGGGATGCCGGCCTCGGTGAGGAAGCGGCGAAGGTTACGGCCGGTCGGCGTGGGGTTGTCGCGCGACACGAAGCCGGTGCCGCGGATGCTCGGGCCCGGCGTTTCCAATAGCAAGAGCAGCCGCGCCGCCGTGCCGCCATCGGCCGGGTCGGCCTCCGGCACGGGCTGGCCGGTTTCGCGGCGGATGCGGGCGGCGAAGCGCAGCAGCGGTTGCATGGCCGGGCGTTGCAGCGCGTCGTGGCGGCGCAACAGTTCGACCGGGTCGTTGAGCAGCGGTGCGGCCGTTGCATCGCCGGGAAGCGCCGCCGTGCTCGCGTCGGCGAGGACGGGCGCAGCGGCCGGGTCGCCGGGCGGCGCGGTGGTCACGCGGCCCGTGGTTCCAGCGCGGGCAGCGCCGCGGGGTCGGCGGTGCGGAAGCGCTCGTGCGTCCCGCCCGCGGCGAGCGCCCGGGCCAGCCCGGCCTCGCCGCCGAACTGGAAGCCGAGCTGCGTGCGGTAAGCGGCGCAGGCGCGCTGTTTGCGGGCCGGGTCCACCGCGGCGCTCCATTCCGGCAGTACGTCCATGCTGTCGGCAAAGGGCTGCGGCGGGGTGGCGCTGCGCGCGGTGTAGGGGAAGTCGCGCCACCACAGCACGGGTGCGGCCGGCTGCAGCGCCCGCAGGGCGCGTACCAGCAGGACGTGGTCGACGTGGCCGCCGATGGCCTGGGGGGCCAGCAGCAGCGCCGGGCGGCGTTCGCGCAGCAGGGTGGCGAGGGTGTCCAGCAGCGCCGCCTCCGCCGGGTCGGGGTCCAGCGGCGGGCCGAACAGCGCGGGGGCGGATTCGTAGCCGCGATGCGGCGCTTCGCGCAGCGGCAGCCAGAGCGGCGCGGCGCCCAGGGCGGCACAGGCCGCGGCGTCCTCGGCGCGGCGGATCGCCATGTAGTCGGCCTCCGCCGGCAGGCCCTTGTCGAGCTGGCAAGCCAGTGCGAAGCCGCGCGGGTCGGGCACGGAGGCGGTGAACAGCGTGGCCACCGAGACACGCCAGCCGGCATCGGCCAGCCGCGCCAGCGTGCCGCCGCAGGAAAAGGCGGCGTCGTCCAGGTGCGGCGACAGGGCCAGGACTTCGGGAATGCTGGCTTCGGGGGCGGCGTCGGGCATGCGCGCGGTCAGAGCAGGTGCGGCGTTTCGCGGAAGCGGCAGGGGGTGACGGGCAGCACGGGGTCGAACGCCGTGTCCGGCGCGACGCCGCGGAGCCCGGCGTAGACCTCCATGATCTGCCGGCCCACCGCTTCCCAGGAATAGGTGCGGCGGCATTCCGCCAGCGCTTCGGACGCGAGGCGGTGGCGCAGCGCCGGATCGGTGAGGAGACGGGCCAGCGCTGCGGCCTGGGCGGGCACGTCGCCGGGCTGCACCAGCAGGCCGTTCTCGCCGTCGCGCAGACAGTCCATCACGCCCACGGCGTGGCAGGACAGGATCGGCAAGCCGCTGGCCATGGCTTCCAGCACGGTGTTGGAGAAGCCTTCCGCGTAGGTCGGCGACACGAAGATGTCCTGGTTGTGGTAGATCGCCGGCGCCGCGGCGTAGTCGGCGTAGCCGCTGAAACGGACGTGTTCCGCGATGCCGCGTTCGCGCGCCAGGTCGCGCGTGGCGTCCAGGTCGGGGCCGATGCCGGAGACGGTGGCGGCGAAGCGCAGCCCCTGCGCGTGCAGGATGGCCAAGGCCTCCATGAAGTCGAGCGAGCCTTTCCGGCGGTCCACCCGGCCGTGGTACAGCAGATGCGGCGGGTCGGCGGCATCGCCGGGGGTGCGGCCGGGTTCGGGCGTGAAGCGGTGCACGTCCACGGCGCCGGGCACGATGGTGAAGAGGTCGCGGGGGACGTGCAGGCGGTCCACCACCTCCCGCGCGAAGCTGTCACAGCCGATCAGCACGGCGTTGCTGTGTTGCAGCACGCGCTCCATGGCGAGGCGGTGCGTTTCGCAGCAGGAGCCGACCCAGTGGCCGTCGCCGCCCTGGATGGACACCACGCTGGGGATGCCCAGCTCGCGCGCCGCCAGCAGGGTGGTCCAGCCGTTGGGGTAGCCGTACTGGGCGTGCAGCAGGTCGAAGGGCTTTCGGGCGTGCTCGGCGCGGATGGTGTCGAGCATGTCGTCCACGTCGCGCTCGAACTCGCCGCCGTTCTCCTCGCCCAGGGAGCGGCGGCCGATCACCGTGACGCCCGGCACCTCCGGCGGAGGGCCGCCGCCGTAGACGCGGGTGCCGGTGGGGTCGCCGCGGTATTGGCTCACCATCACCACCTCGTGCCCGGCGGCGGTCAGCTGGCGCAGCAGGTTCAGCGCGTAGACGCTCATGCCGGAGATGGCCGGAAAGAAGCGGCGCGAGCAGAACAGGATCCTCACGCGGCGTGCTCCCGCAGCCAGCGCAGGCTGGCCGGGATCATGCTGTCGGCGCGGTGGCTCTCGCGCGACAGCTCGATGCAGACGAGGCGGGAGAAACCGATCCGCTCCAGGGCGGAAAGGCAAGCGGGGATGTCCATCTCACCCTCGCCGAAGGGCAGGTGGACGTGCTCGCCGCGGCGCATGTCCTCGATGGTCACGGTGCCGAGGTGGTCGGCGAATTCGCCCACCGCCGCGGCCGGGTCGCGTTCCCCCGTCACCAGCAGGTGGCCGAGGTCGAGGGCCAGGGACAGGCCGGGCAGTTCCGCTTGCAGGCGGCGCCAGTCGTCCACGGTTTCGGCCAGCATGCCCGGTTCCGGTTCCAGCGCGGCGGTAACGCCGGTGCCTTCGGCGTGTTCCAGCACCTGCTGCACGCCCTCGCGCAGCCAGCTCCAGGCCTGGGCGTGGTCCACCCCGGGACGAGGCACGCCGGCCCAGAAGGACACGGCCTCGGAGCCGAGGATGCGGCCGATCTCCGTGGCGCGCTGCAGGAAGGCGACGCGGCGGGCGCGGCCGGCGGGGTCGGCGGTCAGCAGGGTGGGCTCGTGCTTGGTGCGGGGGTCGAGCAGGAAGCGCGCCCCCGTCTCGATCACGCTGCCGAGGTTGCGGGCGGCGAGGTCGCGCGCCAGAACTTCCGCACGGCGTTCCCAGCCTTCCTCCATCGGATCGAGATGATGGTGGTCGAGGGTGAGCGCCACGCCATTGAAGCCGCTGTCGGCGATGAGCGCCACCGCATCGGCGAGGCGGTGGTTGGCCGCCCCGTTGGTGTTGAAGGCGAAGCGCAGGGTCACGCCGCGACGCCCTGCCGGCGCTGCCGCAGCAGTTGGGCGGAGAAGGGGCCGCTTTCGCGGTACATCGGGTAGAGGTCGCCGACGATGCGGTCGGCCAGGGCGGCGTCGAACCAGGCGGGGCCGCCGGCGCGGGCTTCGTCCTCGGGGCGCAGGAGGACGCGCTTGGCGCCCTCGCGCCGGGTGTCGAGGATCAGCGGGTCCTGGCGGGCGCGCAGCCGGCGCACGCCGCGCCAGCCGACGCGGTGATAGCTCATGGTCTCGGTTTCCAGCCCCGGCACGATGGCGCGGGCGACCTTGACCGGACCCTCGGCGGGGGAAAGGTCGACGTAGAGGATTTCCAGCCCGTCCGCGGCCAGGCGCTCGGAGAGCAGGTTCAGCCGGGCGACGGGGTCGGCCATGGCCTCGGGCGAGGCGTGCGGCAGGGAGGAGAAGGGCACGCGGCTGCGCTCGGCGAAGACCGTGCCGGACAGGCGGCGGCGCAGTTCCGCGGCGTCCTGTTCGACCCATTCGGTCATGGCTTCCAACGCGCGGTCCTCTTCCTCCTCGATCATGGCGTTGCGGATCTGCCGGTCCACGTATTCCGCCGGCATCACGCGGCGGCAATCCTCGATGGGGCCGTGCGTGCCGGCCTTGCGGGCGCGGGAGCCGCAGAATTCCAGCAGCGCCTTGCGCAGCGCGCGGTGCTTGTCGGGGTGGGAAGCTTCGCCGCAGGCGGTGATCTGCACCGGCGCGGTGGGGGTGCCGCGGTCGTCGCCCACGACGTAGAGGTTGGTGAAGCCGAAATCGGTGCAGGCGAGCTTCACCGTGACGGCGATGCCTAGGCCCTTGAGCTTGTCCAGCAGCGCCTGGGTGTCGGGCTGCAGTTCCTCGTCGAACTCCACCACCACGCCCTGGTCGAGGGCGCGGTAGCTGATCAGGTTGCCGTCGCGCTGCAGCGCTTCCATCACGCCGTGGCCGATCGCGTGGTACAGGTCCAGCCCGGCGCCGAGGCCGTTGGTGATCGGCGTGATCAGCCGCGCCGGTTCCTTGCCGAGCTGGTAGGGATAGGCCGCGACCCATTCGCGCGGCACCATCACCGGCTCCTCGCTCGGCCAGCGGCGGCCTTCGATCCAGACCAGCGGCAGGTCGGGGGTGTAGTCGCTGCCGGCGGACAGGCAGAGCGTCAGCGGGTCCACCACGCCGCGCTCGCCGTGCCGGCGCAGCATCTCGTTGAAGGAGGCCGTGGTGCCGGGGTTGGCGGCGATCCAGTTGCCGCAATGCACCTCCTCGCACAGCTCGCCGAAGGCGCCGACCTCGGACTCGATCTCCGTGAAGCCGTAGCCGTAGCCGGTGGTGGCGGGCTCGTCGGAAAGCAGCATGTTGGCCTGCACCACCGGGATGCCGGTGCGGTCGAGGCCCTGGAGGTCGAACACCGAGAACTCGCCCCGCGGCGGCAGGGATTCGCGAAAGGCGGTGGCCACCGCCTGAAGCGTGTTGGTCATGCGCGGGGCTGGCTCCGTGTGCGAAGTTCGTCGATGGGGATGTGCCGCACGCCCGGCGGGCCGCGCATGCCGTCCTCCAGCACCGCGGTGGCGATGGCGGTGGTGATGCCGGGGGCGTGCTCGAAGGGCGTGCAGACCGTGTCGAAGTCGAGCGGCGCGATGACGTCGCGGTAGCGGCGCAGCTCGCCGGGGGTCAGCGGGATGTTCTTGTGGAACGCCTTGTGGGTGGAAACCGCGAGGTTCTCGCCCGCCTCGTCCTGGTCCACCTTGAAGGCATCGCCGCAGAACAGGATGCGCCGTGCCGGGTCGTGCAGCACGGCCTGGCCCTCGTAATGGCCGCCGACGTGAAACAGGGTCTGGCCGGTGGGGAGTTCCAGCGCCTCGTCATAGGGCCAGGTGACCCGGAAGGCCTTGGTGAGGCGCAGGTCGTCCTTCTGGATCGCCAGGATGTCCGGCTGGAACACGTCCTGCAGCTGCCACAGCGCGCCGTAGCCGTGCACGTGGCTGGCGGCGAGGTAGCGGATGCCGCCGAGGCGGCGGATCTCGTCCAGCATCGGCTCGGTGTAAAAGGGCGCCGCCTCGAAGGCGAGGTTGCCCTCGGGGTGCAGCAGAAGCCAGCCGGTGCCGTTCAGCCCGAAGCGCGGCGCGGTGTTGAAGGCCACCATGTCGCGGTCGAGGCGGCGCCAGGAGCCGTGCAGCATGCCGGCGACTTCCGCGGCGGGGCGGAAGTGCCAGCCATCCTCGGGCAGGTCGTTGCGGGTGTCGGTGCAGACCGGACAATCCGGCGGCGGCGCGAAATGGCGCTGCCAGTGGCCGCAGTTGGAGCAGGCATAGGGGCTCAGAGGCATGCGGCATTCTCCGCGGCGCGATAGGCGCGGTCCAGCAGGCGCATGGTGTGCAGGTCCCGGGCAATGGAGAAGCCGCCCGACTCGCCACTGCGCACCGCTTCGGCAAAGGCAGCCATCTGCTGCGTGAAGGGGGACAGGTCCGGGCGGGGCACGGGCACAGGCCGCGCCTCGCCCGTGTCGGCGTCCAGAAAGGTGACGCGGCCGCCGGCATCCTGGCCCATGGTGTTTTCCGCCACCAGCAGCCCGCGCGTGCCGAGGATTTCCAGCCGGCGGCGCGGCAGGGTTTCGGGGTGGTTGTAGGCCACGTGCAGCGTGGCCAGTACGCCCGATGCCGTGCGGCCCAGCAGCACCGCGCCATCGTCCACGGCGTAGTCCTGCACGCGGTGCTGCGTCAGGGCGGCGATGTCGCGCAGCGGTTCGTCCAGCAGGAAGTCCACGAGGTCCAGCCCGTGCGGGGCGAGATCCATCAGCGCGCCGCCACCGGCACGGCGGGGATCGACGCGCCAGTTGTCGCCCTCGCCGGTGGGGGACCAGTTGGCATCCAGCCAGCAGGCGTAGACGATGCGCACCGTTGTCACCGTGCCGAGCAGGCCGTCGCGCAGGGCGGCGCGGATGGCGCGGTGGGCGGGGTGGTGGCGCTGGTCGAAGGCGGTGCCGTAGAGCATGCCACTGCGCTGCACGGCGGCGGCCATCGCCTCGGCTTCCGCCAGGGTGGCGGTCATCGGCTTCTCGCACAGCACGGGCTTGCCGGCGGCGGCGGCGAGTTCCACCGCGGTGCGGTGCAGGTGGTTGGGGGTGGCGACGTAGACCGCCTCCACCGCCGGGTTGGCCAGCAGGGCCTCGGGGGTGGCGTGGATGGCGTCCGGCGGCAGGGTCGCGGCGGCGGCGGCGCGGGCCGCTTCGCCGGGATCGCAAACGGCGACCAGACGGTGGCCGGCGGCGGCGATGGCGGGGGCAGCGAAGTCGCGCGCCACCCAGCCGAAGCCGATGATGCCCCAACCCACCGGGCGCGTGTCGGGCATCACCAGCGCTCCGGCAGGTCGAGCAGTTCGCGCCGCCGGGCCCAGTCCGCGGTGGCGGCCCCGCTGGTGGCGCGTTCCGGGCCGGTGGCGCGGGGCGGATAGGGCGCGCGCGGACCGTATTCCCGGGCGTAGCGGTCGGAGGGCCAGCTGATCTGCCCGTCGGCGTCGTAGAGCGGATTGCGGCGCAGGGCGGCGCCCTCGGGCGGCAGGGCGAGGCCGCCGGACACGGGTTTGGCCGGGCGCAGGCCGGGGCCGGCGGCGACGGAAAAGGCTTCCACCCCCGACAGGGTCGCGACCGGGGCGCTCTCCGGCGTGCGGGCTTCCACCAGGGCGCGGGTCAGTTCGGCATCGTCGTAGACCGTGCCATCGGGAAACAGGGCGGCGATCTCGCCCGCCGTCACGGCGGAGCCGGCGGACAGGTTGGGCCAGTCGCGGTTGTGGATGTGGCTGACGGCGAGCCAGCCCCCCTCCCCCGCCAGCTCGCGCAGCGCGCGCAGGATCGTGGTCTTCGGTTCCAGGAAATAGAAGGCGTCGTGGCAGGCCACGAGGTCGTGCCGCTGTTCGCGCACCGGCCAGGGCTGCGCGGCGTCGAAGCAGACCAGCGCGGCATCCGGCACCAGCCAGTGACGCGCGACCCAAAGCTTGGCGAAGACCACGTCGCCGCCGGACACGGCCGCGCCGCGGCGGCGCAGCTCGCGCAGGTGGTGGCCGATGCCGCAGGCCAGCTCGAAGGCCGTGGTCGGGGCGTTCCAGTGGGCTTCTTCCAGCGCCAGCCCGGCCAGAAAGGTCGGGTCGCTCCAGCGATGCGCGAAATAGTCGCCCACGGGACCCCAGCTCAGGTGGCGCATGGCGTCGCGCAGGGAAAGCGTGTCGGCGCCGCGCACCAGGGCGCGCAGGGCCTCGGGCTCGGCGGTGGCGCCGCGCCACCAGTCGTCCTGGTCGGCCAGCAGCAGCACCAGCGCGTCCTCGCGCCGGCCGGCGTCGAGATGCCGGAGCACTGCCGCGGCCAGGGCTTCGCGGCCGGTGCGCAGGAAGGGGATGCCGTCCACCACCGGCCAGCGCTCATTCGCCGCGCACAGGGAGTGCGGCGTGTCGGGATGCAGCGCCGCGCCGCCCCGCGGGCACAGGAGCGGGCTCATGCCAGCAGGCCTGCCTCCGCCAGCACCTGGTCCTGGAAGGCCTTCACCGGCCCTTCGTGCACCAGCGCCATGTCGTGCAGCACGAAGCGCATGGTGGTCTGCCCGGCGCGCAGGTGCTGCGCAATCTGTAGGACGCGGTCCAGCGTGTCGGCGGCGTGGAAGGCGCGGCCCTCGGGGGTGTCGGCGTCGGGCAGGATACGGCGCGCGTTCCGTACCGTATCGGCCAGGGCGGGGGGCAGCTGCGCGAGGCTGTGCTCCGTGGCGCGCTCCATCACCGGGAGGAGATGCTCGCCCAGCAGCATCTCGCCGGTGAAGCCGGAATCCGGGATCAGCGCGTTGTGCAGGTGGTGCGCCATGCCGGCCAGCCAGACCGTGGCGGGGTCGGCGCCGTAGCCGGGGCTCAGCAGCACGCCGTAGGCCGCCACCATCAGGCAGTGCTCCGCGTGGTTTTCCGGCGGTTCCAGCAGGATGCGCGGCTTGTCCGGGCAGGTTACGCCGGCGCGCGGCTGCCCCGCGAGGCGCGTGACGAATTCCGGCAGCGGCAGGGCCGGCGGCGCGGGATCGGCGAGGCCGTTGCGCAGCGCGGCCCGCAGCGTCGTCGCCACCACGTCGGTGCTGCTGTCGAAGCCGCGTTCCAGCACGGCCAGCCGTTCCGCCGGGTCCAGGCCCAGCGCGTCCAGCGCCGCGTCGTTCAGGTCGCCCAGCCGCGCCGCGGCCAGCACGGCCGCGGTGTTGCCGCGCATCGCCTGCGCCGGGGGATGGCCGGCCAGCAGCCGGCGCCAGCCATCGGCGAAGAGGCGCTGCGCCACCGAACCGTCCAGCCCGGCCGAGCGCACCCGCTTGAGGTCTCCCAGTTCCCGGAACAGTTCGACCAGCGGGGCGGGACAGGCGGACTTCGCCGCCACCCTCACGCGGCGCCGCTCAGCCAGTCGAGCAGGTTCTGATCCTGCCGGTGCAGGGCGTGCTCGGGCGAACGGCCCTCGGCCACCATGGGCGCCTTGAAGAAGGTGGAGAGCTGTTCCTGCACCCCGCCATCGCCGCGCTGCTGCGCGAGGTCGAGCACGCGGGCGATCTCCAGCACCAGCGGCGCGGCCAGGATGCTGTCCTTGCACAGGAAGTTCACCTTGACCTGCATCTTGTGGCCGAGGAAGCCGGAGATATCGATGTTGTCCCAGGCTTCCTTGTCGTCACCGCGCGGCCGGTAGTAGCGGATGTCCACCAAGTGGTCCTCGACCTTGTAGCCGAGGATGCTGTCCAGCACGGAACCCTTGGTCTTCAGCTTGGACTTCAGGCTCTCGGGGTTGTCCAGCGCCAAGCCGTCGCGGTTGCCCAGGATGTTGGTGGAGAACCAGCCGTCCACGTGCAGGGAGCGCGCCTTGAAGGCGGGCGCCAGCACGGTCTTCATCATGGTCTGCCCGGTCTTGCCGTCCTTGCCGGCCACGGGGACGTTGCGCTGTTCGGCGAATTCCAGCAGCGCCGGGATGTCGGCGCCCAGGCTGGGGGTGAAGTTGCCGTAGGGCACGCCTTCCTGGATCGCGGCATAGGCGTAGAGCATGCCGGGGCCGATGGCTTCGGAATCCTCGTCCAGCGCGCGCTCAAAGGCGCCCAGCGAGGCGAAGGGGGTGGTGTCCTCCGGCCAGCGTTCGGTGGAAGCGAGGTTGATCATCACCACCCCGTCCACGCCGTCGCGGAAGCGGCGCAGGTCGCCGGCGATGGCGTCGATGGCGGCGCGGTGGCTGGGCACCAGGCGCTGGTTGGCGCCCTCGATGTTGCGGCAGAAGGCGGCGTTGCCGATGGCCGGCCAGGGGCGCAGGTCGGCGAGGTCCCCCTGCGTCTCGCTCAGCTGGTCGGCGCTGAGCACGCGGTGGTTGGCGGCGGCACTGGCCAGGTCCTCGCCGTGCAGGTCCCAGCCGCCGAAGCTGAGGTCGCGGTAATCCACCAGCCCGGGGACGGACACGTCCGCCAGGGGCAGGCCGTCCAGCCGGTTGGAGCCGCGCTTGAGCAGCTGCACGCCGGCAACCGCCGTGCTGGCCACGGCGCCGCCGAGACCCACCACCGCCACGCCGACCCTGCGCCGCTGCCCGCTTATCGCACCCATATGACGCGCTCATCCCTCGTTATCGTCGCGACATCGGGGGATTCCACGATCCCGCCAATCACGAGAACGTGTCTCCACAGGAGTCGCAGAAGCCCGGTTGCACCACCCTGAAATCCTTCGCGCGCTGGCTGCGGAGGAGGATGCCGCTGCTGCCGGGATGCCGGAGTGCCAGCGCGACGGAGCGGCCTTCGATCCGGCTGGCCGGGGACCCCGGGAGGGGGAGAAGGAATTCTCCCCCTCCCGGACCCTCCCCCTCATCTTTTTCCGGGCAGCTGCCGCGGTCGGGGTGGAGACGGGGGCTTGGCCCTCCGGCGGCTGCCGCGTCAGCCCACGCGAACAGAACAGATTTTCTGTTGGCCGCAGAGCGGCGGAGGTCTCCACCCGAACCGGGCAGTTCCCGAAAAAAGATGAGGGAGGGTCTGGGAGGGAGAATTCCTTCTCCCTCCCGGGGTCACGGGCACCCCGCGTCCAACCGAAGGTCCTGCAACACCGCAAGACCCGCGCGAAACGGTAGCGTCGCGACCAGGGAACGGATAGAGAACCCAGGCGAGCAGAAGATGTCCGATCAGATCGTCATCACGGAAAAGACCAGCCAGGCCAAGGATGTCCGCGCGGCGGTGGGCGGGCGCTACGGCGCCATCCTGCCGGCCGAGGGCCACTTGTTCGATCTGGTGGAGCCGGAGGAGGTGGACCCGGCCTGGAAGCGCTGGACGCCGGTGCTGCTGCGGCCGGAGGGGCTGTACGCCACGCGCCCGGCGGCGGGAGGCAACAAGGCGCCCAAGCTGCAGGCGATCCGCGCGGCGCTGCAGGGTGCCAAGCGGGTCTGGCTGGCCACCGACTGCGACCGCGAAGGGCAGCTGATCGGCCAGGAGATCCTGGAACACTACGGCTATCGCGGCGAGGTGCTGCGGGTGATGTTCACCGCGCAGGACCCGCAAACCATCCGCGAGGCGTTTTCCCGCGCCAGGCCCAACAGCGAATACGCCCGGCTCTACGCGGCGGCGGTGGCGCGCCGGCAAGCCGACCAGATCTACAACCTGTCCCTGACGCGTACCGCCACCGTGACGCTGGCGCGCGGGGCGCGGGCGGTGATCGGCGTGGGGCGGGTAAAGACGCCCACCCTGGCCATCGTGTGCAAGCGCGAGCTGGAAATCCGCAACTTCGTGCCGCAGACCTATTTCGAGGTGGTGGCCACGGCGGCGGTGGAGGCCGGCAGCCTGCGGCTGCGGCACGCGCCCAAGGAACGCATCCTGGAACGCGAAAAGGCCGAAGCCATCGCCGCGCTGGCGGAAGGCTTCGCCGGGCCGCTGGCGGTCAAGGTGGAGGACAAGCGGCAGGGGCCGCCGCGGCTGCACGACTTGCCCTCGCTGCAGAAGCTGTGCGGCTCGCGCTTCGGCTGGTCGGCGGCGCGCACGCTGGAGGTGGCGCAGGCGCTGTATGACGGCGAGGGCAAGAAGGTCATCACCTATCCGCGGGCCGAGACGCGCTACCTGCCCGAGGCGCTGATCGCGGAGGTGCCGAAGCTGGTGGCGGGCCTGCAGGTCGGGCGCGCCTTTGCCGAGATCCCCGTGCCGCAGCCGCCGGTGATCCGGCGCGGCGGCAGCGGCGCCTTTCACGACAAGGGGCTGGCCGGGGCGAGCCACCACGCCATCATCCCCAACCCCAACACGGTGGACACGCTGCGCGAGGTTTGGCCGCGGCTATCGGCCGACGAGCGGCGCTTGTTCGACGTGATCGCGCGCGCCTTTCTGGCCGCCGTCATGCCGGATTTCCGCTACCGGCAGACCACCGCCACGCTGGACGTGCAGGGGCACGTCTTCCGCGCCGCCGGGCGGCAGCCGCTGGAGCTGGGCTGGCGCGCGGCCTTTCCGGACTGGACGCCGGCGGAGGAGCGCGGGGAAGAGGCGCAGCTGCTGCCGGCTTTGCGCCACGGCGAGACCGCCACGCTGCGCGACGCGGCCGTGGAGGAAAAGGAAACCCGCCCGCCGCCGCGCTACAACGAGGGCACGCTGATCGAGGCGATGCAGAATGCCTGGCGCTTCGTGGCGGACGAGGCGCTGCAGGAGCGGCTGAAAGAGGCCAAGGGCATCGGCACGCCGGCGACGCGGGCGGAGGTGATCCGCGGCCTCAAGGCGCAGGACTTCCTGTGCCTCGATGGCAAGCACATCGTGCCCACGCCGCGCGGGCTGGAACTGTTCGGCGTGCTGGAACGCGCCGATCCGGCGCTGGTGGACCCCGGCGTCACGGCGCAGCTGGAGGTGCTGCTGGACGGGGTGCTGGTGGGGCAGGCGGAGCTGGTGGGTGCCATCGACGCGGTCTGCGCCCAGGCCAGCCGCATCATCGAGCGGCTGAAGGAACACGCCGGCTCGGACACGGCGCCGCTGCTCGGCGTTGCGGCAGGCGGGGGCGGGCCGGGGCAGCCGCCGACACCGGCGATGAAGCGCTTCGTGGACAGCCTGGCGCGGCAGAAGGGGCTGCAGCCGCCGCGCGGCTACACCAAGTCGGGCGCCCTGTGCCGGACCTTCCTGGACCAGCACGCGCCCAGGAAGGCCGGGGCGGAGGGCGGCGACGGTGCCGTGCGGCCGCCCAGCCCGGCGCAGCTGGGTTTCGCGGGAAAGCTGGCCGCGGAGCGCGGCGTGGAACTGCCGGAGGAAGCCCGCGCCAGTGCCCGTGCCCTGTCCGCCTGGATCGACGCGCAGCAGCCCGGGGGTGGTGGCCGGGCGGGCGGCAGGCCGCCGTCCCGGCCCGCAGGTGGCAAGGCGGCGTCACGCACCGCGAAGGCGGGTGGCGGGACGCCGCGCCGGGCCGGGCGGGCGGCGGCTGGGACGTCGCGCCGGGGCGCTGGCGAGGCGCCGCCGTCCGGGGATGGGCGGATCGGGGATGAGGTGCCGCCCTGGGAAGCGGCGATGGGCGACGTGGCGCCGCCTGGGGAAGCACGGGAGGGCGGGGCAGCAGCGCACCGGGCCTCGGGATTGGGCGAGGACGCGCCGTCCGGACCGGCAGCCGGTGCGCCGGTGGCGAAGCGCCGCCGCGCGCCCCGGGGCGCCACGCCGCCGGCGGCAGAGCCGGTGCGGGCGCGCAAGCCCGCGGGTGGGAAGCGGGCGCCGCAGGCCGCGCCGGCCGAGGCGGAGGGCGGCACGCCGCTGCGCATCCCCTTCGGCAACAAGGAGGCGGCGCTGCGCTGCGGCGCGCGCTACCGCGCCGGCGGCTGGTACGCCCCGCCGGGCACCGACCTGGACGCGTTTCGCGAACGCGGCTGGCTGTGAACCGGCCGCCCGCGGCGGGGTGTCGGGGGAGTGGTCAGGCCGGTACGCCGAAGCTCATGGCTTCCAGGCACAGGGCGGCGAGGCCGGTGGAGGAGGACACGCCGAGCTTGGCGTAGGCGCGCTTGCGGTAGGTGATCACGCTGGACGCGCGCAGGCCCAGGGTCGCGGCGATTTCCTCGGCCGTGGCGCCCAGCACGGAGGCGGCGCAGACGCCGCGTTCGCGCGCCGACAAGCCGGGGCAGAAGCTTTCCAGCCAGGAGGCGACCTGGTCGGGGGTCAGGGGAAGTTCCGTGGCCTCGCGTTCCGTACGCAGGCGGAAGCGGTGGTGGCGGGCGATCACGGCGGTGAGGGATTCCGCGGCCAGGCTGAGGCCGTCCAGGTCCTCCGGCCCGAAAAGGCCGGCATGCGGGCCGCGGAACACGGACAGGAAGACGCGGCGCGGGCCGAAGTCGCGGTACAGGGCGACGCGATCGATCACCCCGGGCGTTTCGTAGCAGTCGCGGCGATAGGCGGGGTTGTGGATGTCGTCCTGCTGCACGCGGCCCAGGCCGGGCCGCCCGGCAAAGGAGGCTTCGCGCAGGCGGCGGAAAGCCGGGTCCTCGCGCCAATAGCCGGCGACGTAGCAGTCGGCGGCGCGCTGGGCGCGGCGGGAGCCGTCGCCGCTGGCGGCGCCCAGGCAACGGATGCCGCCTTCGCGCTCGAACAGGAAGGTGGAGCAGTGTTCGGCGCCCACGAAGCCGCGCAGCGCCGCCAGCAGGCGCCCGTCGAAATCCGGCTGGCCGATGGCGGTGATGGCGGCCGAGACGGTTTTCAGCAGGCGGCCGGTGGCCGGCGGAACGGAAGGCGGCTGCCAGCCGAGCATGGTTGAGTTCCTCCCATCGGCCGTTCTCGGCGCTTGCCGGGTTTCTTCGTGCCTGCCGGGTCCCGGTGTTTGCCGGATCCCGGTGCCCGCCGGGTCCCGGTGCTCACGGGGGATGATCCCGCCCGCATCCCGGCTTGGCAAGCATTCCGTCGCCCGCTCGGGGGACAGGCCGCGGGCCCGTCCGGGCGCAGTTTGCGCCTTCCGCGAGGAGTTCGGGCCGATGCCGACCATGCCACCCATCCGCAAGCTGCACCACTTCGCCTGGCGCTGCCGCGATGCCGAGGAAACCCGGCATTTCTACGAAGACCTGCTGGGGCTGAAGCTCGCCCACCTGATCCGCGCCGAAACCGTGCCCAGCACGGGCGAGCACTGCCCCTATGTCCACATCTTCTTCGAGATGGCGGACGGGTCCTACATCGCCTTCTTCGACCTGGGCGACAACATCCGGGCCGAGCCGTCGCCCAACACGCCGGCCTGGGTGAACCACCTGGCGCTGGAGATGGACACGGAGGCGGAGGTGCAGGCCGCCAAGGGGCGGCTGGAAGCGGCGGGGGTGCAGGTCCTGGGCGTCACCGACCACGAGATCATCAAGTCGATCTACTTCTTCGACCCCAACGGCATCCGGCTGGAGCTGACCGCCCGCACCGTGTCGGAGGAGGAGATGCAGGCGCACGGGGCGGATGCGCATAGCCAGCTGGCCGCCTGGACGCAGGAAAAGGCGGGGCGCGCCGGGGGAGTTGCCGCGCGTGCCTGAGCGCCGCCTCGAAGGCCGCCGGGCCGGGGCTGCCGGGCATGGCTGAGCGCCGCCTGGCAAGCATCCAGGTCAAGCCGGGTGCGGCGATGGAGAGCCAGTCCGGGCTGCAGATGCAGGGGCCGCGCATCTTCGGCGCCTATGACGAGCCGGAAGGGCGCCGGCGGCTGGCCTGCATCGTGATGCACCCCACCAGCAACTTCATGCAGCACTACCTCATCGCGCCACTGGCACGGCGGGGCATCTGCTGCCTGGGGCTGAACAGCCGCTATGCCGGGTCCGACACCACGCTGCTGATGGAGCGGGTGATCCAGGACCTCGGCGCCGGGGTGCGGTACCTGCAGGAAGCCGGCTACGAGCGCGTTTTCCTGATCGGCAATTCCGGCGGCGGTGCGCTGGCCGCCTTCTACCAGGCGCAGGCGGAGCGGCTGACGGTGACGCAGGCGCCCGATGGGACGCTGGTGGCGCTGCACCCCTCCGACCTGCCGCCGGCGGCGGGGATCGTGCTGACCGCGGCCCATGCCGGGCGCTCGCGGCTGCTGGAAGAATGGATCGACCCTTCGGTGGTGGAGGAGGGCGACCCGCTGGCCGCCGACCCGGCACTGGACGTCTACGAGCCGGCCAACGGCCCGCCCTTCGCGCCCGACTGGGTGGAGCGCTTCCGCGCCGCCCAGCGCGCCCGGCGCGACCGCATCGAGAGCTGGGCCTGGCGGCGGCTGCGGCAGCTGCGCGCCACGCCGGGGGCGCCGCGGGACATGGCTTTCGTGATCCACCGGACGCAGGCCGACCCGCGGCTGCTGGACCTTTCCATCGACCCGAACGACCGGCCGGTCGGCAGCATCTGGGGCCCGGCGCGGGAGGTGAACTATGCCGCCAACGCCATGGGCCGCTTCACCACGCTGACCGCCTTTCTGAGCCAGTGGGCCTCCTGTTCCCAGGCGGACGGGCCGAGCAATCTGGCGCGTACGGGCGTGCCGGTGCTGCTGCTGGAACACACCGCCGACGGTTCCACCTTTCCTTCCACCCGCGACGCCTGGATGGCCGCCGCAGCGCAGCATCCCGGGCGGCAGGCCGCGCTGCACCGGCTGGTGGGGGGCAACCACTACCTCGCCGGGCAACCCGAGCTGGTGGAGGAAGCGGCCGACCGGATCGCGGCCTGGGCGGAACATCTCTGAAGTGGGGAAGGAAGGCCGGGGGAGTGAACTCCCCCGGGCCCCTCCTTTTTTCGGGAGTTTTCGGGTGCGCCATCGGCCGGGGCAGCCCCCCCAGACTCCCGAAAATAGAAGGGGGTCCGGGGGGATACCTCCCCCCGGCTTCCTTCACGGCCCGGACCAAAGGCGTCCCTACCCCCCGGCCAGGGCCCCGATGGCGACCAGGCGGCGGCGCAGCCACACATGCGCGGGGCTGTCGTTGAAGCGCCGGTTCCAGGCGAGGCGGAACTCGGTCCGCGGCACGTCGAAGGGCAGGTCCAGCACGGCCAGCGGGGCCACCGCCGCGAAGCCCAGCGCCGCGCCGCGCGTCACGGACGCGACGAGGTCCGAGCGGGACAGGGCGACCACCGCCGCCAGCCCGTGCGGCAGCTGCATGGTGACCTTGCGCCGCAGGCCCCGGGCCGCGAGGGCGGCGTCCACGGCATTGGCGCCGTCGCCGGTCATGGACACGCGCAGGTGCGGCGCGGCGAGGTACTGCTCCAGCGTCAGGGGCGCCTGCGCCAGCGGATGGTCCTGGCGCATGGCGCAGGCATGCCCGTCGGCCAGCAGCCCGCAGGTCATGAACCGGTCCGGCAGGCCCTTGAGGACGCCGATGGCGACGTCCACCCGGCCGCCATCCAGCCCGGCCAGGATCTCCTCGGTGGAGCCGGACCGCACCGTCAGCGTGGCGTGCGGCGCTTCCCGGCGCATCTCGTCCACGAGGCCGGGCAGCAGGACGATGGTTTCGTAGGTTTCCACGGCGAGCACGAAGGTGTCGCGGGCCTCCGCCGGGTCGAAGCGATGCGGGGCGAGCGCCGTCTCGATCCCCTGCAGGGCCACCCGCAGCGGCGCGGCCAGTGCCAGCGCGCGGGGGGTGGGCTCCATGCCGGAGGCGGCGCGGACCAGCAGGTCGTCCGACAGCAGCTTGCGCAGCCGCTCCAGCGCGTGGCTCGTGGCCGACTGGCTCAGGCCGATGCGCTCGCCGGCGCGGCGCACGCTGCGCTCAGCGAGCAGGGCGTCGAGGACCACCAGGAGGTTGAGGTCGATCGAGCGGAGGTTCACGCGCCGGGTTTCCGCAGGGAGGGCCGCGGCCCCGGCGGGGCCGATGCAGCACGTGCATCCTAAACTTCGCGATCCTGCATTTGGAACATCTATCGCCATGGGGGATGCTCGTGGAAAGACCCGCCGATACGACGGGCCATGCCGGGAGGGGCGAGGATGACACGCGTTCCAGGAGCAGCCGCCTGCCGCACCGGGCGCCCGGTGCCGTCGCACAGGCAGCCCGCCGACAGCCCCGCGGGCGGGGGTGGCGTGCGATGAGCGAGGCGGAACGCTTCGACGTCGCCATCGTCGGCTACGGGCCCACCAGCATGACGCTGGCGGCGCTGCTGGGGCGGGACGGGCACCGGGTGGTCGTGCTGGAACGCTATGCCGGCCTGTACAACCTGCCGCGCGCCGCCTGCTTCGACGACGAGATCATGCGCACCTTCCAGAAGCTCGGCCTGGCCGAAGCAGTGGGCCGCGACGCGGTGGTGCAGCGCGACTACGAGTGGATCAACGCCGCGGGCGAAACGCTGGTGGAGATCGAGTACGCCGACCCCGCGCCCTGCGGCTGGGCGCAGCTCTACATGATGTTCCAGCCCTTTGTGGAGGAGATCCTCGACCGCCACGACAAGGCGCTGCCCACGGTGCAGGTGCGGCAGGGCGTGACCGTCACCGGCTTCGCGCCGCAGGCCGATGGCGTGCTGCTGCACGCGGCGGCGGCGGACGGCGCGCCGGTGGCGATCCAGGCGCGCTACGTCGTGGGTGCCGATGGCGGCAACGGCGCCACCCGGCGCCTCGTCTCGCCGGAGGTGGAGGATTACGGCTTCCAGGAGAACTGGCTGGTCTGCGACTTCCGCCTTCGCCGCACGGTGCCCGGCCTGCCCGCCTTCCGGCAGGTCTGCGACCCCGCCCAGCCGACCTCCATCGTGACGATCGGGCGCGGCCACCACCGCTTCTCCTTCATGCTCAACCCGGGCGAGACGCAGGAAGAGGCGACGCGGCCGGAGCGCGTCTGGGCCCGCGTCGCGCGCTACATCACGCCCGAGGATGCCGAGCTCATCCGCGTCGCGAACTACGTGTTCCGCTCGCGCATCGCCGCGCGCTGGCGGCAGGGGCGCGTGCTGCTGGCCGGGGATGCGGCGCACGAGATGCCGCCCTTCCTGGCGCAGGGGATGTGTTCGGGCATCCGCGACGGCCACAACCTGGCCTGGAAGCTCGACCTCCTGCTCACCGGCCGCGCCGAGGACAGCCTGCTGGACACCTACCAGCCGGAGCGCGAGCCACATGTGCGCTTCATCACGGAAAAGGCGATCGAGCTCGGCCGCGTGCAGACGATCCGCGACCCGGCCCGGGCGCGCGAGCGCGACGAGCGGCTGCTGGCCCAGCGGCGGGCGAAGCAGGCGCCGGAGAAGATCCGCTTCCCGCCCCTGCGCGGCGGGCTGGTGGCCGGGCATGGCGGCCTGTTCCCGCAAGGGCGGGTGCGGGCCGGCGACCGCCAGGGCCTGTTCGACGACGTGGTCGGGCATGGCTGGCGCCTGGTGACCGCCGATCCCGGGATGGCCGGCGGCCTGCCGCCCGAGCTGCGCGCCTTCTGGGCTTCGATCGGCGGGACGGTGGTGCCGATCACGCCCGGTCCGGCGGCGGAGGGGGTGGAGGACCTGGACGGGGTTTACGGCGACTGGTTCGCCGCGAATGGCTGCAGCGGGGCGATCGTGCGGCCGGACTGGTACGTCTACGGCACGGCCGGCAACGGCGGGGAGCTGGCCGCCGCCCTCGCGCAGCTGGCCCGGGCGCTGCGGCCCGCGGGCACCCTCGTCCCGTCCTGACGGGCGGCGGGCAGCCGTCCGCGCGCCGCGAAGAACCGACACTGCGGGGCGGCAAGCCCCGGACCATCCGGAGAGAAACGATGCAGGGCAAGGTCGCGCTGGAGGAACACTTCGCCATCCCCGACACGGTGATGGACAGCTACGGCTTCCTGGCCGACGACGTTTGGGAGGAGCTGAAGGCGCGCCTGCTGGACCTGCAGG
>NZ_JBLLEB010000037.1:0-41943 GCF_047690175.1 Roseomonas sp. BN140053 | reverse complement strand
CGCACCATCCCGGACCTCTGGGCCGCCATCGCCGATGCGCTCCCGCAGTTCACGCCCGCCGAGTGCGCCAACTACTTCACCGCGTGCGGATATGAGCCGGAATGACCGGAAACTGCTCTAGGTCAGCTGCAGCGCTGCCAAGTGGCCCGGAGCACCTTGTCATCCCGGCTTGTAGCTCCTGTATCTCCCGATTGCCGTCCTTGGTGGCTCAGCGAGGGTGGCAGCGGCCGGGAGCCCGTCAGGCCCTCGGGTGGATATGCCGAGCCAGGACGACGTTCCGCCAAGCACGCAGCTAGGAGGCGCGACACCGGTGGCGCTTAAAGCACTTCCTGCTTGTACGGACTCATACCGACCCTCAGCTCAACCACCTGCCGTCGTGTTGCCATGCCGAACTATGCCCACGATCAAAGGCGGCGCAAAAGCTACAACAGAGTCGCCTTACGCTCACCGCGGCCTAAACTTTGTGCGAACGCTTACAGATTAGGCGTGCCGATCTCAGCTTCTTGGTTTTTCAAACAACTTGCATGGTGATCGGGCATGCGGCACTACTAAAGGGGTGTTCCGCTTAGCAGAGATACGCTGCTCATCTGTCGACCGCCGCCTCCGCGACGCGGCTGCGGGGAACTATGCGTAACCGCGACGGCCGCTGGCGGTCGCAATCCTGTCGTCAGTTTGTGACGATGCTGGCATCCACCGAACGCACCTGGGGCTAAACCGGCGCGGGTGCTTGGCGCTCGCCGCATGATCGGTCTAGCCATGTCGCCAGCCGCATCGCACCAGCTTGGAAGGGCCTGCCACTCCCCGCCGCACGTTCTTCCTCGTCCAGCACCCGTTTCCATTGGAAGCACTCCGTGCGCATCACCCGACGCCAGTTCCTTGCCGGAACTTTCGGTAGCCTCGCCTCTGCGACGCTAATCCGTCCCACTGCCGCTACTGCGCAAACCGCGCGCGAGCTGGTGGTCATCAGTTATCCCGGCCAATTGAGCGAGCCGCATCGTTGGCTCGCGGACCGGATGGAGGCGCGTCATCCCGGGCTGCGCATCCGCCTCGTGCCCTCCGACAGCCAGGACGTCGTGGCGCAGATCAAGGCGGGGCAGGGCTATTCGCCCTACGACGTCATGCCCAACGACGAGCCGCCGCACCTGATCGGCATGGGCGAGAACTACCTGCTGCGTCGTGAAGACGCGGCGCTGCCCAATCTCGGCAACGTGGTGCCGGAGCTGCTGGCGAAGAGCGGCGGCTACGGCGTGCCGGCGACCTACTCGCTGATCGGCATCGCGTACAACACGCAGCTGGTGCGCACGCCGCCGCGTTCCTGGGCCGATCTGTGGCGCCCGGAATACCGCGGCAAGGTCGGCATCGCCCGCACCTCCTCCAACCTCGGCCTCGCGACGCTGGTGCAGGCGGCCAAGACCTTCGGCGGCTCGGAGGACGCACTGGACGTGGGCTGGGCGAAGCTGCGCGAGATGGAGCCGCGCGCGGCGCGTTCTCCCGCGGCGCTGACTCAGATGCTGGAGCGCGAGGAGATCGCCCTGGCGCCGCTGTGGAACAACAACACTGCCGCCGCGGCCGGCAAGGGCCTGCCGATCGGCTTCGCGAAGCCCGAGCCGGGTGCCATCGCCATCCTGTCCTTCTTCTCGACCATCGCCGGCACGCGCGAGCCGGCGCTGGCCAACGAGTGGCTGAACGGCATCATCGGTGCCGACTATCAGGCGCGCGCCGCTGCCGCCCCCTACTACTTCGGCCCCACCGTGCGCGGCGTCAGCGTGCCGGAGGATGCGCGCCCCTACACGCCGGCGACGCCGGCGGAGGTGGCCGCGCTGCAAACCGTCGACTGGACCAAGATCGTGCCGGTCCGCGGCCAGCTCGTGGAACGCTTCGACCGTAGCTTCTCGATGTGAGCCGGATCATGGAGAACCGCATGTCCCTGTCCAACACGACCCGCCGCGCCCTGCTCGGGGGCGCCGCCACGACGCTGGCCCTGCCGTCCCTGCTTCGCGCGCAGGAAGCGCGCGAGCTGGTGATCGTGAGCTTCGCTGGCGAACTGCAGCAGCCGCACCAGTGGCTGGCCCGCCGCATGGAGGCGGCGCATCCCGGGTTGCGCATCCGCCTCGTGCCGTCCGAGAGCCAGGACATCGTGGCGCAGATCAAGGCGGCGCAGGGCTACTCGCCCTTCGACGCCATGCCCAATGGCGAGCCGCCGCACCTGACCGCGATGCGCGAGGGCTACATCCAGCGCCTCGACCCCAGCAAGGTGCCCAACACCGCCAACCTGATCCCCGAGCTGGCGGCGAAGAGCGGCGGCTACGGCGTGCCGGCCTCCTACTCGCTGATCGGCATCGCGTACAACGAGAGCATGGTGCGCGAGGCGCCGCGCGCCTGGACCGACCTGTGGAAGCCGGAATACCGCGGCAAGGTCGCCATCCCGCGCGCTTCTTCCAATCTCGGGCTGGGCGTCCTGGCCATCGCCGCCAAGGTGTTCGGCGGCGCCGAGGATCGGCTCGACCCCGCCTGGAGCAAGCTGCAGGAGCTGAAGCCGCAGGTCGGCCGCTCGCCCACGCAGCTGCTGCAGATGCTGGAGCGCGAGGAGGTGGCGATGGCGCCGCTGTGGAACAACGACGCCGCCACCGCCGCCGCCAAGGGCCTGCCGATCCGCTTTGTGCAGCCCGATCCTGGCCCGGTGTCGCTGATCTCCTTCATGTCGGCGATCAGCAACACCCGGCACCCCGAGCTGGTGAACGAGTGGATGAACGGCATCCTGTCGCCGGAGTACCAGGCGATGGCGGCGGGGGCGCCGTACTTCTTCGGCCCCACCGTGCGCGGCGTGGCGATCCCCGACGCGGCCAGGCCTTATACGCCGAACACGCCGGCGGAGGTGCTGCGCCTACAATCCGTGGACTGGGGCAAGATCGCCCCGGTGCGCGGCCAGACCCTGGAACAGTTCGACCGGGTGATGGGCGGATGAGCGAGGCCGCCGATCCCGGCCCGATGGGGCGCGACGTCGCGCGGCAGCCCGAAGTGCTGCGCGCCCTGGCGGCGCGGGCAGAGGCGTTCATCGCGGCCGGGCAGTCCGTGCTGCGGCCGGGACCGGGCGGGCGCCTGATCGTGTGCGGCTGCGGCGACGGGGTGTTCGCCGGTGCCGCCGCGGCGGGCTGGGCGGCGACGCTGGGGCTGGACTGGCGCGCCGCCGGCGCGCTGGAGATGGTGCTGGGCGCCGAAGGCCTGCGCGAAGCGGACCGGGTGATCGCGGTATCCATGTCCGGCAACGTGGACCGCACGGTGGAGGCCGCGCGGGCGGTGGAGGCGCGCGGCGTGCCGATCCTGGCGCTGGTGAACGGCGAAGGCGGCCGGCTCGGCGCCATCGCCGCGGCCAGGGTGTCGCTGGACTTGCCCGACGTGGCGCCTTTCCTGTGCGGCACCTCCTCCTACACCGCGACACTGGCGGCGCTGATGCTGCTGGCCTGCGGCGCGGCCGGCAGCGATACGCGCCCGGACCTCGGTGCCGTGGCCGCCGCGCAGGAAGCGGCGCTGGACGCCGCCGCGGCGGTGCTGCCCGCGATCGGGCTGCCCGCCGGGGTACGCGTGCTCTCGGCCGGAGCGGAGCTGGGCACGGCGCAGTACGGCGCGGCGAAACTCGTGGAGCTAACCCATATCCCGGCTTGGCACGGCGAGCTGGAGGAGTTCGCCCACAGCCAGTACTGGGCCATGCCCGCGGGCGACCTCGTGGTGGTGGTGGCCAGTGATCCCGTGCTGGCCGGCTACGCCGACGAGAGCTGCCACGCCCTGGAAGGGCTGGGGGTGCAAACCCTGGCGGTGGACACCGCCGCGGCGCCGGTAACGCGCGCCACCCACCGCATCACCCTGCCGGCGATCGGCCCGGCCCTGGCGCCGCTGGCCACGGCCCTGCCGCTGCAGCTGCTGGCGGCCTCGCTGGCGCGGCGCGGCGGGCTGGACCCGGACACCCGCGCTCACCTGAAGCAGGATGCCGTGCGCTTCCGCGTCAGCCGCCAGCTCACCCGCCGTTCTCTCCTGGGGACGGGGCAGTGAGGCGGGCTGGCGGGGACGGGCTGCGGTGAGGGACGCGCCGCGCCTGCTGGTGGTGGGCTACCTGTCCATCGACGCCCTGGCCGTGCCGGGCGCGCGCTGGGACAGCATGCCGGGTGGGGCGGCGCTCTACGCCGCGCTGGGCGCGCGCCGCGCCGGGGCGCGGGTGACACTGGCCGCCGCAGTGGGGGAGGACTTCCCGCCCGCCTGGTTGGACATGCTGGCGGCGATGGGCCTGGACCTGTCCGGCGTGCAGCGCCGCCCCGGCGCCACCCGCCGGGCGCGGCTGCAGCACGGGACGGCGGGTGAGCGCGCTTCCCCGCACCACGGGGATCCCGCCTGGCACGAGCGCTCGGAGGCGATGCTGCCCTGCCTGCCGGCCTCGCTGGACGGCTTCGACGCGGCAGTGGCGGGGCCGGTGCCGCCGGTGCTGCTGCCGCAGCTGCTAGCCGCGGCCACCTGCCCGGTGGTGGCGGATACCAGCGAGGTCTTCGCCGCGCTGGAGTGCGAGGCCGTGCTGGCGGCGCTGCCCGGCCTTACGGCTTTCGCCCCCAGCATCGCGGAAACCCGCCTGCTGCTGCCGGAACTGGACGACGACGCGGCGGCGCGCTCGCTGGCGGCGCGCGGCCCATGCGTGCTGCAGAAGCGCGGCGCGGCTGGCGCCTTGGCGGTGGCGGGCGGCGTCGCCACCGCCATCCCCGCCCCGCCCGCCCGGGTGGTGGACCCGACCGGCGCCGGCGACGCCACCGTGGGGGCGCTGGCCGCCCTGCTGGCCGCCGGGCTGCCCTTCACCGCCGCGGCGCGGCAGGCGATGGAGGTCGGGGCCGCGGCGGTGTCGGCCCCCGGCCCGGCGGCGCTGGGCTTCGCGCCATCCCCCCGGAACCCCGAACCGACCGGCCGGAGGCCCGCATGAGCCACCTCCTCGTGGATGCCGTGAGCCTGAGCTACGGCCCGCTGGCGGTGCTGCGCGCGTGCAGCCTGTCGGTGGAGCGCGGCACCGTGCTGACGCTGCTGGGCCCTTCGGGCTGCGGCAAGACCACGCTGCTGCGCGCCATCGCCGGCTTCGTGGAACCCGGGGCGGGGCGCATCCGCGTCGCCGGGCACGACATCACCACCCTGCCGCCCGAGCGGCGCCAGGTCGGCTACGTGTTCCAGAACTACGCGCTGTTTCCGCACCTGACGGTGGCGGACAACGTCGCATACGGGCTGCGCATCCGTCGCCGTCCGCGCCGCGAGGTGGCCGAGCGCGTGGCCGCGGCGCTGGAGTTGGCGGCGCTGGGCCGCTTCGCGGACCGCTACCCCGCGCAGCTCTCGGGCGGGCAGCAGCAGCGCGTGGCGGTGGCCCGCGCCCTGGTGCTGGAGCCCTCCGTGCTGCTGCTGGACGAGCCGTTCAGCGCGCTCGACGCGCAGCTTCGGCTGACCATGCAGGTCGAACTGCGCAAGCTGATCGAGCGCGTCGGCATCACCGCCGTATTCGTGACCCACGACCAGGGGGAGGCGATGGCGCTGTCCGACACCGTGGCCGTGATGCGCGACGGTCGGGTGGAGCAGGTCGGGCCGCCGCTGGAGATCTACGACCGGCCGCGCACGGACTACGTGGCGGGCTTCATCGGCCAAGCCAACCTGCTGCCAGTGCGGGTGCGCGGCGGCGCGGTGCTGGAGCTGGGCGGTCTCGCCACGGCGCTGCCCGATGGCGCGGCGACCCTGGTGGTGCGGCCTGAGAACCTGCGCCTGGAGCTAGGCGAGGGCGCGGGCTGGCCGGGCACGGTGAGCTTCAGTACCGCGCTCGGCCCCACGGTGGAATACGAGGTGCTGCCGGGCGGCCCCCTGGCCGGCGCGCCGCCGCTGCGCGCCGCGGTGCCGCGCCGCGCCGGGCAGCCCCCCATCCCGGCCGGCACCGCCGTGCGCGCGGTGCTGGCCGACCCGACGGCGGCGGTGTTGCTGCCGCGCGACGCGGCGGGGGTGCCAGCATGAGCGGCGCGGCGAGCGCGGGACCGGGCGCGCTATGGCGCCGGCCGCTGCGCGGCGGCGGGTTGTGGCCGGCGGTGCCGGCGCTGCTCTACCTCGCGGTGTTCCTGGTGCTGCCGATCGTCACGCTGCTGCTGTTCGGCTTCGTGCGGATCGAGCGCGGGCGCTTCGCCGGCGGCGGGTTCACGCTGCAGCCGCTGCTGGCGGCGCTGGGCGACCCCCTGGTGTGGCGTCTGGGCTGGCGTTCCTTCTGGGTGGCGGCGGTGTCCTCCGCGCTGACGCTGGTGCTCGCCTACCCCGTCGCCTTCTGCTACGGCGCGCTGCGCGGCTGGGCGCGCACGCTGATCCTGGTGGCGGTGATCTCGCCGCTGCTGACCAGCGCCCTCGTGCGCGCCTATGCCTGGCTGGTGATCCTGGGCGGGCGGCGCGGCATGCTGAACCAGGCGCTGCTGGGCCTGGGCGTGATCGACGAGCCGCTGCGGCTGCTCAACACCGACCTCGCCGTGCTGATCGGCATGACGCAGATCCACCTGCCCTTCATGGTGCTGCCGCTGCTGGCGGTGCTCAGCGAGCGCGACCGGCGGCTGGAGGAAGCGTCGCGCAACCTCGGCGCCTCGCGCACCGGGACCTTCTTCCGCGTCACCGTGCCGCTCAGCCTGCCGGCCATCGTGGCCGGGCTCGCGCTGGTGTTCGCCGTGTCCTACACCAACTTCATCGTGCCGCAGCTGCTGGGCGGCGGCGCCTATTCCACCCTGGCGGTGCAGGTGTACGAACAGACGGTGGTGGTGCTGGACTGGACCCGCGGCGCGGTGCTGGCGACGCTGCTGCTGGGGTCGTGCTTCCTGTTCGTGCTGGCGATCGTGGCGGCGGGCGCACGTTTCTCGCGCTGGAACGAGCCGCGCCGATGAGCCGCCGCGCCCCCTTGTCCGCCCTGGACCGCTTCGGCCTCGCCGCCCTGGTGCTCGTCACCGGCTTCTCGCTGCTGCTGCTAGTCGGGCCGAGCCTGATCGTGGTGGCGATTTCCTTCGAGCCGCGGGCCTATATCTCCTTCCCGCCCTCCGGCTTCTCCTGGCGGTGGTACGAGGCGCTGCTGGGCCGGCAGCAGCTGATCGACGCCGCGCTGGTGTCGCTGCGCATCGCCGCGATTACCGCGATGGTCTGCCTGGCCCTGGGCGTGCCGGCGGCCTTTGCCGGCGTGCGGGGTCGCTTTCCCGGCAAGGCGGCAATGAACGCCTTCCTGCTGGCGCCGCAGATGATGCCGGGCATGGTGATCGGCATCGCCACGCTGTTCTTCGGCGCCTACTTCGCCTTCCGCGCCTCCGACCTGATGCTGGTGACCAGCCTGTCGGTGTTCTGCATGCCCTTCGTGATCCGGGTGGTAATGGCCCGCCTCGCCGGGCTGGACCCGAAGCTCGACGAGGCCAGCGCCAATCTCGGGGCGCGGCCGCCGGAAACCTTCCTGCGCGTCACCCTGCCGCAGCTGGCGCCGGCGCTGCTGGCCGCCGCCGCCTTCACCTTCATCGAGGCCTTCGACAACGTCACCGTGGCGCTGTTCACCTCCGACGTGCGGGCGCGGCCCTTGCCGGTGGAGCTGTACTACCTCGTGCAGTCCGACGGCTCGCCGCTGATCGCCGCCATCTCGGCGCTGGAGATCGGGCTGTCCTTCCTGGCCCTGCTCGCCATCGCCGCCACCGTGGGGCTGGAGCGGCTCGGCCGCTGAGCGCCCCCCATCACGCCCGGGATTCCATGACCGACTTTTCCGCCCGCACCGCGGCGCTAACCGCCGAGCCTTCGCGCGACGACGCGCACGACCCCGCCCGCCTGGCCCGGGTGGGCCGCACGCGCGAGGAGATGCTGCGCCAGGGTGCGGCGGTTTCCGACACCCTGGCGCGCGAGGCCGGTGCGGTGCGCGCCCTGGCCGGGCGCATCGCGGGGCGCGGCATCGAGCGGGTGGTGATCGCCGGCTGCGGCGACAGCTGGTTCTGCGGCGCCGGCGTGCGGCACGCCTGGGAGTTGCTGCTGGGCTGGCCCACGGAAGCGGCGCAGGCGCTGGACTACGCCTGCTACGGCGCGGCCGCGGCCGACCGGCGGACCCTGGTGCTGGGGCTGAGCTCGGGCGGCAACACGCCGGCGGTGATGAAGGCCCTGGCCGCGGCGCGGGCGCGCGGCGCCATGACGGTGGGCGTGTCCAACACCGCCGGCAGCCCGGTGCTGGCGGAGTCCGAGGCAGGGCTGGTGGTGCACGCCACCCGCAAGGGCTGGCCCACCCAGTCCTCCACCGCGACCATGGCGCTGCTGGCGGCGGTGGCGGTGGCGGTGGCGGACGCGCTGGGGCGCGACGCCGCGGCACTGCGCGACGAACTCGCGCGCCTCCCCAACCTGCTGGACGCCGTGGCCGCGGGCCATGATGCGGCGATGCGGGCGGCCGCGGAGGATTTCGCGGCCGCGCAACTGGTGCTGTTCACCGGGTTGGGCCCGAACGGTGCCGCCGCCAGCTTCGGTGCCGCCAAGCTGCGCGAGTTGTCGCCGATCCACGCCGTCGCGCAGCCGCTGGAGGAGATGCACCACTACCGCGCCCAGAAGCGCGGCGACCCGCTGCTGCTGATCGCCACCGACCCCGCCAGCCGCGAGCGGGCGCTGGACACCGTGCTGGTCAGTGCCGCGCGGGGCGGCCGCACCGTGGCGCTGCTGGCCGCGCCCGACGCGGAGATCGCTGCGCGGGCGGAACGCACGGTGATCCTGCCCGCCGTGCACCCGGCGCTGGCGGCGCTGGTGTCGTCGGTGCCGCTGCACCTCTTCGCCTTCCACTTCGCCACCGCGCGCGACGCCCTGGGGCTGGGCTATCCCGGCGCTTTCCCCGGAACCTGACGTCCGATGGTGGAAGCCTTCGCCGCCGGCGGCATGATCGTGGACAACGTCGTCGCCGCCGACGGCACCGTGCGCACCGGCAGCATGGGCGGCAATGCCGTCTACGCGGCGGCGGGCATGCGGGTCTGGCTGGACCGCGTCGGCATCGTCGCTCTGGTGCCGCGCAACTACCCGCCGGCTTTCCTGGAAGCGCTGGCAGCAGCGGGGATCGACACCGCCGGGCTGCGGGTGATGCCGGAGGACGTGGACCGCTCGGAATGGTTCTTCTACCGCCCCGACGGCAGCCGGGTGGACGGGCTGCACGCGGCCGAGGGCGCGCTGGCACGGCACGGGTTGCACCCGGGACGCCTGACGCCCAACGAGGCCCGGCGCTTCGAGGCGCAGCTGCGCGACGCGCCCGAGGCCGGCCGCTCCTTCGGCGCTTTCCGGCGCGAGCATCCCGTTCAACCGGAACACCTGCCCCACAGCTTCCGCGCGGCACGCAGCGCGCATCTCGGCCCCAACCGGGCGGATGCTGCCTTCGCCCTGGCGACGGCGCTGCGCCGGCCGGGCTTCCGGCTGACGCTGGATCCCGGCGGGCAGGCGGCGGCGCTGCTGCCCTTGCTGCCGGAACTGCTGCCAAGGCTGGACGCCATCCTGCCCAGCGAGAAGGAACTGGCCGTGCTGGTGCCGGAGCGGCCGGCGGAGGCCGCGCTGGCCGCGCTGCGGGCCGGCGGCGTGCCGGTGGCGGCGGTGAAGCGGGGCGGCCGCGGCGCGCTGCTGGATGCCGGGCAGCCCGTGGCGGTGCCGGCGCTGCCGGTGCGGGCGGTGGACCCGACCGGCGCCGGCGACGCCTGGTGCGGCGGCTTCCTGGCGGGCTGGCTGCGCAGCGGCGACCCGCTGCTGGCGGCCTGCTGCGGCACCGTGTCCGCCTCCTTCGCGGTGGAAGCCTTCGGGCCGCTGCACCTGCTGCGGGTGGACCACGCCGCGGCGCTGGCACGGTTGGAACAGCTGCTCGCCCTCCTGCCGCCCGGAACGGCGCCGCGCAACATCGACCTCCTCCGATCGGGAACCATCACGGCATGACACCGGACACCCTCGAAGCACTCGGCGCGAAGCACGGCCCGGTGGTCATCGCCGCCCTGCACCTGCCCGACCTCAGCGTGCGACGCGAGCTGTCGATGGGGTTCCTGGAGGACTACGCGCTGCGCAACGCCGCGGTGTTCGCCGAGGCCGGCGTGCCCGCACTCATGCTGCAGGATCAGACGCGGCAGGTCGGCCCGGCCAGCCCGGCTACCGTGGCCGTCACCGCCGCGCTGGGGCGGCTGATCCGGCGGGAATTCCCGGCCATGGCGCTGGGCATCATCGTGCAGGCACACGACGCCGTCGCGCCGCTGGCCATCGCCCATGCCGCGGGCGCGTCCTTCGTGCGGCTGAAGGTCTTCGTGGGCGCCGCCATGACGGCGGAAGGGCCGCGCAACGGCTTGGCGGTGGAAGCGCGCAGCTATCGCCACGAGCTACGGCGCGACGACGTCGCCATCCTGGCGGACGTGTTCGACCGCACCAGCCGGCCGCTGCTGGACGTGCCCCCCGCCGAAGCCGTGCTGATGGCGGAGAAGCTGGGCGCCGACGGGCTGATCCTGACCGGCGGCTCCTTCGCGGACTCGCTGGACCGCGTGCGCGCCGCCCGCGCCGCCGGGGCGCGCCGCCCGGTGCTGATCGGCGGCAGCGTCACGGAAGCCAACCTAGCCGAGGCGCTGGCCGTGGCTGAGGGCGCGGTGGTGTCCACCTCGCTGATGCGGCCCGGCGCGTCGCCGGAGGACGTGCTGCAATGGGATGCCGACCGCACGCGGCGCTTCATGGACGCGGTGCGCGCCCTGCCGCCGCGCCGCGCGGCGTGATGGCCGGCACGGATCGCGACCTCGCCGGCTATCGCGGCCGTCCCCCGAACATCCGCTGGCCCGGCGGGGCGCGGCTGGCGGTGTCGGTGGTGGTCAACGTCGAGGAAGGGGCGGAACTGTCGATCGGCGCCGGCGACGAGCGCAACGAGCACATCTACGAGGCGGTGGAGCGGGTGGAGGGCGCCCGCGACCTGTGCATGGAGAGCCACTTCGCCTACGGCACCCGCGCCGGCTGGCCGCGCATCCGCGCCCTGCTGCGGCACTACGGCGTGGCGGCGACGCTGAACGCCAATGGCCGCGCCCTGGCCCTGTCGCCCTGGATCGCGGCGGAGGCGGTGGCCGACGGGCACGAGGTGTCCTCGCACGGCTGGCGCTGGGAACGGCACGTCCACATGGCGGAGGCGGAGGAGCGCCGCGTCATCGCCCGCTCCGTGGCGGCGATCGCGGCCGCCGCCGGCACGCCGCCGGTGGGCTGGCACACGCGCTCCGCGACCTCGCTCAACACGCGTCGGCTGCTCGCGGAACATGGCGGCTTCCTGTACGACAGCAACGCCTACGACGACGACCTGCCCTACGTCGTGCAGGAAGCGGGGCGGCCGCACGTGGTGCTGCCCTACAGCTTCGACACCAACGACATGCGCTTCTTCAACAACGGCGGCTTCGTGCAGGGCGACGACTTCGCGCGCTACTGCATCGCCGCCTTCGACCGGCTGCTGGCCGAGGGGGCGGACGCGCCGCGCATGCTGTCGGTGGGGCTGCACCTGCGCATCATCGGCCGGCCCGGCCGGATCGCCGGGCTGGAGCGCTTCCTGGCGCACGTCGCGGCCGCGCCTGGTGCCTGGTTCGCGCGGCGCGACGGCATCGCCCATGCCTGGCGGGACGGGATGGGCCTGCCGCGCTGGGTGCCTAGCCCGACGCCCACGGATTTCGCGCCGGATGCCGCGCCGCCCGGCAGCGCCGTGCCCGCCGCGGGTGACGTGGCGTGAGCCGGCGCGCCGCGAAGGGGGTAGCGCCGTGAGCGGCCGCGACCTGCTGGGCTATGCCGGCCAGTGGCCCGACCTGCGCTGGCCCAACGGCGCGCGGCTGGCCGTGTCCGTGGTGGTGAACTTCGAGGAAGGCGCCGAGCAGCAGGTGGGCGACGGCGACCCGCGCAGCGAGCGCATGGGCGAGGTGCTCAGCGTCGTGCCCGACGGCGTGCGCGACCGGGGGCAGGAGGGGATCTTCGGCTACGGCATGCGCGCCGGGCTGTGGCGCATGCTGGACGCGCTGGACGACGCCGCTATCCCCGCCACCTTCTTCTGCTGCGGCCGCGCGGTGGAGCGGGTGCCCGAGCTGGCGCGCACCGTGGCCAGGCGCGGCCACGAGATGGCGGTGCACGGCTGGCGCTGGCGGCCGCACGCGGACTATGCCGATCCCGCCACGGAAGCCGCCGACCTCGACCGCTGCGTCGCGGTGATCCGCGATGCCACGGGCGAGGTGCCGACCGGCTTCTTCTGCCGTGGCGGCGAGAGCCCCTGGACCCGCGGGCTGCTGCGCGAGCGCGGCTTCCTGTACACCTCCAACGGGCTGGACGACGACCTGCCCTATTACGACCGCGACGGCGGGGCGCCGCTGCTGGTGCTGCCCTACGCCTTCGACAGCAACGACATGAAGTTCTTCCACCCCAACGGCTTCGTCCGCGCGCGCGAGATGGTGGACTACGTGGCCGACGCGCTGGCGGTGCTGGAAGCGGAAGCGGCGCGTGGCCGGCCGCGGCTGCTCAATATCGGTTTTCACCTGCGGATCTGTGGCCGCCCCGGACGCTTCGCCGCGTTTCGCGACGTGCTGCGGATACTGGCCGACCGCGGTGACGCCGTCTGGGTGGCGCGGCGCGACAGCATCGCCCGCGCCTTCCTGGTGGCGCAGCCGCCCGGGGGCTGAGGGCGCGCGCGATGCGGCTGCTGCTGCTGAATCCCAACACCTCGGCCAACACCACCGCGGCGATGCTGGCGATCGCGCGCGACGCGGCGCCGGATGGCGTCACGCTGTCGGGCGCCACCGCTCCGCACGGCGCGGCGCTGATCACCGAGGCGGCGGCGCTGGCCACCGCGGCCGGGGCCGTGCTGTCCCTGGTTCCGGCGCTGCGTCAGGACCCGCCCGACGGGGTGGTACTGGCCGCTTTCGGCGACCCGGGGCTGGAGGAACTGCGCGCGGCGCTGCCCTGTTCCGTCACCGGCCTGGCGGAAGCCGGCATGGCCGAGGCCGCCGCCTTCGGCCGCGGCTTCGCCGTGGTCACCACCACCCCCGGGCTGGTGGACAGCATCACCTGCCTCGCGGCCGGCTACGGCCATGCCGCGGCTTTCCGCGGCGTCTACCTGACCCCGGGCGAGCCGGCGGCAGTGATGGCCGACCCGGCGCGGCTGCGGGAGGCGCTGGCCCAGGCCTGCGAGGCGGCGGTCGCGGCCGGCGCCGGGGCGCTGGTGATCGGCGGCGGTCCCCTGGCCACCGCGGCCCGCGCCCTGGCCGGCCGCTTTCCCGTGCCGCTGGTGGAGCCGGTGCCGGCGGCGATCCGGCTGGCCCTGGTGCGTGCAGGGGGCTGATAGCGCCGGGCCTTCGACGCGGGAGAAACAGTAGAGCCGGAGGGAGGTATCCTCCCGGACTCTCTTCTATCGTCGTGAGTCCTGGGGTGCGCTCATGGCCAGCGGTGTTCTCCTCAGACTCCCGAAAAAAGGAGGGGGTCCGGGGGAGTTCACTCCCCCGGCCTTTCCCGCCGCTTCAGGCGCGTCCGCTCGGGCGGTAATGCGGCTCGTCGCCGAGTCCGTCGAGGTAGCCGTCGTAGAAGCGGCGCACATGCGGCATCACCGCCGCCGCCATCACGCGCCGCGCTTCTTCCGCCGCGGTGAGCGGACGGGCCAGTTGCGCCGCGAGTTCGGCCAGCACGGCGTCACGGTCGATCCGGGTGAAGCGGCCGTCGCGATACACCACCTCGCCGCCGATCATCACCGCGCGGATGGCGGCGGGCCTGGCGCGCTGCACCAGCACGTCCACCAGCGGCAGATCCGGGCTCTGGTAGGGCCAGGTGACCGCCTTCCAATCCAGCAGCACGAGGTCCGCCGCCATGCCGGGCCGCAGCTGGCCGATGCGGCCGGCGAAGGGCGTGGTGGCGGCGCCGTGCTCGGTGGCCATGCGCAGCACGGCGGCGGGGCTGGGATGCGGCGCGTCGATGCCGGGCTCCCGGTGGGCGCGCAAGACCAGCCGCATTTCCTGCAGCATGTCGCGGTCGTCGTTGATGCCGGCCTCGTCGATGCCCAGCGCCACGGGGATGCCGGCGGCGCGGAAGCGGTTCACCGGCGCCATGCCGCTCTTGAGCCGGAAGTTGGAGGAGCAGTTGTGGCAGAGGCGGGTGCCGGAATGGGCGCAGCGCTCGATATCCTCCTCCGTCATCCACACCCCGTGCCCGAGGGTGAGCTGCGGCCCGGCCAAGCCGAGGCGCTCGATGAAGCGGAAGGCGGAGCCGCCGGTGCGCCGGCGCGCGTAGGCCTTCTGGTAGGGCGTTTCCAGCAGGTGCATGTGCATCGGCGCGCCGGTCTGCGCCGCTAGCTCCGCCGCCGTGTGCAGCGCCGTGTTGGAAAGCCAGTGCAGGTTGGCGGGCGCGAGCTGCACCTGCACCAGCGGGTCTGCGACGTGGCGCGCGCGCAGGGCGTGGAACACTTCCACCTGCTGGGCCAACGGCATGGTGAAGCGGCGGAAGTAGTCGGCCATGTCCGGGCGTAGCGCTTCGGGCAGCCGCGCCACGAAATCCTGGTCGTCGGCGTAGACCAGCCGGTTCTGGTCGCGCAACGCCAGCGAGTAGGAGGCGCGCATCCCGACCTCGCGATACGCGCCGGTCACCGCCGCGGCGGCGGCCAGCACCTGCTCGGGCGAGCCGGGCGCGCGGCTGTGCAGGTGCTGCACGGTGGTCACGCCGCTGCCGATCATTTCGAAAGCGGAGAACAGCGTGTCCAGCCGCAGGTCCACGTCGCGCAGCGCGAGACGGCTGGCGAACCACAGTTCCAGCGGATGGTCGGGCGAGCCCAGCTGCAGCGGCGTCAGCCCGACATGGTGGTGCGCGTTGACCAGGCCGGGCATCACCACCGTGTCCGCGCCGCCCAGCAGGGTGGCGTCGGGGTGGGCGCGGCGCAGCTCCGCCGCCGGGCCGACCGCCTGCACGATGCCGTCGCCCACCAGCACCGCCGCGTCCGCGTGCAGCAGGGGGGCGTCGTCGACGCCGAAGCCTTGCAGTACGGTGCTCCCCTGCACCAAGGTCAGCATGGTGCTGCGCCCAACGCGCCTGCCAGTATCTGTCCCGGCGCAGCCCGTTCCAGTGCTTTCTCAAGGGATGGAGCGGGATGGTCCGGATGCCGCGTGGGAGACTGATCATAGGTGTGTTGATGAAGCATTAGGCCCTCGTTCTCCGGCCGCGTCAGGGACCATCTCAGAAGCCTCGTGTCCAGGAGCATCGTCAAGGCTCTGCCAGGTTTGCGGCCTAATCGGGCCCTGGCAGAATTCTTGCGATGATAAAATCTCCAGCCGCTCATTGCCGTGAGCTCGCGGAGGAACTCCTCCTGTCCCGCCAATAGCGGCTTGCGGTAGCCGCCGATCTGGGCCGGGGCCGTGCTGCCGGTCTCGCGCACCCGCCGCACCAGCTTGATCGCGGCTGATGCGCTGACCGCGAAGCGGGCTGCCGCCTCCCGTGCCGAGGCGCCCTCCTCGACAGCCCGCACCAGGCGCTTGCGTAGGTCCTGCGACAAGGGTGGCATCATCACCAGCCTCGCTGCTCCATCAGCAGCGTCGAATCAGAACCCGTGAGTCCGTGCAAGCAGGAGGTGCTCTAGGTGTTCGTGGCGTCGAAGAGGCGGAACACCGCGTCCGGGTACTGTGTCCAGCGCAGACGGCTGCTGGAAGCTTGCAAAATCGCGTCGAAGTGTAGGAACAGCATCGGCGCGTCCTCCACCAGCTTCGTCTGAGCCTGCCGATACAGCACGGCACGTGCGTCGGGCGAGGCTTCGGAGCGGGCACGCTCCAGCAGCGTCGTGACCTCGGCGCTGTCGTAACCTGCGAAGTTGTTGGGCCCACCCTTGGTGAAGTAGTTGAAGGTGTTGCCGTCCGGGTCGTAGCGGCCGCTCCAGGGCGCCATGCACAGGTCGAAGTCGCGTTGGCGTAGGACGGTGATCAGGCTGGTTGGATCGATCTGACGGATTTCGACCCTAAAGCCTGCCGCGCCGGCCTGCGCCTGAAGAACCTGCGCGATTCGCACGAGTTGGGGCGAGTTCGTGACGGTGATCGTCACCGGGACCGGGGCATTCGCCCCTGCCTCCGCCAGCATGGCCTTGGCGCGTACCGCGTCGAAGGGGATGCCCCTCTGCGCCTCGTCGAAAGCCCAGCCCACGGCTGGCGAGAGCGGGCCGTGCGCGACACGGCCGGTGTTGAAGTAGACGACGCGCTGGATGACCTCCGGATCGACGGCCGCCGTGAAGGCCCGGCGGACGCGCGCGTCGCTGAAGGGCGCGCGGGTACAGTTGAAGGCGAAGGCGTTGAAGCCCAGGCTCGGCATCTGCGCGACGCGGACGCCGGCTTCCCGTGCCAGGCCCGCCACAGCCTGGGGCGGAACGCTGTCGATCAGCTGCAGCGTGCCAGAGCGCAGATTGGCCAACCGTACTGTTTCGTCAGGGAGCGGGCGGTATACGAGGCGGTCGAAATTCCTGGGCGGCCCCTGCCAGTAGCCGGGAAAGCGTTCCAGCACGAGTTCGGCGTTCTTGGTCCAACTCGCGAGCTTCCAGGGCCCGGCGCCCACGGCCTGAGAGGCGAAGTCGGCGCCCAGCCGCTGCACCGCAGTGGGCGACACTATCATGCCCGCGCGGTTGGTCAGCACCAGCGGCAGCGGCGCATAAGGAGCGCTGAGCGCGATCTCGAAGCTGCGCGGCCCGGTTACAGTGACATCCTTCAGCGGGCCGAAATCGGCGCGGCGGATGGAGCCGCTAGCCGGGTCCATGTAGCGGTCAACGTTGGCCTTGACCGCCGCCGCGTCGAGCACCGTGCCGTCGTGGAAAACGAGGTTCTCGCGCAGCGTGAACACGTAGCGCAGCGGGTCGGCCATTTCGTAGCTGGCCAGTCCCGGCACCACGGAACCGTCGGGGCGCGCCGCCAGCAGGGTCTCGTGCAGGTTATAGAGCACCTGGGTTTCGAAGAAGGAGGCGGAAAAGGCCGGGTCCAGCGTGACCGGGTCGGACACCACGCCGATGTTCAGCGTGCCGCCCGCTGCGCCCGGGGTAGCACCTTGCGCGGCGGCTCCCCGGGCCGCGAGCAGGGCGGGGGTGGCAAGCGTGGCGCCGAGCAGTGCGCGTCGTGTGGTGGCCATGGCGGCGTCTCCGTCAAGTCGGTTGCGAAAGGGTCCTAGTCACGCGGGTCCAGGCGGTCGCGCAACGCGTCGCCCAGCAGGTTGAAGCCCAGCACGGTGAGGAAGATTGCCACACCCGGGAACCAAGCCAGCCAGACAGCCTGGTCGAGGAAGCCCACCGCGTCGTGCAGCATGTTGCCCCAACTGGGAGTGGGCGGCTGCACCCCCAGGCCCAGGAAGGACAGGTAGCTCTCGGTGATGATGGAGGAGGCCAGCAGCAGTGAGGCTTGCACCATGATCGGCGACAAGGCGTTGGGCAGCACGCAGCGCAGCAGGATGCCGGCCTCGCCGAAGCCCAGCGCGCGTTCTGCCGTCACGAAATCGAGGTTGCGCAGCGCCAGCGCCTGCCCGCGCGCCACGCGCGCCAGAACCGGCAGGTTCACCGCCGCAATCGCCGCCACCGTGACCGGCAGCGAGGCGCCCAGCGCCGCAGTGATCCCCAGCGCCAGCAGGATGCCGGGAAAGGCAAGCAGAACGTCCATGCAGCGCATCAGCATGCTGTCTGTCCAGCCGCCAAGATAGCCAGCGACGAGGCCGATCGGCGTGCCGAGGAGCAGCGCCGCCGCGACGCTCGACAGCCCTACCAGCAGCGACACACGCGCCCCTTCAAGTATGCGCGCCAGCACATCGCGGCCGAGATCGTCGGTGCCCAGCAGGTGCGTGGCCGAGGGCGGCGCCAGGGTCGCGAGGAAGTCTGGCGCGGCCGGGTCGTAGCCGCTCGCTCCCGGACCGAGCAGGCCGGCCAGGAGCACCGCCGCCACCAGCACCAAGCCGAGCAGGCTGCGCGGCTCGCGCAGCAGCCGCCACCAAGCCGAGGCATCGCCCCGTGCCGGCGCTACGGCGCTCACCGCCGGGTCCTCAGCCGCGGGTCGAGCACGGCGTAGAGCAGGTCGGTGGCGAGGTTGATCAGCACGAACAGCGTGGCGGTCACCAGGATCGCGCCCTGCACCACGGGGAAGTCGCGCGCGAAGATCGCGTCCACCGTCAGCTTGCCGATGCCAGGCCAGGAAAAGACGCTCTCGGTGATCACCACGCCGCCCAGTAGCTGCCCCAGTTGCAGCCCCACTAGCGTCACTACCGGCAGCAGGGCGTTGCGAAGGCCGTGCCGCCACACGACGCGCCGGCGCGACAGCCCCTTCGCGCGGGCGGTGCGGATGTAGTCGGTGGCCAGCACCTCGATCATAGCCGCGCGCGTCATGCGCATGGTGGAAGCCGCCATCGCCGCGCCCAGCGTCAGCGCTGGCAACACCAGGTGCGCGAAGGCCGCGCCCGGGTCCTGCAGGAAGGGTGCATAGCCGGAGGATGGCAGGAGCGGCACGCTGATCGACAATCCCAGGATCAGCAGGATGCCCAGCCAGAAGCTCGGCAGGGACAGGCCGAACAGCGCAATCACCGAAGCCGCGAGGTCGGCCAGGCTGTTGCGCCGCGCCGCTGCCACGATGCCGGCGGGAATGGCGATCAGCAGCGAGACCACGGTCGCGGCCAGCCCGAGTTGCAGTGTTGGCACCAGCGCCGCACCCACGGTGGCCGTGACCGGCCGCCCGGTCTGGATGGAGCGGCCGAGATCGCCCACCAGCACCTGACCGAACCAGGCCAGGAAGCGCACCGGCAGAGGGTCGTCCAGCGCGTATTTTGCGCGCAACGCGGCGATCGCGGCAGGATCGGCTTCCATCCCCAGCATCGCCGTGACCGGGTCGCCTGGCACCAGCGACAGCAGCACGAAGGATAGCACGCAAAGGCCGAACAGCACCGGCAGCAGCGACAGGAGGCGGCCCAGGATCATCCGCACGGCAAGGCCTCCTCGCTCATGAGTCCTCCGCCGCCGGCACGCGGTCCCGCGCCCGACGATACGCGGCGATGCGCGCCGCGACCGGCCCGACTTCCAACCCAGGCGTTGCCATCTCCGGCAGGGAGGGCAGCACTTCGGCGAACAGGCAGGCCGATCGCTGCCCCGGCGCCACGGGGCGTAGCGGCGGGTGCTCGCCCTCGCGGCATACCGCGCGCGTCTCCGGGCAGCGCCCGGCGAAGCGGCAGCCGGGCAGCGGGGCCGCGGGGTCGGGCGGCTCGCCCCCGAGCGGCGTGTGGTTCCGCGCGCCAACCTCGGTGCGCGGCGCCGCGGCAAGCAGGGCGCGGGTGTAGGGATGCCGGGGATCGCGGAAGAGCCGCTTGGCGGGCGCGGTTTCCACCAGCCGCCCCGCGTACATCACCGCCACCCGGTGGGCGAGATGACGCACCACCGCCAAGTCGTGCGAGATGAACAGCAGCGCCACCCCGGTGTCGCGCTGGAGGTCCTGTAGGAGGTTCACCACCTGCGCCTGCACTGACACGTCTAGCGCCGAGACCGGCTCGTCGCACACGATCACCTCGGGCTGCACCGACAGAGCCCGAGCGATGGCCACGCGCTGCCGCTGCCCGCCGCTGAACTGGTGCGGAAAGCGGTCGAGCTGGGCGGGCGACAGGCCCACCTGCTCCATGAGAAGGGCGGCGCGGCGCAGGGCCTCCCGCCCGTCGCAGAGGCCGTGCAGGCGCATGGGCCGCACCAGCACGTCCCGGATGCGCTGCCGCGGGTCGAGCGAGGCGAAGGGGTCCTGGAACACCACCTGGATGCGGTGCCGCATCGCCCGCAGCGCCCCGCCCCGCAGCGCCCGCAGGTCGGTGCCGCCGAGGCGCAGCGTGCCCGCATCGGCCTCCTGCAGGCGCAGGATCAGCCGGCCCAGCGTGCTCTTGCCGCAGCCGGATTCGCCCACCACCGCCAGGGTTTCGCCGCGATCGAGCTGCAGGTCCACGCCGTCCACGGCCAGCATCCGGCGGTTGCCGGGCAGCGGGAAGCTTTTCCGCAGCCCCGCGGCGACCAGCAGGGGCTCAGCCGTGGCGTCCCGCGGCCCTGCCGCACCGTCCCCGACCGGCACGGTGCCGGCGGCCCGTGGCGCGGCAGTCACGCTGCCATCCCCGCGGCCAGATCCTCGACCGGGGCGCGCCAGCAGGCGGCACGGTGATCCGGCCCCATCTCGCGCAGCGGCGGCTGCTGCGCGCAGACCGCCGCCACGAAGGGGCAACGCGGGGCGAAGCGGCAGCCGGGCGGCGCGGCGCCGGGTGCCGGCATGCGGCCGGGGATCGGTTCCAGCCGCTCCGCCGTGCCGGACAGCGAGGGCATCGCGGCCAGCAGCGCCAGCGTGTAGGGGTGCTGCGCGGCGCGGAACAGCGTGGCGGCGGGCGCCTGCTCCACCACGCGGCCGGCATACATCACTGCCACCTCGTCGGCGATCTCGGCCACTACGCCGAGATTGTGGGTGATGAAAAGGATTGCGGCGCCGGTGCGCTCGCGCAGTTCCAATAGCAGGCGCAGGACCTGCGCCTGGATCGTCACGTCCAGGGCTGTGGTGGGCTCATCGGCGATCAGTAGGCGCGGCTCGCAGGCCAGCGCCATGGCGATCATCACGCGCTGGCGCAGGCCGCCCGACAGCTCGTGCGGGTAGGCGTCGAGCCGGCGCTCGGGGGCGGGCACCTGCACCTGGCGCAGCGCTTCCAGCGCGCGGGCCCGGGCGGCCGCCGCGCCTAGGCCGCGATGCACGCGCAGCGTTTCGCCGATCTGGTCGCCCACGGTGAAGACCGGGTTGAGCGAGGTCATCGGCTCCTGGAAGACCACCGCCATGCGGTCGCCGCGCAGGCGCGTCATGGCGCGCTCGTCGAGGCCGCGCAGGTCCGTTCCCTCGAACTCCAGGGCCTCAGCGGCCACCTCGTGCGCACCTTCGGGCAAGAGGCGCATCAGCGCCATGGCGGTGACGCTCTTGCCCGAGCCGGACTCACCCACGACGCAGAGGATGCGGCCGGGGTCGAGACGCAGCGACACCTCCTGCACCACGGGAACGCGGCGGCCGGGTGGGCCGAGCGAGACGGTCATCCGGTCCAGGTGCAGGACGGGGTGCGGCCGGGTGGCAGCCGGGGGGCTGCCCGGGGCAGGGGGCGGGTCCTGTGCCGCCGTCATGTCGCCACCAGGGCGCGGAGCTCGGCCGTGCTGGGCAGCGCCGCGAAGGCGCCTGGGCGGGCCACGCTCAGCGCCGCGGCGTGCTGCGCCGGCACCACGGCGGCCTCCAGGCTCCGGCCCGCGGCCAGCAGGGCCGCCAGGAGGCCGCAGAAGGTGTCGCCCGCCCCCGTGGTGTCCACCACCCGCGCGGCAGGCGCCGGGATGTGCCGCGCCGCCTCGCCCTCGTCGAGCAGGCAGCCTTGGCCGCCCAGCGTCACCACGGCGCGGGCGGCGCCGAGGCGGCGCAGCGCGAGCACCGCGGCGGGGCCATCCTCGCCGGTCAGGGCACGGGCTTCCACGCCGTTGGCCACCACCACCGCGCAGCGCGCGAGCAGGCTGCGCGCCCCGGCGCCGAGGAGCGCGGGCTCCAGCGGCGCGGTATTGAGCATCACCCGCGCGCCGCGCGACGCGGCAGCCTCGAGGGCCGCGAGCGTGGCCGCAGCGCCCAGGTTGCCCTGGAGCAGCAGCCAGTCACCGGCCGCGAGCCCCGCTGCGAAGGCCGCCGCTGCCCCAGGGGAGAACCCTGCCGCGCAGCCGCCGGAGGTGACGATGCTGTTCTCCCCATCGGGGGACACCAGCAGCACCGACAGGTCCGTCGCCGCCGCCGTCGCCGGCAGATTCAGCACGGCGAAATCCTCGGCGCGGAGCCGGCGCGCGATCTCCCGGCCCTCGCCGTCCTCGCCGACGGGGGCGCAGAATCCCACCGGCACCAGCCCGCTGCGCGCCGCCACGGTGGCCTGGTTCAGCCCCTTGCCGCCCGGCGCGCGCACCGCCATCCCGCCCACCAGCGTTTCCCCCGGTCCCGGCAGGCGTGGCACCGGCAGGCTGATGTCCAGCCCCGCATTGCCGAGAACGAGGAGACGGCTCACGCGTCGGGCTTGCACGCGGGCCGGGCACGGTCCGCTTCGCGCATGAAGGCGCGCAGGCGCTCCGGGTCCACCGGGTTCCACCACACGCCGTCGTGCTTGAGGGAGCTCGCCACGATCACGCCGTCGGCGGCTTCCAGGATGTCGCCCACATTGTCGGGGGTGACGCCGGACCCGATCACCACCGGCAGCGCCGTGCCGTCGCCGATGGTGCGGATCTCCTCCATGGTAGCAGCGTCGCCGGTTCGCTGCCCTGTGGCGATGGCCACGTCGGCGTCGAAGAACTCCACGTCGCGCGCCAGTTCGGGGATCGAGCGGTCCGCGGTGATGGCGTGGGCGCCGTGCTTGACGTGAACGTCGGCGAAGACCTTCACGTCGCGGGCGTGCAGCTGCGCGCGGTAGCGGGTGGCGAGGGCCGCCGGGCCTTCCACGAAGCCCTCGTTGGCGACGTAGGCGTTGGCCCATTGGTTGACGCGGATGAAGCTGGCCCCGGCCGCTTTGGCCACCGCGATCGCCTGCACCGCGCCGTTGGCCAGCACGTTGACGCCCACCGTCAGCCCGGCGGCGCGGCGCACCGCCTCGGTCATCACCGCCATGCAGGCGGCGGTTTCGGGGCCGAGGTGCTCGGGCTTGCTGAAGGGGATGTCGCCGTGGTTCTCGACGATCAGCCCGTCCACGCCGCCGTCGCGGTAGCGCAGCGCCTCGGCCACGGCGAAGGCGGTGATCTCCGCCATCGGCTGGCCGTCATAGCCGGGGCTGCCGGGCAGCGGCAGCGAGTGGATCACGCCGATCACCACCTTGCGGCGGCGGAACAGCGCTTCCAGCGCATGCGGCTTGGGGCGGAAAACGGGCTTGGCCGGCATCAGCGCGCGTCCCCGCCATCCTGCCGCGTCACCCAGGCGAGGGCATTGCGCCAGAGCCGGGCATAGCCGGGCCAGCGCACGAAGTCGTCGGGCAACCAGTGCGGCCCGATATCGGAGGTCCAGGCGAGGGTGCGGCCCTTCCCGTGCCGGCCCGTCACCAGCAGCGGGTGGCCGCCCTGCTCCTCCGGCAGCCGGGCCAGGACTTCCACATCCTCGCGCTCGCGCAGCACCACCTCGTTGGCCCCGAGCAGCAGGGGCCAGTCGCCTTCCAGGCCGCGCAGGATCGGGTGCGCGCGGTCGCTGGTGATGGCGGGGCGGAAGCCTTCCGGCACCTCCAGGCGGTCGTCGAAGGGCAGGCAGGTGACGGGCAGCGCGTCCTCCACCGGCGTGCGGTGCCAGTGGCCGCGGCCGTCGATGCCCTGAAAGGTCAGGTAGCCGCCGATCATCATCAGCCCGCCGCCTTCCGCCGCCCAGTCGCGGATCAGCTTCAGCCGGTTGGGCGTGGGCTTGCCGTGCAGCCAGACCGAGGGCGGCAGCAGCAGCGTGTTGGCGCCGATGTCGGACAGGATGATCGCGCGGTAGCGGCGGAGCGCCTCCACCGTGAAGGGGAAGCCTTCCGCGGCCTCGTGCGCGGTCATGTAGGTCAGGTCGAAGGCGCTGTCGCGCAGCGCCGCCACCAGGGGTTCCGCGCCCTTGTGGAAGGTGACGCTGCCGAACTGGTCGAAACCTTTGTAGTGGGTGGCGGCGCTGACCCAGCTTTCCCCCACCAGCAGGACCTCGGTGCGTGACATTCAGGCGTCTCCCGTTGCGACTTGGTCGTGGCGACCGGTGCGGCGGCGGGGCGGCGGCGCGACGGAGCCGCGCTCCACCAGCACCACCGGTAGGCGTCGCGGCTGCGCCGGCACCGGCAGGCCCGCGATGTAGTCGAGCAGCGTTTCGACGCCGCTGCGGCCGATCTCGGCCACCGGCTGCCGGATCGCGGTGAGCGGCGGGTCGAGCAGGTGCAGCGGCCCGACATCGTCGAAGGCCACCACGGACAAGGCCTCGGGCACCGGCACGGCCAGGGCGCGGGCGGCGGCGAGCACCCCCAGCGCGGTTTCGTCGCTGGTGGCGAAGACCGCCGTGGCGGATGGGACCGCCCGCAGCAGGCGCTCGGCCGCGCTGCGCCCCTGCGCGGCGCTGTAATCGCCGTAATCCTCGAACACGATCCGCGCCGCGGGGTCGGCCGCGTGCACGGCCTCGGCGAAGCCGGCGTGGCGCTCCACGGTGCTGAGCAGCCCGCGCGGCCCGCCGAGAAAGGCCAGCCGGCGGTGCCCGGCGGCCAGCAGGTGTCGGGCGGCCAGCATGCCGCCGCGATGGTTGTCGGCAAAGACCCGTGGCGCCCAAACGCCGGGCACATCCTCGTCCAGCAGCACCACCTTGCCGACGCTGGCGATGGCCTGGGCGAGGGCGCCGTCGTCGGCGTGATTGGTGACGAAGAGCAGCCCGTCGGCGTAGTCGCGCCCCAGCCGCGACAACTCACGCAGTTCGTGGCTGACGCGGTTGCGGGTGGCACAGACCAGGAGGTCGCTGCCCCGCTCCTCCGCCGCGCGCTCCACCGCGTCCACCAACAGGGCGAAGAACGGGTTGGCGATGTCAGGCACGATGAGACCGATCGTGTCCGAACGCCCGCGGCTCAGCCGCCGCGCATGGGGGTTCGGCCGGTAGCCTAGGGTCTTGATAGCTTTCTCGATACGGCCTGCCGTTTCCGGAGGCAGGTCCAGCGTCCGGTTCAGGAAGCGCGAGACAGCAGCCACCGATAAACCGGTCGCACAGGCCACATCCCGCAATCTGACGACTGGTGGCCTTGCTTCTGACTGGGAAGGCTGCCTAGGCACGGGTAATCCTGTAAACCGGTTTACAAACGCTATGCCATAGGGCCGTACCGTCAAGCCGGAAACTGCATCAGCTGCCCACGTCCGACTGGCTCAGCGACGATAGGAAGCAAGCAGAGATCGAGGCCCCATGGCAGGCACACAGCCAGCAGCGGCCAGGCACTCCACCACGCCCCGATTGGCGACGATCAATGTCTTTACTGGAGGGCACGAAGCGCCATCTAGTGCCGCTGGATTACACGCGCGGCACGCGGTTTCGGCGCGACTTTGGGCTACCGGCGCCGCCGCTCACGCATCTCGCGTTGGTGGCGGAGCTGGATCGCTATCCGTCCGCAGCCCTGGGCTTCGCCACCACGACATTGGCGAGAGGCAGCAGCCACGTACTCGCGGCCATCGAGCTGGCGGTAGAGGCCATCTGTATCGGCTGAACGACGGAATCCCGGTCAAGCAGTTCGCGCCATTCTACTATGGAGGCGGACACACCGTTCAAGTCGCCACGCAGGCGCTAACCCAGAACGTCTACGCTCGCCTCTAGATGAGCCGCAGCACACCGCAGATGCCCAGAGTTGGTCTTCATGCGGTGGCTGTTGGTCCTCATCAGGGCTGCCCGCCTCCGTCATGGCCGTGCTCGCAGCGGCTATCGCTCCCTGTTCCTGGTGCCTCCGGCCATGTCCGCGGCATGGCCCAGTTTCGCCAAGGCCGAAACGACGAAAGGCCGGAAGGCCGTGGTGGCCTGGGATAACGGCCTATCGGCGGCCGTCAGCCAGTGGATGGGAAATCGCAGCAGCGGCTCGAAAGGTCGCCACGCCACCTGCTGCAGGTTGGTGCCCGTCATCAGCGTGTCCACCAGGGCGACGCCGCAGCCGCACTGAACGAAGGTGCAGGCGTGAAAGGACAACTCCACCTGGATGGCCGTTTGCCGGCGAACCCCGTGCGCGCGGAACGCCCGGTCCAGGGCACGGCCGAAGATGGTATCCGCCCCGAAGGAGATCAGCGGATAGTTCGCAAGGTCGGAGGGACACAAGACGTCCAGCTCCGCCAGGGGGTGATCCTCCGGCAGCACGCAGACCATGCGGGTCGAGCCGATCCGCTCGGCCATAACCGAAGAGCGCCCGATGGCGGTGAGGGTGAGCCCGACCTCGATGTCGCCCGTTTGCAGCTTGTCGATCAGATCGGCCGCCGGCAGCAGGCTCGCGATCACCTGCACCTTGGGATGCGCGCGCCGGAATGCCGCGGTGGCCAGGGGAAGAACGGAACTCGCGAGACCCGAGCTCGCCCCGATGCGGATCGTACCCTGGTGAAGCGAACGCAATTCCCCTGCTCGATCCTGCAGAGCCTCGATCCGCCGGAAGATTCCCTCCACCTCCGGGAACAGGGCCTCGGCCTCCGGCGAGGGCACCAGCCGCCCGCGGATTCGGTGGAACAGCGTCACCTTCAGGCGGTCCTCCGCCTGCCGGATCGTCTTGCTGATGGCGGGCTGGCTGACATGCAGCAGCTGCGCGGCGGCGGTGACGGAACCGGTGCGCATCACGGCCCAGTAGGCCTCGATCTGGCGAAAGGTCACGGCCCCCGACTCCTATGAGATTCGGTTATGACATCCGGGCCGCATGCTATTGGACGGCGGCCCCGCTGGGCAGCACCCTTCCGTTCCGGACGGGCAGGAGTGGCGGCGCGCATGGGATTCCGGATCGGTGTCGACATCGGCGGCACCTTCACCGACCTCTGCATGCTGGACGAGGACACCGGGGCGGTTCGGGCCCTCAAGGTCCTGTCCACCCCGGCCGAGCCCAGCCGCGACGTCATGGCCGGCCTCGCCGGCCTGTCGGAGCGCCACGGGGCCGGCCTCGCCGAGGTGCGCGCCTTCACCCTCGGCACCACCGTGGGCGTCAACGCCATCATCCAGCGCCGGGGGGCACGGCTGGCGCTCTTCGCCACGGCCGGCTTCGCGGACGTGCTGGAGATCGCCCGGCTGCGCATGCCGCAGACCATGAACCTGTATTCGCGCCGGCCGCCGCCCCTGGTGTCGCGCGACCACGTCTTTGAGGTGCGCGGCCGCATCCTGGCGGACGGCACGGAAGCGGAGCCGCTGAGCGAGGCGGACCTGCGCGACGCCGTCGCCGCCGCGCGACGCTGCGGCGCGGAGGGCGTGGTGGTGGCCTTCCTCAACAGCTACCGCAACCCCGCGCATGAGCGCGCCGCCAAGGAGCTGCTGGCGCGCATCGCGCCGGAGCTCTTCGTGTTCGGCTCCGCCGAGGTCTGGCCGGCCATCCGGGAATACGAGCGCACCACCACCGCGATCCTGAACGGCTACGTCCATCCCCGCGTCAGCGGCTACATCACCGCGCTGCAAGGTGCCCTGGCCGCGGCCGGCATGCCGGCCGAGCTCATGGCGACCAAGTCCAATGGCGGGGTGATGCGGGCCGAGCTGGGCCGCACGGCCTGCGTCAGCATGCTGCTTTCCGGCACGGCGGCCGGGGTGATCGGCGCCAGCCACCTCGCCCGGCGGGCCGGCCACATGGATTGCCTCACCCTCGACATCGGCGGCACCAGCGCCGACGTGGCCTTCGTGCTGGGCGGCCAGCCGCAATACGGCACGGGCGAGCAAGTCGGCGAGTTCCCGCTGCACATCCCCTCGGTGTCCGTCTCCTCCATCGGCGAGGGCGGCGGCTCGGTCGCCTGGGTGGACGAGTTCGGCGTGCTCAAGGTCGGCCCCGACAGCGCCGGCTCCGATCCTGGCCCGGCCTGCTACGGCCGCGGCGGCACCTGGCCCACCGTCACCGATGCCTTCGCGGTGCTGGGCTTCCTCGGCCACAGCCAGCTCGGCTTCGGCGCGGTGCAGCCCGACCGCGCCCTGGCCGAGGCGGCGCTCCGGCCCGTCGCGGCGCGGCTCTCCCTGTCCCTGCAGCAGGCGGCCGAGCAGATCGTGGAGATCGGCCTGTCCGGCATGTTCCTGGAGGTCAGCAAGCTCTTCGCCCAGCGCGGCATGGATCCGGGCGAGCTCGCGCTCTTCGCCTTCGGGGGCGCCGGGCCGATGATGGGGCCGATGCTGGCGCGGGAGCTGGGCATCCGCACCGTGCTCATCCCACCCTCCCCGGGGGTGGTCAGCGCCCTGGGCGGGCTGGTGGCCGCGCCGCAGGGCGACGTGCTGCGGACCGTCTTCGCCCCGCTGGAACCCGCCTCGCTGCCGCAGCTCGCGACGGTGGCTGCGGAGCTCTCGGACACGGCCCTGGCCTGGCTGCGGGACGACCAGAACTATCGCGGCGAGCACCGGCTGCAGCTCCTGGCCGATCTCCGCTATTCTGGCCAGTCCTTCGAGATCGAGGTGCCGCTGGAGGCCACCTGGCTGTCGGGCGGCGACCTCGCCGCGCTGCGCGCGGCCTTCGACAACCGGCACGAGGCGCTCTACGGCTTCGCCGATCCCGCCGCCGCCGCCCAGGTGGTGAACCTGCGCGCCGTGATCTCGGGCAGCCCGGTGCAGCCCGCGCTGGCGGAACTGCCGCCCGCCGAGGGCGTGCTGGCGCCGGTGGCGGTGCTGGAGGTGTTCCTGCACGGCCGCTTCCGCTCCGCGCCCCTGTACCGCCGCAGCGAGATGCGCCAGGGCCACCACTTCGCGGGGCCTGCCGTGATCGCCCAGGACGACACCACCGTCTGCATCCCCGACGGCTTCTCCGGCCTGGTGGACCGCCACGGCAACCTCGTGCTCACCCTGCCCGAAGGAGCCCCGGCATGAGCCGAAATGCCCCGGCCCTGGAGGTCTTCGCCAACCACATGCGCGCCGCCGCCGAGGCGATGGCGCACACGCTGTTCCGAACGGCGCATTCCACCTTTGTCAAGGAAACCGAGGACTTCACCGCCGGCATCCTCGATGCCGAGGGGCGGACGGTGGCCATTCCGCTCGATTTCGGCGTCGCGGCCTATGCCGGCATCGACTACCGCAACGTCCTGGGCTGCATCGACCGCTACGAGGAAGGGGATATCTGCTTCACCAACGACCCCTATAGCGGCTTCGTCGCGACGCATTCCCCGGATATCCACCTGTGGAAGCCGGTGTTCCACGAGGGCGAGCTGGTCTGCTTCGCTTCCGGCCATATCCACAACACCGATGTCGGCGGCGCCGTGCCGGCCAGCCTGTCCCGCGCCCTGACGGAGGTGCACCAGGAGGGCATCCGGTTCCCGCCGGCCAAGCTGGTCCGCCGCGGCGTGCTCAACGACGAGCTGCTGCGGGTCATGATGGCCAATGTCCGCTCGCCCGCGCAGAACTGGGGCGACCTGAAGGCCTTCATCGGCGCCATGACCGTGGGCGAGCGCAAGGTGAAGGCCGTGCTGTCGCATTTCGGCCTGGACGCCTTCCGCCAGGGCACGGCGGCGCTGATGGATTATGCCGAGCGCCAGGCGCGCGCCATTCTCCGCGGCATCCCGGACGGCGAGTACCGCTTCGCCGACTACATCGACGAGGACATGCCGGGCGGGCATCCCTGCCGCCTCGCCCTCACCCTGACGATCCGGGGCGACGAGGCGGTGCTGGACTTCACCGGCAGCGACCCGCAGCTGAACGCCTCCGTCAACGTCCCCACCGGCGGCTTCGAGCAACACACGCTGATCCTCTGGGGCGTCTATTACGTGCTCTGCACCCTCAGCCCCGGCATCCTGCTCAACGGCGGGCTGGTGCGGCCCTTCCGCTGCATCCTGCCCGAAGGCAGCATCCTGAACCCCGCCTTTCCCGCCGCGGTGGGCATGCGCAGCCTGACCTGCGGCCGGGTGCGCAGCCTGATCATCGGCGCCTTCACCCTGGCCATCCCCGACCGCATGCCGGCCGCCTCGGCCGGGGCGACCACCATCGTCAACGTCGCCACCACCGACGAGCGCACGGGCAAGCGCATCATCGCCGCCATCAACCCGGTGGTCGGCGGCGCCGGCGGCCGGCCGCACGAGGACGGCTCCGATGGATCGGGGGCCGATGCCGGCTACCTCAAGAACACGCCGGTCGAGATCAACGAGGCGGAAACGCCGATCCGCATCCTCCGCTACGCCCTGAAGCCGGATTCCGGCGGCCCCGGGCGGCACCGCGGCGGCCTGGGCACCCTGCTGGAGTTCCAGGTCTTCTCACCTGGCACCAGCATCACGGCGCGCAACCGCGACCGGCACCGCTTCGAGCCCTGGGGCATCCTGGGCGGCAAGGCCGGCGCCACCTGCGATTTTATCATCAATCCCGGCACGCCCGGGGAGCGCAGGTTGGGCAACACCGACTTCGTGGTGCTCGCCCCCGGCGACATCGCGCATCTCTACGCCCCCGGTGGTGGAGGCCGCGGTCATCCCTTTGAGCGCGAGGCGGGGCGCGTGCTGGCCGATATCCGCCGTGGCTTCGTGTCGGAAGCGGCCGCGCGCCGGGACTACGGCATCTGCCTACGCGACGGGCAGCTGGACGAGGCAGCCACCGCGCAGCTGCGGCAGCGCATGTGCGAGGAAGCCGTACAGGACCATTTCGACCTCGGCCAGACGCGCCGCGCTTTCGAGCGGGTCTGGACGGAGGAAGCCTATGCCGCCCTGACGGAGATCCTGGCGACACTGCCGGTGCACTGGCGGCACTTCGTGAAGACCAGCCTCTTTGCCACCGTCGCGGAGCAGGGCAGCGAGGAGGGCGAAACCGCGGAAAGCGTGCGCAGCGCCTTCGCCGGCCTGGCCCGCAAGCATCCCGTGCTGTGCGCGTGAGGGCCGTGCCCGGTTCCGTGCGTGAGGCCGGATGCCGCCGGGCGGCCTCGCCCGCGCCCGGCCGTCCGGGTCTAGAGCTGCCGCTGCATCGGCAGGTTGCTGATGATCCAGAGCACCTTGGCCGCGGCACGGCCGGGATTGCGGAAGCTGTGCGGCGTGGCGCCGTCGAACACGAAGCTGTCGCCTTCCGACAGCTTCGCCTCGACTCCGCCCACCGTCAGCACCACCGCGCCCTGCAGCACCAGCCCGCCCTTCTCGGACGGCGAGGCCAGCGGCTGCTCGCCCGAGGAACCCCGCACGGGGATGTGCAGCAGCAGCATCTCCAGGTTCTGGGAGGCTTCCGCCGTCAGGAGTTCCTTGGTGAGCGTCCCGAGGTCGCACAGAACCCGCCGGTCCTTGCGGCGAACGAAGCCCGGGTCGGGAAAGGCGGCCTGGGGATCGTCGAACAGGGCGCTGGCACGCGCGCCCAAGGCCAGCTGGATCTTGGTGAGCAGGCGCAGCGACGGGTTGGCGAGGTTACGCTCGATCTGGCTGAGCATGCCGACGGACACGCCGGAGGAGCGCGACAGCTCTTGCAGCGACAGGCCGCGATCCGTGCGGAGCCGCCTGATCGCGGCCCCCACGCGCGAGCTCTGCTGCTCGGCCGCTGCGGCCTCCGTGTCATCGCGTGCGAGGGATTTCTGGGCTTCCACTGTGTGTGCTGTCTTTGATCGTGTTGCCGTGATGGACGTTCAATATGGTGAACCATCATGGATGACAACGCCGTTGGCAGGTCGTTCGTGCCTTTCGCATGGGCAGGCCGTGCCGCGCAGGCACACAAACTGTGTGAACGCCGTAAAGCGATGTGCCAAAGCCGAAAATAATGCGTGGCTCGGTGTTTTCTCCTACGAGTATCGTGGCGCACCCCAGCGCCGAACCATGGCTCCTGCACTCTTGCAATCCGTTCAGTATGATGATCGTCTCGTTTCAGTACGACTAACGCCGCAGGCCCTCTCGGGCCGCCCGGGACAGGAGGCAGGCTGAGATGGGGAAGTATGTCCTCCAGCGCATCGTGCAGAGCCTCATCGTCCTGGCCGGTGCGCTGGTGATCTCCTTCGTCATTCTCCGCGTCGTGCCCGGCGATCCCGCCGTGCTGATGCTGTCCGACATGGCGACGCCCGACGAGATCGAGCAGATGCGCGTGACGCTCGGCGTGCATGAACCGGTCTGGACGCAGTTCGGCATCTACCTCCAGCAGATCGCGACGGGTGATTTCGGCATCTCCTACCGCCGCGGCGCGCCGGCGCTGCCGCTGGTGATGTCCTACCTGCCCGCGACTTTCGAGCTGGCGCTGGCGGCGCTGCTCATCACCCTCGTGGTGGCCGTGCCGCTCGGCGTCCTGGCCGCGCGGCGCAAGAACAGCTGGATCGACAACGCGTTGAGCATGGGGGCGCTGCTCGGGCAGTCGCTGCCGGTGTTCTGGCTGGGCATCATGCTGATCCTGCTGGTGTCCGTGCAGCTGCGCCTGCTGCCCACCTCCGGCTATGGCGAGTTCCGCCACCTGGTCCTGCCGGCGGTCACGCTCGCCTTTTCCCACATTGCCCTGGTGGCGCGCATCACGCGGTCGAGCATGCTGGAGGTCATCCGCCAGGACTACATCCGGACCGCCAGGGCCAAGGGCCTGCCGGAGCGCACCATCCTGCGGCGCCATGCCTTGCGGAACGCGCTCGCCCCGGTGGTCACGGTGTTGGGGCTGCAGGTCGGGACACTGCTGGGCGGCGCCATCATCACCGAGACCGTCTTCGGCTGGCCCGGCGCCGGCGCCCTGCTGGTGAGCTCCATCACCTACCGCGACTACCCCGTGGTGCAGGTCATGGTGGTGGTCTCCGCCCTGATCTTCGTGGTCACCAACTTGCTGGTGGACGTCATCTACGTGATGCTCGATCCCCGTGTATCGGTGAGCTGAGGTCGCGGATGGCGCGCCTGCTCAGCACCTTTCGGGCACGGCCCGCCTTTGCCCTGGCCTGCCTGATCCTGGCGGTGCTGATCGTGGTGGCCCTGCTGGCGCCCTGGATCGCCCCCGGCGACATCGACGCGCAGGATCTCGGCCGCCGCCTGAAGCCGCCGGGGTGGATGGACGCGGAGGGCAATCTCTTCCTCGCCGGCACCGACAACCTCGGGCGCGACATCGCCGGGCGTCTGGTGCATGGCTCGCGCATTTCGCTGACCGTGGGCGTGCTCGCCGTGCTGTTCGGCGGTGGCCTCGGCCTCACGCTCGGCCTGCTGGCCGGCTATTACGGCGGTCGGCTGGACGCGGCGATCATGCGCTTTACCGACATGCAGCTCGCCTTTCCCTTCCTGCTGCTCGCCCTGGCGCTGGTGACGATCCTGGGGCCAGGCGTGTTCAACGTCATCCTCGTGCTGGCGATCACCAGCTGGATCAACTACGCCAAGGTGATCCGGGGCGACGTGCTGCAAATCCGCAACCGCGAGTTCATCCAGGCCGCGGTGGCGCTCGGCCTACCCAGCCGCCGGATCATCTTCCGGCATGTGCTGCCCAACGTGTTCCCCTCCTTCCTGGTGGTGGCTTCTTTCCAGGTGGCAGCCCTGATCATCGCAGAATCCTCGCTCAGCTTTCTCGGCCTGGGCATCCCGACCTCGGTGCCGAGCTGGGGCAGCATGCTCGCGGATGGGCGCGAATACGTCACCGATGCGTGGTGGCTCTCGGTGTTTCCCGGCTTGGCCATCATGCTCGCGGCGCTCAGCTTCAACATCCTGGGCGACGGGCTGCGCGACCTGATGGACCCGACCCAGCGCATCTCGCGGCGGCGAACCCCGTCGCGCCCGGTGCCGGCGCGGCACCCGCCCGCAACGGAGCCGGGCTTGGTGCAGCCCCCGCTTCCCGCGCCGGCACCGCGGCCGGTTCAACCGCAGGAGGCTTCCCTGGACCTGGAAGCTTCCGCCAGAGCTGGCCGCCTCGGCGGCTGAGAACAACCGAAGGAGCATTCACCCGATGGGCATCGAGATCGGAACGGCGGCAGCGAAGCCAGGGGCGGTGACGCGCGGGGAACTCCGCGTCGGCAGCATGGCCGATGGCTCTCCCATCGTGCTGCCGGTGTTCATCGCCTCGGGCCGCGCGGACGGGCCGACCGTCTGGCTGGAAGGCTGCATCCACGGCGAAGAATACGGCGGCGCGGCCTCCATCATCAACTTCATGCGGAAGGTCGATCCCGTGACGCTGCGAGGTACGGTGATCGGCGTTCCCGTCGCCAACCCGCCCTCCTTCAACTTCCGCTCGCGCGTCTCCTCCATCGACGGGGCGAACCTCAACCGCATCTTTCCCGGCAGCCCCGGCGGCAGCTACAGCTTCCAGCTCGCCGCCGTGCTCGGCGAGCAACTGGGCAAGCACGCGAACTACCTGATCGACCTGCACAGCGGCGGCATCGGCGCGGAGGTTCCCTTCTACGTCATCTACAAGGATGACGGATCGGACAGCGTGGCCGAGGCCAAGCGGCTGGCCAAGCGCGTCGGCTGCGACACGCTCTGGCGCGCCAAGGAAGGCCAGGGCCTCGGCAGCACGGTGACGGCGGAAGCGCTGCGACGCGGCATTCCCTCCGTGACGGTGGAATGCGGCGGCGGCACCTTCACGCCCCGGCACCTCAGCGATTACCTCGTGTCCATCGAGAGTTTCCTCAAGGCCGTCGAGGTGCTGCCGGGCGAGGCGCCGGTGCAGGAAAGCTACACGATCATCAGCGATGGGGCCTTCCTGCATAACCGCGAGGGCGGGCTCTTCGTGCAGGAATGCAAGGTGGCCGACATCCTGCCCAAGGGCGGGCTGATCGGGCGGCTCATCAACCTGCACGGTGACACGGTGGAGGAGATCCGCTCGCCCTACGCCGACGCTTACATCGCCGCGCTCCGCTGCCACTACTACCCCGTCCACAGCGGCGAGATCGTCGCCGAGGCCATTCCCGTGGAGTCCCGCGAAGCCTTGTAGGGCGGCGGAACCGCGCCCCCCCGGCACCGCCGCCAGCCCGAACGCCCCACCCCTAGCCAAGGAGCTACACCGTGCCAACACCGAGCCTTTCCCGCCGGACGGCCCTGACGCTCGCCCTGTCCGCGCCCTGGGTCAGCCGCCTCGCCCATGGCCAGGGCAGCGCCGGGGCGGATTTCGAGCTGAGCATCGCGGCGGGCGCCGATCCCGTCAGCCTGGACCCGCGCAAGACCTGGGTAGCCCAGGGCTACAGCATGAACGCCCATGTCTTCGAGCCGCTGGTGTTCCGCAAGGAGCAGGACGGCAACGTCCAGCTCGTCCCCGTGCTGGCGGAATCCTGGACCCAGACCGGGCCCACCACGCTGGAGATCAAGATCCGCCAGGGCGTGAAGTTCCAGAACGGCGAGCCGCTCGATGCCGCGGCCGTCGCCTATACCCTGACCAGCATCATGGACCCGGCCTTCGTCACCAACCTGAAGACCTGGACCAGCGACATCGAATCCGTCGCGGTGAAGGACCCCTCGACGCTGGTGATCACCACCAAGTACCGGACGCGCGGCCTGCTGAACTCGCTGGCCCAGGTGCCCATCGTGGCGCCCAGGGCTGCCCAGGAACAGGGCGCGGCTTTCGAGCGGCGCCCGGTCGGCACGGGCCCCTATCGCTACACCAACTACGTACCGAGCAGCCTCGTGGTGGTGGAGCGGTACGACGGCTACTGGGGCAGCCCGGGCAAGGCGAAGAAGCTCACCTTCCGAATCATGCCGGAGAATTCCGTCCGCCTCGCCGCGCTGCAGGCGGGCGAGGTGCAGCTGGCCGAGAACCTGCCGCCCGACAAGATGGACGCGATCCGCTCTACCTCCGGCCTAGCGGTGGTCTACACCGCCACGCTGCGGGTGGACTACCTCGTGCTGAACTTCCGCAACCCGATCATGGCGAACAGGGCCTTCCGCGAGGCGCTGTCGCTGGCCATCGACCGGAACTCGCTGGTGAAGAACCTGCTGGGGGGAACGACGCGGGTCGCCAATTCCATCTCGCCGCCCGGCACCACCGGCTACGATGCTTCCCTGCCGGATTACGAGTTCAACCTGGCCCGTGCCAAGGAACTGCTGAAGGAGGCCGGCTACACCGGCCAGCCTATCACCATGGGGGCGCCGGTCGGCCGCTATTCCATGGACAAGCAGGTCAACGAGGCGATCGCCGGCATGTTCAGGAATGCCGGGCTGAACATCCGCTTCGAGGCGCTGGCCTGGGCTTCCTATTCGCCGAAATACACGGCCGGCGGCTACGACATCGCCTTCGTGGGCCAGACCGACTTCACGGTGAACCCGCACAAGCACTGGGCCTCGCTGTTCTACTCCCCCTCGGCCATCAACAAGTACAGCAACCCCGAGATGGACCGGATCATCGAGGCGGTGCGCGAGGAGCTGGACGACGCCAAGGCGGTGGAGCTCTACAAGCAGGGCCAGGCGCTGGAGCGCCGGAACTGGGGCGGCGCCCTGCCGCTCTACTACGAGCCGCAGCTGATCGCCGTCAGCTCCAAGGTCCGCGATTTCCAGCCCCGCCTCGACGAATACATCATCGTCAAGGACGTGACGCTGGCACGCTGACCCGGCCGCGCGCGGGCGGCTCCTCGCCCGCGCGCCACCCTTCCTGCTGCGCGAGGATAGCATGGCCAAGTACATCAAGTGCGGGACGCTGATCGACGCCACCGGCGCGGGGCTGGCCCGGAACAAGCTGCTGGTGGTCGAGGGGGACCGGATCGCCGCGGTGCTCGACCAGGCGGACACGCCACTGGGTGCCGAGGTGATCGACCTTGGCGGATACACGGTGATGCCAGGCATGATCGACTGCCACGAGCATCTGAGCCTGGATGTGGGCGACGAGGCGGCGCAGATGAGCCAGCCCGTGCCGTACCTCTCCATGATCGCCGTAGTGAACGCCGAGAAGATCCTGCGCGCCGGCATCACCACCATGCGCGACGTCGGCGAGAAATATTTCATCGACGTGGAGATCAAGCGCGGCATCGAGGCCGGCCTGATCAAGGGCCCGCGCCTGCTGACCAGCGGGCACCCGCTGATCCGCACCGGCGGGCATGCGCATTTCCTGGGCCGCGAAACGGACGGCGTCAGCGACATGCGCAAGGCGGTGCGCGAGCAGCTGAAGCAGGGCGTGGACCTGATCAAGATCATGGTCAGCGGCGGCATGTCCACCAAGGGCTCCCTGCCGGACTCGCAGGAATTCTCCGACGAGGAGATCTTCGCCTGCATCGACGAGGCACGTCGCAACGGCCGCAAGGTCGCAGCGCACCTGCATGGCGGCCCCGGGCTGAAGCCGGCCGTGGCCGCCGGCGTGCACACGGTGGAGCACGGCATCCTCTTCACCGAGGAGGACGTGAAGCTGGTGGCGGAATCCGGGACCTGGCTGATCACCACGGTGGGCGTGGGCGAGGTAGCGGAGCTGGACCCGGCGACGCCGCCGCACTACCGGGAAAAGGCCTCGCGCTCCAACGCCAACGGACTGCAGGTCCGCAAATGGGCGAAGCAGTACGGTGTCAAGGTGGCGGTCGGCAACGACACCAACCATTGCCGCATGGATATGGAGGCGCGCGCCCTGGTAGAGGCGGGTTGGTCGCCGATGGAGGCGCTTCAGGCCCTGACCATCCGCGGTGCCGAGGTTTGCGGCATGGCGGAGCGGACCGGCACCCTGGAAGCCGGCAAGCTCGCCGACATCATCGCCGTGGACGGCGATCCGCTCACGGATCTGGCGGCGTTGCGCTCCGTACCCTTCGTGATGAAGGCCGGCGTGGTGGAATTCTCCGAGATCGGGCAGGCACGATGAGCGACGCGACGGACCAGGTCTTCACGGTCGGCACCGCGCTGGCCGCCCGCGGCGAGATCGCGACCGGGCTGCTGCCCATCGCCATCGGCATGGATGCGCGGGAGGTCGCCATTCCCGTGGCGGTGGCGCATGGCGCGGAGCCGGGCCCGACGGTGCTGATCGAGGGCGGCCTGCACGGCATCGAGATCGTGACGGTGGAGATCTGCCGCAAGCTGATCCAGGAGCGCCTCGACCCCCGCACGCTGCGGGGCACGGTGATCGTGGCGCCGCAGCTCAACCCCTGGGCCTTCCTGGCCTCCAGCCGCTTCACGCCGCAGGACGCGCAGGACATGAACCGTGTCTTTCCCGGCACAGCGGGGGGAACGTTGTCCTTCCAGGTGGCGCGCGTGGTGACGCGCGAACTGCTCGACCGTGCCGACTACGTGATCGACTGCCATTCCTGCAATCCGCCCTCCCTGCACTTCACCATCGTGGGGGAGGAGGGCGCGCCGGAGGTGCGTGCCCGGGCGCTGGCGATGGCCAAGGCCTTCGGCTATCCCGTGGTGAACGCCAACACGGCCTATGCCGGCACCCTGTCGGGCTACTGCCTGTCGCAGGGCAAGCCGACCATCACGCCGGAGTTCGTGTTCTCGCGCCGCTTCGACGCGGTGTCGCTGGAAACCGGCGTGACGGGCATGCTCAACGTCCTCAGGCATCTCGAACTGCTGCCGGGTAGCCCGGAGCCGGTGGCGGTGCCCGGCGCCTTCCCGGAAGCCATGACCTACGTGTCGGTCGGGGCTACCCGCGGCGGCTACTGTTTCTTCACGCGCAACTGCGGCGACCACGTTCGCAAGGGGGATTCCCTGGCCGTGCTGCGCGACGTCTGGGGGCAGGAGATGGAAACGATCACGGCGCCGCGGGACGGCATCGTCATCGCCTATCCGCTGCAAGGCAACCAGGCCGCGGGAACCGGGGACAAGATCGCCTATCTCGCCTACTGATCCGGTGCGGCCGCCGCGGTGGCCGCGCCGCCCCAGCCGCCTCCGGCGGCGCATCGAACCACCGTCGAGGAGCCCAGCGTGCCGCCCCTGCTGGAGGTCACTGATCTGAGGACGCAGTTCCGCACCCCGGACGGGATGCTGGACGCCGTGAACGGCGCGTCCTTCAGCGTGGAAAAGGGGGAAACGCTGGGCATCGTCGGCGAGTCCGGGTCGGGGAAGTCGGTCACCGCCCTCTCGATCATGCGGCTCCTGCCGCAGCCGATCGGCCGCATCGCCGGCGGCAGCATCCGCTTCAACGGCAAGGAACTCGTCGGTGCCAGCGAGCGCGAGATGCGCGGCATCCGCAGCCGCTCCATCGCCATGGTGTTCCAGGACCCGATGACCTCGCTCAACCCGGTGCTCACCGTCGGACGGCAGATCACGGAGACTTTGGAGCTGCACCTGGGCTTCAGCCCCCGCCAGGCGCGCAGCCGGGCGGTGGAGCTGCTGGCCCTGGTCGGGCTACCTTCGCCGGAACAGCGCCTGGACGACTACCCCCACCAGTTCTCCGGCGGGATGCGCCAGCGCGTGATGATCGCCATGGCCCTGTCCTGCGAGCCGCAGCTGCTGATCGCGGACGAGCCCACCACGGCGCTGGACGTCACCATCCAGGCGCAGATCCTGGAACTGATCGGCCGGCTGCAGCGGGAACTCGGCATGGCCGTGATCATCATCACGCACGATCTCGGCGTCGTGGCCGGCATGGCAGACCAGCTGCTGGTGATGTATGCGGGCCGCGTCATCGAGCGCGGCCCCACCGAGACGATCTTCGCCGATCCGCGCATGCCCTACACCATCGGCCTGCTGCAATCCGTGCCCCGGCTGGACGAGGAGCGGGGCCACCGGCTGACCCCCATCCCCGGCATGCCGCCCGACTTGATCCGCCAGCCCGTGGCCTGCCCCTTCGCGCCGCGCTGCGACTTCGTGCAGCCCGTCTGCCGGACCCGCGTGCCGCCGCTGCGCGCCGTCGCGCCGCAGCAGGACGCAGCCTGCCTGTTCGACGTCCACGCACCCTGGCTGCTGGGCGCCGGCGGCGCGCCGCAGGCCCAGACCGCCGGGCAGCCCGTCATGGCGGTGCTGCCATGAACGCCGTTCCGCTGGGCGGGCCGGTCGCGGTGCCGCCGGCTGCCGAGCCGCTGCTGGAGGTGCGCGACCTCCGGATGCACTTTCCCGTCACGGAAGGCGCGGTGCTGCGCCGCCAGGTCGGGGCGGTGCGGGCGGTGGACGGCATCAGCCTTTCCATCGCGCGGGGGGAAACCCTGGGCCTCGTCGGCGAGTCCGGCTGTGGCAAATCCACCGCGGGACGCGCGATTCTGCAGCTGCACAGGCCGAGTTCGGGCAGCGTGCGGTTCCGGGGAACGGAGCTGACCACGCTCGGCCCCGAAGAACTCCGGCGCCATCGCCGCCACATGCAGATGATCTTCCAGGACCCCTACGCCTCGCTCAACCCGCGCATCGCGGTGGGGGATGTCCTGGCGGAGCCGATCGCGGTGCACGGGCTGCGCCGCGGCCGCGCCGCCATCCAGGAGCGCGTGGAGGAGCTGCTGGAACTGGTCGGGCTCAACCCCGGCTTCGCGGACCGCTATCCGCACGAGTTCTCCGGCGGCCAGCGCCAGCGGATCGGCATCGCGCGCGCCCTGGCCGTGGAGCCGGATTTCGTGGTCTGCGACGAGCCGGTGTCCGCCCTGGACGTCAGCATCCAGGCCCAGGTCATCAACCTGCTGGAGGAGCTGCAGGATCGGCTGGGCCTGACCTATCTCTTCGTGGCGCACGGGCTCAGCGTGGTGAAGCACATCTCCGACCGCGTGGCGGTGATGTATCTCGGCAAGATCGTGGAGCTGGCGCGGAGCGAGGACCTCTACCGCCAGCCCCTGCACCCCTACACGCAGGCCCTGCTGAGCGCCGTGCCGGTGCCTGACCCACAGGTGGAGAAGCGCCGCAAGCGCGTCATCCTGCAGGGCGAGGTCCCGAGCCCGATCCATCCGCCCTCGGGCTGCCGCTTCCACACGCGCTGCCCAATCGCCGTGGCCAAGTGCCGCGAGGAGGAGCCGCCCTTCGCGGAACTCCGCCCGGGCCACCACACGGCCTGCTGGCGGGCAGGCGAGGTCAACACCCTCCTGCCCAACCAGGCCGCGGAGACGGCCGCGGTGCACCAGACGAGCACCCCGACGGGTTAGCAGCTGAGCGCTGATCGAGCCGGCATTATCCCCACTGCACCCTCCCCTGTGACCATGCCCACCACGGCCCTCGATCGCCTCCGGGCGCAGGCAAGCTCAGCTACGCTGTTCGCGCCGACGACCCTCGCGGACGCCATGAACCGCCTCGGCTTCGTGCAGGCGGACCCAATCCGGGCGCCTTCCCGTGCCCAGGACCTGATCCTGCGCCACCGCGTGCGCGGCTACCGCGCCGGCGACCTGGACCGGAGCTTCGCGCGGCTCGGGCTGGAGGAGGACTTCCTCTATGCCTACGGCTTCATGCCGCCCAACACCGCCCGGCTGCTCCACCCCCGCCCCGATCCGGACTGCGAGGCGGGCGTTCATGCCCCGGCCGGGCTGGCGGCGGAGGTGCTGGCCTTCGTGCGATCCCATGGCCCCACCCACCCCAGGGACCTGGAGCAGCGCTTCGGCCGCGAGCGGGCGGTGAATGGCTGGGGCGGCTTCTCCAAGGCGACCACGCGGGCGCTGGAGGAGCTGCACCACTACGGCCTGCTCCGCGTGGCGCAGCGCCGCGACGGCATCCGGGTCTATACGGCCGTGCCGCCATCGCCGGCCAGGATGGAGCTGGAGCCGTCGGAGCGGGCGCGGCAGCTGGTGATGCTGGTGGCCCGCCTCCTCGCCCCGGTCTCCGCGGTGAGCCTGCGTGGCGCGCTGGCGCTGATGGCGCGGCGCAACCCGGGTCTCGGCCCCTTGGGGCCGGTCGTCGCCGCGGCACTCCGGCGCGGGGAACTGGAGCAGGAGGCGGTGGAGGGCGAAACCTATCTCCGGCCGGCGGCTGGCAGTGGCTGGCAGCACGACCCGGCGCCGTCCGGCGTTCGCCTACTGGCCCCCTTCGACCCGGTGGTCTGGGACCGCCGCCGTTTCGAGCATCTGTGGGGCTGGGCCTACCGGTTCGAGGCCTATACGCCCCCGCCCCAGCGGCAGTTCGGCTACTACGCCCTGCCGCTGCTCTGGCGCGGCGCAGTCATCGGCTGGGCCAACCTCACGCTGCCCGGGGGCAAGCTGGATGCTGCAATCGGCTACGCCCACCGTGCGCCGATGAGCATGGAGTTCCGTCGCGCCCTGGATGCGGAGCTGGCCCGGGTAGAACGCTTCCTGACACCCACGGACGCGGTGCACCGCAGGCCCGGTCGCGTTGGAGTTGGTAATAGTGCGACCTAGTAGCCTTTTTGGGCGCGAACTTCGTTCGTAACCACAAGCGACCCACGAAAACCACCGTTTCCGAAAGACTTGATGCGCAGCATCCTGACCCTGGCTAACGGGGTAAGCGTCCGGTGACGCGGGGACCGACTGTCAGGTTGCTGCGGCTTCGGCGTCGCTTGACAGGTTCCACGGCAGGAGTTCAGCGACCCGGCTGACGGGATGGTCGGCGATGCGCTCCAGCAC